>CAZSPH010000029.1:0-23069 GCA_964608715.1 uncultured Gemmatimonadaceae bacterium | reverse complement strand
TCAGGCCGACGCTGGTGGTCAGGATCGCCATCATCGCGGCGAGCGATGATATCGGTCCCACGGGGAGCACGAACGAGGAGTTGAACACCCAGCGTGCCAGCGCCCAGCCAGCGACTCCGGAGAGAATGCCGGCGACCAGTGCGGCGGCCATTCCGAGTACCGCATACTCGACTGCGAGAATGGTCAGGACCTGTCGACGGGTTCCACCAAGAGTGCGGAGCAGAGTGCTCTCCCTGATCCGCTGCCAGCGACTGGTGGAGATCGCGCCGATCAGCACCACGGCACCCGTGGCGAGCGAGAAGAGCGCCATGAACCTGACTGCCAGCACGACCCGCCCGATCACTTCCTCCAGCGCCGCCTGGATCTGTCCCAGATCGATCGACGTGACGTTCGCGGTCCGCTCGGCGAGCTGTCGCTGGACGAGGCCGCGTGCCACCGGGTCTTCCAGTCGCACCAGGGTGACCCAGGTCTGCGGAGCCTGCTCCAGTGCTCCCGGGGCGAACACCGCGAAGAAGTTCGGTTCCATTCTCGCCCAGTTCACCTCACGCAGCGAGGTCACCACCGAGTGGACCGGGATTCCCTGGACGTCCCACACGATCCGGTCACCGACCGACACCAGCAGATCGGTGGCGAGGTCGGTCTCGAGCGAGAGCGCAACCGGATCGTCGGTCGATCTGCCGCTGCCCGACTGCACCCCATCGAACCACGCTCCCGCAATGACCCGCTCGGCCGAGCCCTGTTCGGCGCGGTAGGTCGACCGGTACTCGCGGCGCAGCGCCCAGGTGGCGCCACCGCCTGGGCCCGGAGGACCAAGCGAATCGGTCGGAGCAATGCTTCCACCGCGGCCCAGCATTTCCCGGACCGGTTGCCCGTCTATCTCCGACAGTCGCATCGAGACCATCGGCGTGAAGAAGTTCACCTCGCCACCCAGTTCCTTGATCGTGGTCCGCACCGCATCCACCTGATCGGTCTGGATGTCGAACAGTGCCATGTTCGGGCGACCTCCCATCGGATCGAGCTGGAACGGCCTCAGCAGGTTCACCTGGGCCACGTACAGGGTCGTGAGCAGGAAGGCGCCGAAGCCGAGTGCCACTACCACGGTGACGGTCTGATTCCCGGGGCGATGAAGGTTGGCGATTCCCTGTCTGATCAGATATGGCAGTCCGAGTCGCGCCCCGCTGACCGCAAGGCGGATCACGAGCACGGCGGTGATCCACAGTGCTGCCAGCGCCAGCGCGACGGCAACCGAGAAGGCCAGACCGGCGCGCAGCGAGCCCACCTGCATGGATGCCAGCACCACGATGCTCGCGGCGAGCAGCAGCAGTGCCAGCAGTCGCGCGCCATCGCGCCTGGCCGGCGGCATGTCGGTCTGGCGTCGCAGTGTCGCCAGCGGAGATACTCCGCGGATCGCCAGCAGCGGCAGTAGCGCGAATACCAGTGCGGTCCAGGTACCCAGTGACACGCCCAGTGCGATGGCGCCGGGCGACGGGAGAATCCGTACGTCCACTGGCAGCAGCCCGGAGAAGACCATCGGCAGGAACTGCTGCAGGGCCACGCCGATCATCGCACCGAGTACGGCGCCGAGCAGCCCCATTGTGACGGCCTGGATCAGGAACACCGCGAGAACCTGTCGCGACGTGGCACCGAGGCAGCGGAGCACCGCGATGCTCGGCAGTCGCTGACGGACCAGTACGTTGACTGCGCTGGCGGTCCCGAGCCCGCCCAGCAGCAGTGCAGCGAGTGCAGCCAGGCCGAGATAGCTGCCGAGCCTGGTGAGGTCTTCGGTGAGATTGTCCCGTTCGTCGGCTATGGTACGAGCGCGCAGTCGTGATTCCCGCAGTTCCTGTCGATAGCTCCTGGTGATCGCCTGTGCGTCGGTGCCATCAGGAAGACGGAAGAAGACCTCATGCTCCACTCGCGCGCCGTAGCCGAGGAGGCCGGTGGATGGCACCGTCGAGTGGCCGATGAATACGCGGGCACCGAACGACGATTCGAGTCCCACTTCTCCTGGAACATCGGTGACCGTTCCGGCTATCTGGTAGCGGGCATCTCCAAGTACCAGCGTGTCACCGACTGCGGCGTCCAGAATCGGCAGCAGCGATGGGTCGACGATGATTGCGCCATCCTGCAGTCGATTCCAGATCCCTGCGGGATTCGTCTTCATCGTGCCGTAGAACGGCCATCCCGGATCGACACTCCGGACCTGCACGAACCTCGCCGTTCCTGCTCGCGGAACGTAGGCCATTCCCGAGAAGCCGACGGCGCGCGCCACCTGGGCACCGTTCGCTGCCAGCGAGTCGGTGAGACGGCTGGCTACGGCGATGGTGTCTATCGGCTCGCGCGCTCTGATCGAGAGGTCGGCGCCGAGCAGCGCCTGAGCCTGTTCCGCAACCGAAACCCGCAGGTTGTCGGTGAAGGAGTTGATCGCAACCAGCGCTCCCACTCCGGCGGTGACGGTAGCGGTGAGCAGCAGCAGCCGTCGCCAGGTAGTCCGGGTATCGCGCCAGGCCAGCTTCAGTACGAAGGGAAGACTCATCGAGTGGCGCTGTCGCTCTGGATGAGCCCGTCGGCCAGCCGGATGATCCGTCGCGCCCTGGCTGCCAGTTCGAGATCATGGGTCACCAGAACCAGCGTGGTGCCGTACTCCTCGTTGAGCGCGGTCATCAGTTCCACCACCGTGGCACCATTCGAGGCATCGAGGTTGCCGGTCGGTTCGTCGGCGAAGAGAATCCGTGGCCGGGTACTGAAGGCCCGCGCCACCGCGACCCGCTGCTGCTCGCCGCCGGAGAGCTGGCTCGGGTAGTGGTGGCCGCGCTTCACCAGGCCGACCCGGGTCAGGAGATCCTCGGCCATGCGGGGAGCATCACCGACTCCGGCGAGTTCCAGCGGTACCTGGATGTTCTCGCGCGCAGTGAGTGTCGGGAGAAGCTGGAACGACTGGAAGATGAAGCCCACCTTCTGGCGACGGAGGATGGCGCGCTCGTCCTCCGACATCGTACCCAGATCGCTGCCGTCGAGGATGATCCGGCCCGAACTGGCACGATCGAGGCCGGCCAGCAGCCCGAGAAGTGTGGTCTTGCCGCTGCCCGAGGGGCCTACGATCGCCAGAAAGCCGCCCGGTTCCAGGCGGAAGGTGATATCCTTGAGAACGGTCAGTTCGCTGCCGCCCGAGAGGTAACGCTGGGTTACCCGGTCGGCTTCCAGTATCACGGTACCGGCTGTCGCGGGGGTATGGGCGGATGGATCTGAAAATGTCGCGGTCATCGTTCTCGGGGCTGTTGATGGTGGCGACCATGGTCGGGTGCGCTCCCGGTGGAGACGCGCCAGAGGCCGCCATTGTTGCCGCGAAGGATAGCCCCGAAGGGGACCGGCAGACCATTCTGGTGGTGGGGACGTCGCTCACCGCCGGCCTGGGTCTCGATGCCGGGGACGCCTATCCGGCAGTGCTGCAGCGGATGATCGATTCGATCGGACTCGGCTACCGAGTCATCAACGCCGGGGTGAGCGGCGAGACCAGCGCCGGAGCCCTGCGCCGGATCGACTGGGTACTCGCCGGGGAACCGCCGGCGGTGGTGATCATCGAGACCGGGGCCAACGATGGCCTGCGTGGTCAGAGTGTCGACTCGATGCGATCCAACATCGAGGCGATCATCGACCGGGTCGAGCAGGTGCAGCCCCGACCGGTGATCATGCTGGCCGGGATGGAAGCCCTGCCGAATCTCGGAAGGGTCTACGGTGAAGCCTTCCGCAGTGTCTTCCGGGAGGTCGCCGCGCGGCGAAATGTCGTCTACATCCCCTTCTTCCTCGACGGGATCGCCGGCAATGCTGCCCTGAACCAGGCGGACGGAGTGCATCCGAACGAAGAAGGGGCAGAGAAGGCGGCTCTCAACGTCTGGCAGGTGCTGGAGCCGCTGCTCCGGTAGCCTGCTGGCGGAAGTCATCCCGGCGGGGTAGCGTTCGAGATGACCCTCTTCGACACCAAGAAACAGCGTGCGGCCTGGCTGGTGGCCGCCCTCGGCGCGATCATCGTGATCGCGCTCCTTCCCTATGCCACCGGTCTGCTGGCGGCGCCGGTTCTCTACATCGTCTTCGCGCCGATGCATGTCTGGCTGACGAAGAAGCTCCGCTCCAAGGTGATAGCAACAGTGATCGTGGTTCTGGCGGCGCTGTTCGGCATCGTCTTCCCGATAAGCTGGATGGTCACCCTGCTGGTGGGCCAGGCCCAGGAAGCTGCCCAGGCGGTGATCTCCTCCCCGGTGATGGCGCGGCTCGACAGCATCGAGGTCGCCGGTTACGCGGTCGGTCAGGAGGTCCGCGAACTCGGATCCAAGGTCGTCGGGCTGGTGGGCGGTGGCGCGATATCGCTGCTCGGTACGGTCACCAGAATCACCCTGAATCTGCTGATCACCTTCTTCGGCTTCTACTACATCCTGCAGGATCCGTCCGGCGCGTGGCGCTCGGCCAGGCCGTTCATCCCGTTCTCCGACGAAAATGTCGAAGTGCTCAAGAAGCGCTTCGCCGATGTCACCAAGGCGACAATCATCGGCACCGGCCTCTGTGCCCTGATCCAGGGAACGATGGTCGGGGCCGCGTTCGCGTTGCTGGGGCTTGGCAACCCGGTCTTCTGGGGGTCGGTCACCGTCGTTCTGGCCATCATGCCGGTGGTCGGCAGCGGGCTGGTGTGGGGACCGGGAGCGCTGGTGCTGTTCTACGGCGGGCATACTGCGGCTGGAATCGGGATGCTGCTCTGGGGAGCACTGGTGGTCGGCAACATCGACAACGTGATCAGGCCCTACGTGTCAAACAAGTATGCCAACGTTCACGCGATGATCACCCTCGTCGGCGCCCTCGCAGGTGTCGCCTACCTCGGCATCCTCGGCCTGCTCATCGGACCGCTGGCGCTGTCCTACTTCTTCGAACTGCTGGTGATGTACCGGAAGGAGTACCTGGTGCCGGGATACGAGGAGTGACAGAGATCGGCGAGTCCGTCATCCCGACCAGAGCACCCGCATAGCGGGTGCGACGCGGAGGGATCTGCTTTTCGCTTGATGACGGAATAGCAGATTCCTCCACTTCGGCACGGCGATGCCGCGCCTCCGGTCGGAATGACGGATTCCCGGTTCGCTGGTCGCCGTTCGCTGACATCTGTCCTTCGTCAAAGGAAAAGCCCCCGCCAGCATTGCTGACGGGGGCTTTCCGTTGAGACGCCTGCCGGATCAGTTGTTCTGCTTGATCTCGGCACGACGGTTGATCGCACGGCCGGCTGCGGAGTTGTTGTCCGCGGCAGGCTCTTCCTCACCGCGCCACCGGATGGTGATCCGGTCAGCGGCGACACCCTGCGAGACCAGGTAGTTCTTCACGGTCAGCGCACGGGCCTCGGAGAGGCGCATGTTGTAGGCGTTGGTGCCAACCCAGTCGGTGTGACCGACGACGTCGACGTTGACGCTCGGGTTCGCCTTCAGCGTGTTCGCGACGTTGTTCAGCGTGTCGCGGGCGCCAGAGGTCAAGCTCGACTTGTCGAACTCGAAGTGGACCATCTGGAGCTGGAAGGTGTACGCCGGACGCTCAGGCGGCGGCGGCGGTGGCGGCGGCGGCGGCGGCGGGGGCGGCGGCGGAGCCGGGGCCCGGACGCAGACGTTGGCCGACGACATCAGCTTGCCCTTCTTGCTGTGGGCAGTGACGGTGCCACAGCCATCAGCGCTGCCACCGGTGTAGAGGCCGGTGAGCGAGTCGATGGTGCCGGGGCCGCTCAGACGGTAGACCACATCGTCCGGGTTGCCGCAGTGCGTGGCATCAGCGGAGAAACGCTGGGTGCCATTCGGAGCAACAGTGGCACTGGTCGGACGGATGCCGATCATGTCCGTCGACTTGTCGCAGCCCTTGCCGCCGAGCAGGAACGACAGGCCGGCCTGGGCGCCGAGGTACATGTCGCTCTCGTCGTTGAAACCGCTGGGGAGGTAGTCAGCGGTTCCCTCGAGGCGCAGGTTCAGCCACGAGGTCGGCTTGAGCCGGAAGCCGGCGAGACCGCCGACGCCCATGTACGAATCGTCGATTCCCTTCTTGAGCTGCGTGTAGGTACCACCGGCACCCAGCATGAACGCAGCGCTGTTCCCCATCGGCATGTTGTAGATGCCGCGAAGATGGAACGGGATGTAGTTGAGCGGCCGCGAGGTGGCGCCGATCGTCGACGGGATCGCCGGCTGATTGCGCTGGAGGTCGGTCGGGTTGAAGGACCCGTCGAGTTCCAGTGAGAGGTTACGGGCGATGAAGACGCCGAGGCGTCCGCCGGAGCCGACGCGATTGTCGTCGCCGCCCTGGATCTTGTAGGAATCGGGATACCCCGTGTAGCGACCGAAGCCGCCAACTTCGATCGTTCCCTTCTCCTGCGCAGCGAGCGGAGCCGCCGCGGCGAGCAGAATGGCAACAATCGCCAACCCTTTTTGACGCATCCTTCCTCCTTGGTTCGGTAACTGTCTCGGCGGACGCCGAGTCGAGCGACCGCTAAGTCTGCTTATTGCAACGTCCTGCAAGTTCGAAATATCGACAAACGGTGGGGAATGGCGCAAGACCACGCCCCCAAACAGGGCAGCCACGGCCACCCCGTGAGAAGGGAGACGAACCACCCGCCACTCCCGCCACAGCTATCGCCCCCGAGTCGGACAACCCCGACCCTCTTGCGCAGCCGGCAACAGTTCTGCATTTTTATGCGTTATGCAGAAGATCATTGCCCTCGCCTTCTCGGGCGGACTCGATACCTCCTACTGCGTTCCCCGGCTCTCCGAGAGCGGAGCCGCGGTCCACACCGTATTCGTCAACACCGGCGGCACCTCGCCCGAGCAGCGGGAGGCGATCCGGGCTCAGGCGCTGGCCGTCGGCGCCGCCCGGCACCACGAGGTCGATGCCCGGGATGCCGTTTTCACCCGGTTCGTCCGTTACCTGATCCGGGGAAATGTACTGCGTGGCGAGGTCTACCCCCTCTCCGTGGCCGCCGAGCGGACCCAGCAGGCGATCTCGGTGGTGGAGATTGCGCGGGCGATCGGGGCCTCGGCGGTGGCCCACGGTTCCACCGGCGCCGGCAACGACCAGATCCGGTTCGACATCGCGCTGCGGGTGCTGGCGTCTGATCTCGAGGTGATCACCCCGATCCGGGAAGAGTCGCTCACCCGCGATCGGGCGATCGCCTATCTGGAGGAGCGCGGCCTTCCCGTGCCGCCGAAGTCCGGAGCGTTCTCGATCAACCGCGGTCTCTGGGGAACGACCTGGGGTGGCGGCTGGACCCACGACACCTGGGCACCACCTCCGGCGGAACTTCTCGATCCGCCGATCGATGCTCCGGTCGCTCGCGATCTGGTGATCGAATGGCACGAGGGAGTTCCGGTGAAGCTCGACGGCGCCGCTATTCCGGGCCACGAGATCGTCGACACGTTGACCTCGCTGGCCGTGGCGTATGGTTTCGGCCACGGCATTCATGTCGGCGAGACCGCGCTCGGGATCAAGGGCCGGATCGGTTTCGAGGCTGGTGCGGCGCTGGTGCTGATCGCCGCGCACCGCGAGCTGGAGAAGGTGGTGCTCACAAAGTGGCAGTCGTTCTGGAAGGACCAGCTCGGCCGCTTCTACGGCGACCGTCTGCATGAGGGCCACTACTTCGATCCTGCACTGCGCGACATCGAGGCGCTGTTCGACTCCTCGCAGCAGCGGGTGGCCGGCGAGACGCGGGTACGGCTCTCTCCCGGACGCTTCCAGGTGACCGGCGTCCGTTCGCCGTTCTCGATGATGGACCGCGCCGTTGCCACCTACGGCGAGGAGAACCTGCTATGGACGGGTGAAGAGGCCCGCGGGTTCGCGCGCGTCGGCGCGATTCCGGAACTGCTCTCGATGCGTGCGGCCGCTCGCGCGGCGGAGGAATAGCAGCGATGGTGGTAACCACTCGGGTGAAGCTCGACCGGATAGCCTCTTCCACTCGCAATGCGGCTCTGGCGGATGAAGTGATCGTCGGTGATTCGATCATCGCGGCGGAAGGCTACGTCCTTGCGGTCCGGATCATCGATGACAAGTCGACCTACAACACGGTCGAGGACCTCTCGGGACGGATGGTGTCGCTGCGTGCCGGGGATGTCCTGGCCGGAACCCTTGGTGCCCGTCGCGCGCTGCGCGGCTATGCCGGCGAGGTGCCGCCGACCATTGCTGTCGGTGACGTGATCGACGTGCTCAACCTCGGCGGCATTCTCGGTCGCTGTACTTCGGTGAATCCGGATATCGGACCGCCGTTCCGCGCCGAGGTGCTGGGTGCGGTGCTGTCGTTTCCGGAACTGGGGGATCGGGTCGGCCGGCCGGCGCACATCCGCGATCATGCGATTCCCGCGGCAGATCGACTCGAAAGTACCATCCCGGTGGTCTATATCGCCGGCACCTGCATGAATGCTGGCAAGACCGTGGCTGCCACCGAACTGGTGAGGGGGCTCGATCGTGCCGGCTACCGCGTCGGCGCGGTGAAGCTCACTGGTGTCTCGCTGATGCGCGATGCTCTCTCGATGCGTGACGCCGGCGCGATCACTGCGATCACCTTCAACGATGCCGGTGCCGCGAGCACCCATGCCGGAATGACGGTGCCGGTCGCCCGCGGTCTGTTCAACCGGCTGGCCGACCCGCGCGGGCCGGTGCTGGACGTGATCGTCGCCGAACTCGGTGATGGTATTCTCGGCGAGTACGGTGTTCAGGACATTCTCCGCGCCGGTGATCTCACCGCGCTTGGTGCCGCCTGGGTGATGTGCGCTCCCGATCCGGTCGGCTGCTGGGGTGCACAGCAGCTGATGACCCATGAATTCGGCCTGCCGATCACCGTGCTCACCGGTCCTGCCACCGACAATGCGGTAGGTCGGGACTACATCTCCACCACGCTAGGCCTCCCTGCCTGCAATGCCAGGCGCGAGAGCGATGCGCTGGTGGGAGTGGTGAGGGAGGCGCTGGAGAGCTGGAAGGGAGCGCGGGCGTGAAAATCGCCGTGGTCGGTGCCGCCGGCTATGCCGGCAGCGAACTGCTTCGCATCCTGCTGCAGCACCCGGAGGTGACCGAGCTGGTCGCCACTTCGCGCTCGCAGGCTGGAAAGCCGATCGGTGAGGTGCTGCCGCAGCTCTCGCTGCTAACCGATGCCAGGTTCGCAGCCCTCACGCCCGCAGAGGCTGCCAGGGGCCGGGACGTGGTGTTCCTGGCACTGGAACACGGCGAGTCGAGCCGGGTCATGGGTGAAGTGGTCGACGCCGGCCCGGGCATGATCGTCGACATCGCCGCCGACTTCCGGATCAAGGACGGACGTCTCCACGCCGCATACTACGGCGAGCATCCGGCACCGGCACTGGTGCACCGCTTCAGCTACGGTCTGGCCGATGTGGTGGGCGGTGCGCTTCGCGGTGCGAAGGGGATTGCAGCGCCCGGCTGCTTTGCGACCACTGCGCAACTGGCTCTGTACGGCATCGTCGATCTGCCGCTGGCAGCTCCGCCGGTGATCTTCGCGGTGACCGGTTCGAGCGGGGCAGGGCAGACGCCGAAGCCCACCACCCACCACCCCGCGCGCGCCGGAAATCTCTTCGCCTACTCGCCGATGTCGCATCGGCATGAAGGCGAAATAGTCGAGCAGTGGCGGAGCTGGCGGGATGATCCAGCCGCCACGGCGAGACTGATGACGCATTCCGGGCCGTTCGTGCGAGGCATCCATGCGACGCTGCATGCGCATCTCGGCGCTGGCCCGGATGCTGGTGATGTCGCCGTATGGGCGCAGCATGCTGCGCCCCTGCATGGGGGGGGCATGGCTGGTATGGACGCTGGCCCGGATGCTGGTGATGTCGCGGTAAGGGCGCAGCATGCTGTGCCCCTGCGGTCGATGCCGGCCCGCGACATCAACGACCATCTCCGCGCCCGGTTCGCCGGACGCCCGTTCATCCGCGTGCTCGACCGTCCGCCGCAGCTCACGGATGTGGTCGGCAGCAACCTCGCAGCCCTGCACGCGGTCGTCTCGCCCGACGGCCGGGAGGTGCAGGTGATGTGTGTGATCGACAACCTGATCAAGGGAGCCGGAGGTCAGGCGGTGCAGGCCATGAACCTGGCCCTCGGCATCCCTGAGATCGCAGGCCTTACTGCACCCGGACCGATGCCATGCTGAAACATCCGACCATCACTCCGGCGCTGCTGCCGGTCTATGCGACCTTCCCGCTGCGTGCGGTCTCCGGCCACGGCTCGTGGCTGGTGGATGACCGCGGTGAACAATGGCTCGACTGCTACGGCGGGCATGCCGTGGCGACCTGTGGTCACTCGCATCCCTACGTGGTGAAGGCGATCGCCGATCAGGCAGCGAAGCTGCTGTTCTATTCCACCGCCGTGCCTCACGCCGGTCGCGAAGATCTGGCCGACGCAATCGTCGCCCGTTCACCCGAGCCACTGGGCAAGGTCTTCTTCTGCAACTCCGGGGCGGAAGCGAACGAGAATCAGTTGGCACTGGCCCGCCGCAAGACCGGCCGGACGAAGGTCGTCACACTGCTCGGTGGCTGGCATGGTCGCACCGGCGTGATGCTCGGCTGCACCGACGGTGCCCGTTACGAGGCAGGTGCGAAGCGCGCCGGTGTGCCGCTGTCGGTCAAGGTGCCGCTCAACGACATCGCCGCTCTCGAAGCTGCCGTGGATGAGACCGTCGCTGCCGTGCTGCTCGAACCGGTGCAGGGATTCAACGGTGCCCGGAGCTGCACGCCGGAGTTTCTGGCCGCCGCCCGCGCCGCCTGCGATCGCGCCGGAGCGAAACTGCTGTTCGACGAAGTGCAATGTGGTACCGGCAGACTCGGCACCTTCACTGCGGCAGAGTTCTTCGGCGTAGTTCCCGATGCAATCTCGCTGGCCAAGGGACTCGCCGCCGGACTGCCGATCGGTGCGGTGCTCGCAGCGGATTCACTGGTCGACGACATCGCGGTCGGCGACCTCGGCTCGACTTTCGGCGGCGGGCCGGTGCCGTGTGCTGCCGCCCTCGCCAATCTCGAAGTGATCGACCGTGAGGGACTGCTGGCAAACGTCACAGCGGTGAGCCAGCGGATCAGGAACGCCGTTCCCCTCATCGCGGGAATACAGCAGCTGCACGGTCACGGTTTCCTGCTCGGACTCGAACTCGACCGGCCCGCTGCCGGCGTGCAGAAGGCGCTCTGGGAGCGGGGGATTCTCACCGGTACCTCCACCGATCCGAATACTCTGCGCCTGCTTCCTCCACTCTCGCTCCTGCCGGAGGAAGCGGATCTCCTGCTGGACGGTCTCTACGAGGTGCTGGAGTGAAGCGGGACTGGCTCTCGATGGAGGACTGGACTCCGGAGGAAGTGGACGAGCTGCTGGCCGTCGCTGCCCGGTGCAAGCGCGGCGAGATCGCCGGCGGCCTCGAACGCAAGGTGCTGGCTATGGTCTTCATGGACCCGTCGCTCCGCACCCGCGCTTCGATGGAGACGGCGATGTTCCTGCACGGCGGCCACGCCCTCAATCTCGAACCGGGCAAGGGAAGCTGGGCCTTCGAGACCGATCTCGATGCGGTGATGGACGGGGCGACCGTCGAGCACATCATCGAGGCGGCGCGCGTGCTTGGTCGCTACGCCGATGCGGTTGCCATCCGCTCGTTCCCGAAAGGGAGCGACTGGCAGGTTGAGCGTCAGGATCTCACTCTCCGGAACTTCGCCCGCTACTGCGAGAAGCCGGTGATCAATCTGGAATCGGTGCGCCGTCACCCCTGTCAGGGTCTGGCCGATGCGCTGACGCTCGGAGAGAGGCTGGGGGAGACGAAGGGCAGGCGCTTCGTGCTGGCGTGGGGCTGGCACCCGAAGGCATTGCCGACTGCAGTTCCTGCCTCGGCCGCGATCGCCGCAGCGCAGATGGGCATGGATGTAGTGGTCGCCCGCCCGGACGGCTACGACCTCGACGGCGACGACTATGCTGCTATCCGTAGTCTTGCCGAGCAGCGCGGCGGTTCGCTCTCGATCACCGACGACGTGCACGGTGCGGTGGCCGGAGCCCATGCGGTGTATACCAAGGCGTGGGGAGCACTCGATCGCTTCGGCGATCCGGCAGGCGAGCGTGAACTGCGCGATGACCTCCGGCACTGGCGGACCACCCAGGCGATGATGGAGACTACCGCGGGCGGGAACGGAATCGCGATGCACTGTCTTCCGGTGCGCCGGAACGTGGAACTGGATGGTGCGGTGCTGGATGGTCCCAACAGCGCCATCGTCGACCAGGCAGAGAATCGCCTGCACGCCCAGCGGGCATTGCTGCTCACGCTGGTCGGCAACGGCAACATCGGGGCTCTGCCCCACCATGGAGGGTGAGAAGTTGACCATAGATACCGCACGCGGAATAGCAGGACTCAAGGGGGCACTCCGCTACGTCCGTGCCTACCGCGACAACGTCTTCGTCGTGAAACTGGGTGGTGACGTGCTGGCCGACACCCACCTGCGTGAGCAGGTTGCCGGGCAGCTTGCGCTACTGTCGTCGCTCTCGATCCGTCTGGTGGTGGTACATGGCGGCGGTCCTCAGGCCTCTGCTCTGTCACGCAAGCTCGGGGTCGAGCCCAGGATGGTTGCTGGTCGCCGTGTCACCGACGACCACGCGCTCGATGTCGCGAAGATGGTCTATCGCGGTCTCCTCAACAGCGAACTGGTTGCTGCACTCCGGCACAACGGTGTCGGTGCGGTCGGTCTCTCCGGGGTGGATGGTGATCTTCTCACTGCGAAGCGCCGTCCGCCGGTACGCGTCGTGGATGACAGCGGGAAGGAAGAGACCGTCGATTACGGGCATGTCGGCGACATTGCTGCGGTCGACCCCCGGGTGCTGCAGACCCTGATGGAGGCGCGGTTCGTGCCGGTGATTTCCTCGCTCGCCGGCGACGGCGACGGCAGCATCTACAACGTCAACGCTGATACAGTGGCGGAAACGCTGGCCACCGCGCTGGGGGCGCAGAAGCTGATCTTCATGACCGGCGCTCCCGGAGTACTCCGCGACCGCAATGATCCCAGCACTCTAGTCACCTTCGCCGATCCGGACGATCTGGTCGAGCTGATGCAGAGCGGTGCGCTGGTCGGCGGGATGCGTCCCAAGGTGGAGGCCTGTATTCGTGCTGCGACCGGGGGGGTCGAGCGGACTCACATCATCGACGGCCGGGCACCGGACGCGCTGCTGATGGAGGTGTTCACCGGTGCCGGCGTGGGTACCATGATCGTCGGCCGCAAGGAGAAAGCGACCTACATCGGTGTCGACCTCGCCGAGTGAGATCGGGTTTCTCGCTGAGCTGATCGCGGTACCGTCGATCAGCGGCAACGAGGCACCGGCCGCGGAGCTGGTGGCATCTCATGCCCGTCGCCATGGATTGGACGTGGTGGTGGACGAGACCAGCGTCAGGGTGTCGGTCGGCCGCGAGAGCGCCGGACCGACGCTGGCGCTGGCGACTCATCTCGATGTCGTCCCGCCGGGCGAGGGATGGACGCGGGACCCGTTCGTTCCGGTGATCGAGGGCGGTCTGATGTATGGCCGCGGATCGGGGGACGCCAAGGCGTCGGTGAGTGCCATGCTGCATGCGCTGATCGATCTCGCGGGTGAAACGCTCAACGGACGGGTGGTCGGTCTCTTCACCTATGGCGAGGAGACCCGCGATGCATCGATGCCGCGGGCAGTTCCGAAGGCCGGCCGGATCGATGCGGCGCTGATCGGTGAGCCGACCAACCTGAGGCTGGCGGTGGCCCAGCGTGGTCTGATGATGGTCGATCTTGTGGCGCGCGGAACGCAGCGTCACGCCGGCTATGCTTCGGGGGACGGATTTACCAACGCGATAACGGCCCTCGCCAGCGAACTGGTGAAGCTGGATGGCATCGTCGCCGAGCGCGTTCATCCGGTCCTTGGTGTGACCACCGTGACCCCGACGATGGTCGAGGGTGGAGTATCCCGCAATGTCACGCCACCGATGGCCAGAGCGGTGCTCGACATCCGGTCGACGCCGGCCTGGCCGCATGATGATCTCGAGGCGACCCTCATGGAGAGGCTGCACTGTGAGGTACACGTCACCTCGAAGCGCCTGGTGCCGGTCGAGACTCCGACCGGATCTTCCCTGCTGGCTGCGATGACGCGGGTGATACCGGGTGCGGAGCAGTATGGATCGCCTACCTGCAGCGACTGGTGCTTTCTCAGCGATCGTGACGCAGTGAAGTTCGGTCCCGGCACCTCGCAGCGTTCCCACACGGCGGATGAATCGGTCGATGTCTTCGAGGTGACCGAGGCGCGGCGACTCTACGCCGCAATTGCACGGGAGTATCTGGGATGACCGCGAAACACACAACTCTCTGGTCGCCCGGTGTCACTCCTGACGAGCAGATGATCGCCTACACGGTCGGCGACGATCGTGAGACCGACACCAGGCTTCTCCGTTGGGACGTGCTAGGTTCGCTCGGGCATGTCGAGGCACTGGCGGGGGGAAAGATCATCTCCGGTGCCGAGGCCGACCGGATGCGACGGGCGCTGCGGGCGGCACTGAAGGCGGTAGAGCGAGGCGAACTGGTGATCGCCACGGAGCATGAGGACGGTCACAGTGCGGTCGAATTCTGGCTTACGGCGCGCCACGGCGACCTCGGTGCCCGGCTTCACGCAGGTCGTTCCCGCAACGACCAGGTGACCACCGACGTCCGGCTCTGGCTCAAGGACGCGGTGCTCGATCTCCATGCCGGTATGACGACTCTGGCCGGCGAGCTGATCGACTTCGCGAAGAAGCATCGCCGGGCGGTCTGGCCGGGCTATACCCACCAGCGAGTTGCCATGCCCTCTTCGGGCGGGGCATGGGCGGCCGGCTATGCCGAGCAATTGCTGGATGCGGCGGAAGCCGTGGTCGGCATCTGGCCCAGACTGGATCGCTCTCCGCTCGGCAGTGCAGCCGGTTACGGCGTGCCGCTGCCGCTCGATCGCGACCGCTCCGCGAAGGCATTGGGATTCAGCGGCTGTGATCAGGTGGTTACCACGGTGCAGGGTGCGCGCGGCCAGCTTGAGGCTGCCGTTCTGTTCTGGTGCCTGGAAGCGGCCCATCCCGCTGCGCGACTCGCTACGGACGCAATCCTCTTCTCGGCCGAGGAGTTCGGCTGGCTGGTGCTGCCGAATGAGCTGTCGACCGGTTCGAGCATCATGCCTCAGAAGCGGAACCCGGATCTCTTCGAGCTGACCCGTGGCCGCGCCGCGCTGATCGAGGGTGATCTCGCCGCACTGCTGGCACTCAAGGGCGGTCTCGCCGGTGGCTATCACCGCGATTTCCAGTTGATCAAGGCGCCACTGTTCCGCGGGGTCGACCGGATGCGCGAAATGCTGGCGATGCTCGCCACTGCCGTGCCCAGACTTGGAGTGAACGCCGAACGCGGCCGGGAGCTGCTGCGGGGTGAGGTGCTCGCCACCGACGAGGTGATGCGGCGGGTGACGGCCGGTCAGCCATTCAGAAAGGCGTATCGCGAGGTTGCGGCGGAGGTGAAGCGTGGCGAGACGGTGCCGTCGCTCACTCCAGACCGGATCATCGGTGCGAGGAAATCCCTGGGTGGACTCGGCAACCTGCCGCTGACCGAACTGGGCAAGCGCAATGCTGCGTTGCGACGCTGGCAGAAGCGCGAGCGCCGTCGGTTCGATGCAGCGATGGCAAAGCTCGCCGGAGTCCGGAAGTGAGCCTTGACCGGAAGAAGCGCCAGCTCAAGATCCTGGAGCTGGTCGCGACCCGCCCGCTCCGCACCCAGGAGGAAGTTGCCGACGCACTGTCGCAGGAGGGGTGGGAGGTCACCCAGAGTTCGGTGTCCCGTGACATATCGGTACTCGGCCTGGTGAAGGTCGACGGGATCTACACTCGCAGGTCCACCGCCCAGCTCAACGAGATAGCTGACCCCAACGAGCGTCGCCTGGCCGATTCGATCCTGACAGTCGACCCGGCGGGCGATGCGCTCGTGGTCATTCATACTCCCCCGGGAGAGGCCCAGCGGGCGGCGAATGCAATCGATCTTCTTGCGTGGCCCGAGATTCTGGGTACGATTGCAGGAGATGATACGATCTTCGCCGCGGTGATCAATGCCGCCGCCCAGGGAACCATTCTCAGGCGGATCAGTGTTCTGATCGGTGATGGATCAACCCGAACTCCAGGCAATGAGGAATGAAGATGACGATCGCCGAACGGCTGCTGCCCGAGCTGGATCACGAGATGGCTACCACCAGGTCGCTGCTGGCGATCGTGCCCGATGACAGGGCGGACTGGCGGCCGCATCCGAAGTCGATGACGCTGGGCGAACTGGCCAAGCACGTTGCCGAGATCGGCTCCGCGCTGAGCCGGGCGGTGGTCGGTGCTCCGGGGCTCGACTTCGCCACCATGCCGCCGCGTCCGGGATATCAGGGAACCGCGAAGATGGTGGCCGACTTCGATACCGGGCTGGCGGCGTTCCGGGCGGCGCTTGCCAAGGTACCGGACGAAGCGATGATGGAGACCTGGACCTTGTCGGCCGGTGACAAGGTCATTCTCGCGATGCCTCGCATCGCAACCCTGCGCACGCTGATCATGAATCACATGATCCATCATCGCGGCCAGCTCAGCGTCTACCTCCGCGAACTGGACGTCCCGCTGCCCAGCATCTACGGACCGACGGCCGACACTCCGGTCTGATTCAGTCGAGTCCCAGTACCGCCGCCAGCTCGGCGGCGGTGTCGCAGCAGTGGTCGGCACCGCAGTCGATCAGTACCTGACGTGGGAAAGGTCCCCACGTCACTCCTATCGCAGTTACTCCGGCTGCTTTGCCGCTCCTGACGTCGAACGGTGAGTCGCCGATGAAGCAGGCGTCTGCCGGAGATCGCCCCATTGTTTCCAGCGCCTTCAGCACCGGCTCCGGATCGGGCTTCGGGTTGATCACGTCGTCGGCGCCAATCACCACCGGAATCGCCTCGGTCAGTCCCACATGAGCCAGGCCGCGGCGTGCCCCGGCGTTGTTCTTGCTGGTCACCAGCCCGAGAGTTCGGCCCAGTGATGCGGCCCGGAGTGCAAGCTCCACGGCAGGTGTGATCGGCATGACCCGGGCATCATGGTTGGCGAGGTTGTAATCCCGATAGGTCGCAGTCCATGCCGCCAGATCGACGGGATCATCGCTGAGCGCGCCGAAGACGGTACGTAGCGGTGTACCGATACCGGCAACGATTTCCTCCCGATCGGGTAGCCGAAGGCCGTGGGTACGGTAGGTGTGGAGATAGCTGTCGACTATCAGATCTATCGAATCGACCAGGGTGCCGTCGAGATCGAAAAGGATGGTGTCCGGGATGCTCTTCATCCCGGAAGATACCGACCGCGGGAAGGGACTATCAGCCGGATACCGGTTACTACTGCCGGGCCCGCTGGTCGGGGCGCCGGAAGCCTCGTCGCCATCAGTTCCTCGTCACTCAGGTCCTGCATTGCGGCCACCCTGAGCGAGTGTCCGACCGGTCCCGGTGCGGTGATGCTCTGCAGCAGCCGGTCGAGGTGCTCGACTCCGGCCGCGTCGCGCATTCTCGCCAGGCGTCTGGCCAGGACGCCGATCCGTTCGAGCAGCGCCGCAGTGGCTGGTCCGGCAGGAGGGACGTTGCGGGTTGCGATCACTGTCGCCGACCTGAGCCATTCTGCAGCTTCCCCGGGTGGTGATTCCGGTGCAGCTACGGCGCCACGGACCAGCGATGCAGCATCTGCCGGTGAGATCCGCTCAAAGCCGTTGCGGCGGTCCAGCAGGATGACGGTTCCGGATCGCCCGTCGACCGCAACCGCGACGACAGCCATGACTCTCCAGCCGCTTTCGGCGGAATCGACTACGACCGCGTCCGAGCCGTGCATTGTCCATGGCGGTGGATCGTCCCTTTCCAGCAAGCCCAGCCATGTCCCGGATGAGCGGGACTGGCGGCGGAGCAGCATTTCCCTTCCCAGCGATCGCTCGATCGGTGGTGGAACCAGCCGCGATATCTCGATCACCGACCGGGCGGTCTGGCCGATCCTTCTGATGCGACCGAGCCGCTGCTGACGCTGAGTGGCTGTCCACGGCAGATCGACGTGGACCACCCGTCGTGCCCGTTGCAGGTTCAGTCCCTCCTCGGCCAGTTCAGTGGCGATCAGCGTAGTCGGCGAGGTCGAATCATGGACGGCACCGACGCGCCCGCGACTGAAGGCTTCCAGTACCCGACAACGGGAGAGTGGCCGGTATCCGATTCCAGATCCGCCGCCTGTGAGCCAGGCCACCGGCCGCGACAGTCCCTCTTTCAGCAGCTTCACGGTTGCGAGATAGCGGGTGAAGCAGATCGTGGGCTCGTCGTCCGCTATCAGGTTGCCAAGCGCTTCGAGCAGCGACCTGTCGTCGGGAACCATCTCGCGCAGCTCCTCGATCAGCGGGATGTCCTCGATCGGCAGTGCATCGCTGTGCTCACCGCCGATCACCGGCCACAGCACCGTCTGGTCCAGCAGCGGTCCGGCCAGCGCCCTGATGTCGCGACGTGACACACCGCCTCCGTCCCGTGAATGCTCGAGCAGTGCCTGGTAACGGTTCAGGACGGCATCCAGAGCAGCACCGCTCGATGCAGCGGCATCGAGCATCGCCATTCTCACCAGCGTTCTCACTCCGGGAGATGCATCGAGTGCCAGGCGAGCGATGGAGTGAACCAGATGCCGGGCGGTCCGGTTCTCCATCACCGCCGGCAGTGGGGGAGGAGTGATCACGCTCGGCAACGGCGGGCCGGTCGCGGTCCGGATCACCAGTTGGCGGAGCGCCGCAGGAGGCTCGGCAAGGTCGGCCAGGGCTTCGAGTGAAGGCACACCATCCAGTGCCAGCGCATCATCGCGGCAGCCCAGCCGCAGCAGCGTGATCAGGTTGACGGGTGAGCGGACCACCGGTGTGGCCGTGATGAAGATGGCTGTCCGGTCGGCCAGCCAGGGTGCCAGCGATGCGAATCGGCGGGTATCCCTGTTCCGCAGCCTGTGGGCCTCGTCGACTATGGTGGCCCGTGGTCCGCCTGAGAGCAGATGGCCGCGACTTGCCCGTTCGAACGAAAGGAAGCGGGGTGGATTGATGCCTGCCATCAGGGCTGCATCCCGCCACTGCGTTGCCAGCGAGGCGGGTGCGATCACGTCGAACCGACTCCCGAGCCGGGACGCGGCTGCCATCGCGATCCAGGTCTTGCCGGTGCCGATCGGGTCGGCGAGCACGGCTGTGCCGTATGCTCTCAGCGCGGCGACGAGCCGGCGCCAGGAGTCGAGCTGTTCCGGGCGCAGATACGGCGGTGGCTGGTCGTCGGCTCTTGTCGGGCGCCACGCTACCGCGATCGCCCGGTGCAGGTCGACCGTGGGGCCGGTACCCAGTCGGGTCATGATCGTCGACAGCGGTTCCGCGACGACGCCGAGCGAGTCAGCGCCGAGGCGTGTCATCGACAAGCAGTCCGGTATCGTCGTCCGAGAGTTCGAGCAGTTCTGCAGCCAGTCGGTTGAGCCTCTCCCGGCCATCCTTCGTGACCAGCGACTCCAGCGACAGGACACCGAGGCGTGGATCCCTCCAGAGCGCCGCTGGTGCCGGCAGCGATGCGACCACTCGTGCGTTGAAGCGGGAATGTCCTCCTGATGCCGGATCGGCCGATGCCCTGGCGATTGCCCGCATCGGTGAGGAGTTGCACCAGAGTGCGAATCGCAGGGCCTCGTCTTCCGAAGTCGCTGCCGCCACATAGCAGCTGTTGAGCGGGATCACATCCGGGGCAGGGATAACCGGTTCCAGCCTCGCTGCGAGATCGCTCCAGGCCACCCGATGTCCGGCCGTCGCAAGTCCGGTGCGGAACAGGCGCCACCACTTCCCGTCGGCAAGATCCCTTCGTGCCATCAGGGCAGTGCGCCAGGGTTCCAGGTGTGCCGCAACGGGATCGGGCAGCTGCCTCAGTGGCCGTCCGTCGGCAGTCATCGTCCAGAGGATTCGGGATCTGGTGACGGCGCCGAGTCGCGAGTCACGGCCGCGGAGTGCGGGTCTGGTCCAATGCTCGAGTGCTGCCGGCGGATTCAGGAACGCGGCATTGAGACCGGTCTTCACTCCCAGGCCGATGCGGAACCGTTCTCCCATGGTTGGATGCGCCGAGCAGATCGAAGCGATCAGTCGTTCGCGTCGACGCCCCATTCCGGGCCAGACAGATGATCGCGACCACTCCTGCTGCATCGGGGAGTCGAGGTCGGGATCCCGCCCGAGGCGGTGACCGATCCGATGCTCTGCCGGAGCGCGGCGGCGGGAGGTGATCATCGCCATCGGATAGGTGGTGGCCTCGAAAGCCGCCTCCTGATCCTCGATCAGCCGCACCGTACGGTGTATCGTAGCTCCCGATGTGAGCGAACAGCGCATCACTGCTGCATACGATGAGGACATCAGCTTCGCCGGAAGCAGCATTCCGACGGTTCCATTCTCCTTCACCAGCATGTGACTCCGCTCGACGAAGGCGACTGAAAGATCGGGAAGGTGCTTCCAACCCTTGCCGCTTCCCTGCCACCAGCGATAGCTGCGGCGCAGCCGTTCGCGCAGCCGCGGCTGGAGCTGTTCCGCCCGCACCCATGGAGGATTGCCGATCACCAGGTCGAAGCCACCGGCCTGCATCTGCTCGGGAAAGGCGGTAGCCACCGAGAACGAAGCAGTCTCCGGTGCCAGCGCCAGGTCCCGCATGCGCTCTTCGAGATGAACCAGTTCACTCCGCGAATCAGCGACGCCATGTCGATTCCGCTGGTTCTGCTCGGAAGGGCTGTCGAACAGGTCGCGCCCGGTCGATATCGAGGCGACCTCGTCCAGCCGCTGCCTGAGCACCTGACAGCGACCCTCGATGGCAGTGGTCAGCGCCCGGCGTTCCTGTCGGCGGAGAGTGGCAAGCGCCCGCCGTCGCGTACCGCCATGCAGGTGGGCAATGGCGAGCTGATCGGCTGCCAGTGCTCGACAGACCACTGCCGGTACGCCACTGTCGGTGAACGGATCGAGCAGGCCGTCGCCCGTCCGGATGGTGGTGTCGAGATTGGGAAGTGGTCTGATCCGTGAAGCAGGTGTGCCACGCATGCTTCTCAGGATCTCCAGCCAAAGTCGCAGTTCGGTCAGCCGCACCGCCGCCGGGTTGATGTCGATTCCCCTGAGCCTTCGGGTGATCAGTTTTCTGGTGAGCGTTCCGCTGCTCCGGTCGCGACCGAGCTGCCAGCGGAGTGCGGCCATCAGGAAAACCCCGGAGCCGCAGGCTGGATCGAGAATCGTGAGCTGCCGTACTGCCTGCCTCAGAGCCTGATCGGGGTCCTCCAGGTCCCGCCAGACAGCCGACTCGCTGCGACCAAGCAGCGGCGCCAGATGGCAGGCGATCGTCTCACGCACCAGATCATCTGCCAATCGGATGGGGGTGTAGAATGTGCCCGTGCCGTGGCGCTTCTTCTCGTCCATCACCCGTTCGAACATCCGGCCGAGCAGGTCCGGGGTGACTCGACCGTCGTTGTGGTCGTCGAGAGACACCTCGATTCCGTCCACCGCCAGTTCGACGATGGCGATCCACCCATCCCGGTTCAGACGAACGGATCGCCCGACTTCTACCGGATGAGGGGAGAACAGGCCGCCGTTGAGGAACGGAATCGAACCGAATGATCTGGTGCGCTTCGATCGCAGCGATGGCTGGCAGTTCAGCGTTCCGAAGAACAGCGGCTCGAACAGTTGCCTGCCTGGGTCCTGCTTCCGGTGCAGGCAGTCATCGAATGCCGTGCGCAGGAAATCGGGGCGGCCGTCGAGCCATCCCTCCGATTCCACGAACCGCAGAAACAGGAGGCGAGTCACCTGCAGCAGGCCCCATTCGACTGCGGTGGTACGATCGCCGCCGAGCCTCGCAGCGGTACCGTCGAGCAGGCGGGCCAGCGCGGACACGATCCGCCTGCCGTTGGCATCGACGTCAAGTGCCTGTGCTGCAGCCATTGCTGCCGCGAGCAGCGACGTGCCCGGAGGAGATTCGCGAAGTCGCCGGAGCGGCAATGGCAGATCGGCGCCATCGGTGATCGGAAGCCTGACTGCCGTCACCGGCGACAGCGTGACGATCAGTGTCCGGCGCTGCTTTGCGATGTCGTCGCCGAAGAGCAGCGCAATCTCGCCCCGGTGCGACATGGCTCTGCCGATTCGTACCGTCTCGTTGGTGGGGCCAAGGTGACCGTATACCGGGAGCCGACCAAGCGTGCCGATCGGTACTGCCGGACCGGTGTGGTCGCCGATCGCAATGCTCCCGCCGATGCGGGCGAGCAGTGCAGCATGAGATTCGAGTGGAGTGAACATGTCGGCAACGATCGCGCCGACGGAGTGGGACCAGTGTTACCGATTTACGCGAGCATGGTCCCGTTACTGCGAGACGTCGTAGGTGCGCCCGCGCCAGGCCACCCGACGGTTCCCACGCCACCACGATCGGAGGAGCACCAGCAGGGCGGTTGCCGCGCCCAGCGGCCAGGCCAGGGCATACAGCGGTGGAATCTTCATCGCGATCATCACTGCCAGCCAGTTGATGAGTGACAGCCCGAGGGCGATCATCACCGCCGGTTCCCGATGACCGGTGAGCCAGGCCAGCGGAGGCAGCAGCCAGAAGATGAACGAAAGTGCTACCGCTGGCGCTGCCATGGCCCTGAGGAACGCCGAGTCGGGCATCGAGAGGCGGCCACCGAGGTAGAGATTCTTGGACCAGCCTTCGACCATCTCGCCGAGGGAGCGGTACATCCGGGTGGAGAGCATTCCGTCTCCCCAGATCATCCGGCACCTGAGTCCGCTGCGGAACCAGTGCTGGGCAATCGCCAGATCCTCGGCCACCTCGCCGCGAACCGCTTCGTGGCCGCCGGTCTTCCGGTAGCTCTCCCGTTTCACCAGGATGAACTGGCCGTTGGCCACCATCTGCCAGGCATGGCGGGCGCGGTTAACTGCTGCGGGCGCGTAGCGGGTGCCGAGGAGGTACCAGATCTGCGGCATCAGGACCCGCTCCCAGAAGGTGAGGCAGAGCTGGGTGCTGGTGAGAGTGATCAGGTCGGC
>CAZSPH010000028.1:0-23593 GCA_964608715.1 uncultured Gemmatimonadaceae bacterium | reverse complement strand
GAACTCCGGAGTACGGGAAGCGTGAAACGGGCGAGAGCGTGCCGCTCGGCATAACTGGTTGCGGTTCTGCGGCAGCCGCACTCGCGGCGAAGCCGGTCTGTCCTATGCGGCCGCCCGCAGCAAGCGCGTGTTAGGTAGCTAGCTCTTCCCGCAAGCGCGGACGACTCAACGCCATGAGCCCGATCCCGACCAGCGCCTGCGCCCACACCATGCCAGTGCGAAGTCCGGAAGCATCAGGGTGC
Organism: uncultured Gemmatimonadaceae bacterium; assembly: GCA_964608715.1. Lineage (GTDB taxonomy): Bacteria > Gemmatimonadota > Gemmatimonadetes > Gemmatimonadales > GWC2-71-9 > Palsa-1233. Next base: position 23,351 of record CAZSPH010000028.1, on the reverse strand, counting down.
AAGGCTGGCGTGATGAGCCACTGCATCGCGGTCCCGGCCAACCCGGCACCAATGACGAGGCAGACGACACCGGACGCAAACACTTCGTACTTCTGCCCTCGAATACGGCGATCCTCACGGTCCTGGCTCCATCCCCAAGCAAGAACGGCCACACCGATGACCAGCTGAATCACGACGGCGACCACCCGCGCATCCGAAGCATCGGGATGGTTGATCGGCGTGATGAGCCATCGGGCGGCACCCGCAGCAACCATGATCCCGATCAGACTCATCACCAACCCATTGCCGATTCGCTTCACATGAACCTCCTATTGGAGAGTGCAATCTACCTAACGCCCTCAACCTCACGGACATCTGCGCCCTTCAGCAGCTCGTCCCGAACCGACAAGTAGTCGGTGATCGCCTCACGAATGTTGGCGATAGCCTCGGCTTCATTCGCTCCCTGCGACCAGCACCCCGGGAGGCCGGGCACCGATACACTGTACCCTTCCTCCGACCGCTCCATCACGACCTTGTACTTCATAGTTGGTACTCCTGCACAAATCATAAGGCGACCCCGAGTGTCTCGCTAACGCTCTGCGCTTCTGCGGCGGGGCCTGCCGAGGCCCGCGCGGAGCAGGAGCAGCAGTACTGCGGCCGTGGCGAGCACGAAGAGACCCGAGGAGGGCATGGCCAGCCATTTGAGGGATTCTTTCGCGGCTCCGGTGCTCCCCAGGCCAGGAGCACGGAATCCCGCCCACATCCAGAAGGTGGCGTAGCCCAACCCGCCCACGCCCAAGGCGAGACTGAGGGTCCGAGCGAGGCGGGCAGAGGTTCCCAGCATTACGAGGATCAGGGTCAACGCGATGGCAGTCGTGCCGAGCGCGCCGGCGTGCAGGTGGGCGCGCTGCGTGTAGGTCCAGGATTTATCGAGGATCGCGGCCCTTGCCCCCGGATCTTGGTGATAAACCGCCTGGGGGGCGGCATCGGCGGCGGCCGCGAGACGGGCCTTAATGAGCGTTTCATTGAGGCCAAAGACGATGCCCAGCCCGAACCCAAAAAGCAGGGTCAGGGTACTGAGGCAGAGGCCCGGCAGCACAGGGCGCAAGGAGGCGACGGCCGTAGAGCCAGACGCAGGGAAGGAGGCTGTCATAGAGGAGTCCGGTAAGGGTGCCGAGGATGGCGAGCAAGACGGGCGGTCAAGCCCGAACTCAAGAATAGTGAGACGGTCCGGTACAGGGCGAGTGTGGTACTGCGCTCAGACGCCACCTAACGTTCCGGTTCAGCGGCGGCCGGTTGCAGCGGACCGTCCGCTGCAACCGGCTGTTAGACAGCCCTCTTGACCCTGACCCTTAATCACAGCGCGAAGTCGTAAATGATCTCGGTGACGCGACCGCGCCAGTAGGGCTTCGCCCCCTCGGGCAGCAGCCATGCCACCTCGCCATCGAGCGGCACCAGCATGCCGCTACGCTCGGCATAGTTCCAGAAGCGACCGCGCCACGGTGTCGGAACCACCTTGCCACCCACCGTGCGTCCTCGCGCGTCTGCGCGCACGGTATCGATCAGCCCCCGCTCATTGAAGGTGAAGAGCATGGTCAGAACGACGTTGTCGTCGGTGAGGGTGCCGCGAGCAGAGCGATCGTCCACGGCTTCCCACCGCACGCCCTGGCTGGGGAGCAGCGCCGTCGGATACCATGCTGCCTCGGCGAAGAAACGCAGCAGTTCGGCCTCGGCCATATCGCCAGTGCCGCGCAAGTTGACCACCGAAAACAGCCCAAGCAGGGTCACCTGCAGGATGCCCTCGCCGGCCACATATGCATCGTGGACCCGCACCGGCAGGCCTCGCATCATCGCGACTTCGCCGTCCCAGTCGAAGCCCGGCCGCTGGGTGACCACCCGCTGGTCCGAAGTAAACGACCTCCACTGGTCCGTGGTCTCGCCCATGTTGAAGGTGCCGCTGTGCTGCACGCGTACACCCGTCACCATCGGCTGCCCGTCTTTCAGCACAGTGCGGAAGAAGCGCTGCACTGACGGAGGGAGACCATCGAGTTCGCGGAAATCGACGACCTGCTGCCGGATTGGGACGCGCGCCGCTTCAAGGTGCGCCCGCAGTTCCCGAGTGCCCGCTTCCCAGCGGTACGCACCATAGACCTTGGCCACTACGAGACTGACAGCCAGAGTAACGACGACGATGAGAAGTGGTTTCAGCCACATAGATGGTGTCCCACATCACTGAGTCATGACGCGCGGAATGGCCTCCAAGCTGCCGCGGGCTGTCTAACACGTATTGGACCCGCCCCGCCTCAGCGCGAATCCCGTACTACAGTACAGCTCGCAGCCTAATCCGGCAAGCCTGCGATGCCCGACAGGGCCAGCCGGTCGGCCGGGCTCCGTACGCCCAGGCCGCCGCGGTTCAGGACATGGGTGTAGATCATGGTCGTGGCCACATCGCGGTGACCCAGCAGTTCCTGCACGGTGCGGATGTCGTATCCGCCATCCAGCAGGTGGGTCGCGAAGGAATGCCGCAGGGTGTGACAGCATGCCCGCTTCGGAATGCCGCTGGCGCGAACCGCCCTGGTCATCGCCCGCTGCATCGCGCTCGGGTGAAGGTGGTGACGCCTCCGCTGCCCGGTTTCCCGATCCCGGTACAGCCGCGTCGCTGGAAAAAGCCACTGCCATGGCCAGCTTCTCCCCGCATTGGGATACTTCCGGTCGAGCGCCCCCGGCAGCTCGACCCAGCCGGCCCCATCATCGATGTCGTACCGGTGCTGAACCCTGACTCGATCGATGTGACGGCGCATTGGCTCGACCAGCCCGTCCGGCAACATGGTGATCCGGTCCTTGGCCCCCTTGCCCCTGCGGACCGTAACCTCCCTCCGGTCGAGATCGACGTCCTTGATCCGCAGCGTGAGCCCTTCGAGCAGGCGCAGTCCGCTGCCATACAGCAGGGTGGCGATCAGCCGGTATCCGCCCTCCAGTGACCCCAGCAGCGCTGCGACTTCCTCGCGACTCAGCACTACCGGCAGTCTGATCGGCTTCCTCCCCCTCGGCAGACGACCCAGTTCATCGATCGGGGCGTCCAGCACATGCCGGTAGAGAAAGAGCAGGGCTGCCAGCGCCTGACCCTGGGTCGACTGCGATACCCGCTGTTCACTGGTCAGCCAGGTGAGATAGTCGCGCACCTCGCGCACGCCCAGCTCCAGCGGATGCCGCATGCCATGGAACCGGACGAACCGACGGACCCATGATGTATAGGCGGTGATGGTGCGCGGACTCATCTGCCGCAGTCGCATGTTCGACTGCATCAGTTGCAGCAGTTTCGTTTTAGGCTGCCCGGGCATGGTGCGGTGCACTCCTCGATGCTGACGTCAACGCTGACCCCACGCCATACCCCCAGCGCAGGAATCCCCGCAATCAGCACCAGGCACACCAGCCCACGAGTACCCCTACACCGCACACCGGTCCATTATTCCGCGAACCGCGAACCGCGAACCGCGAACCGCGAACCGTGAACCGCGAACCGCCCCTAACCGCCCCGCTTCCCCCGCCTCTTCGCCGCCGGTGCTACCTCCCAGGTCTTCAGCAGCAGCTCCCGCAGCCTATCCGGATCATCCAGCAGCTCGTCCGCCACGGGGTAGAGCTTGGCTCCCGGATACGGCGGCCGCTTCGGGAGATCGACCACCATCGGCTCCGTCTCCTTGACCGGTTTCACGAACAGCGAGTCGTCGCAGGCGAATGCCACCACCTTGCCGTCGATATAGATCGCGTACTCGCCGAACATCTTCTTCCACGTCAGCCGCGTTCCCAGCCGCGCCTGCTCAGCGACATGCTCCACGAACGAGAGGTCAGTAGCCATTGACCCTCCCGTCGTCCGTCCCGCTGTACCAGCCGGTCATGCCCGCACTCCCGCCAGCGTGAACACTGCCACATCCTGCCGGACATTGAACCGGACGCGGATCAGGTGACCCACGCCGCGGGAGATGTACATCCGCCGCCCCCTGGCCAGGTCGACCGCCTCTGCAAGTGTAGCTCCTGTTCCTGACAGGGAGGAGGGGAGGAACCCCGCCCTCAGTCACGCCTGAACTCGGTCCGCTCGAAGATCGAGCCTCTGGGCCATACCAGTTTCGCCCTGACCGCGTGCTCCTGAAGCCGTTCAGGGTCAACCCCGCGACTGATGGCCCAGGCACGCCAGCGTGGCACCGACCACGACCACCAGAGCCAGGCCGGTACGAACGACAGGACGATGAACGCCAGCCCAAGCAGCGGTCGATGGGCCGAGAGGAGCAGGCCCACGATCAAGCTCGCGCCCATGATGAACGGGATGGGACCATTCACCAGCGTCTTGCCGCGCGCGATCGCCACATCCATCAGCAGTGGCGACGTGTCACCAGGTCGGTCGAAGTTCACCGTCTCCTGCCACCTCCACCGGCCGTTCCGAAGCGGCTGATCGCAAGGTTACCCCTCGGCTGATTGAAAGGTTTGGGCGCGGCCAATTGCAAGGCCCCGCCCCGCCCAGATGCCCGATACGCCCCTGTTTCCCCCTACCGCACCCGCGTAAACGGCAGTCTTCTCACCCGTCCCGATTCGACCATGAAGCCGGTGATCCGCCCCCGGGAATCGCGGGTGATGTCGATCACCGCCGAGCCGCGCACGAAGCCGTCACGGTAAGTGGGTTCGAGTACGCCGAGCCTGCGGTTGTTGGCATACACTGCCAGCCTGCCGTCCTCGACCTTCCAGGTGTGAACCGCCTCCACCTCGTCACTGCGATAGTCTCCCGCAAACTCGGCGAGCTTCACGGAGTCCACCACTGCGGTGTCGGCACGGGTGAAAGTGACGGTGCCCGAAGTGGTACGAACCAGCATCCGCATGGCACTGCCCTCACCCTCGAAGGTCACTTCGGTGCCGCTTCCGGCACGGAACCGGTTGTCGCCCAGCGGGACATGCACCGTCCGCCCGCCGATCGCAGCGATCAGGGTATCACCCGAGAGCCGGGTGCGTCGCACCTCACCACGCTCGACATTGCGCCAGACTCCGACGAATCGTCCCAGGTCGTTTGCGGCAACGGCCACCCGGGGCGCTGCTGCGAGCGCAGCGGTCCAGGCAGTCATGGTATCCGGCCCGAGCTGCGCGGCGAGATAGATGTCGGCCACCCGGCGGGCCAGGCTGTCCGGCCCGGAAGATGAGTGGTTGCAGAAGGTGGCTACTGCAAAGCCCTGTTCGGGAAAACGAAGGAAGTGCCCGCGGAATGCGGCCCAACTGCCACCATGTCCCATGACAGGGAGACTGCGATAGGTCCCCACCGAGAGGCCGAGTGCATAGGCCAGACCCGGCCCGGATTCGGCAGGCTTGCCACTGTTCAGCGTCATCGGCGTCATCATCCGCGCGATGATGTCGCGACCGCCGACGCTGGCCGAGTCATAGTTGGCCAGCCAGCGGCCGAAGTCTTCCAGCGTGGTGTGGATTCCACCGGCACCCATGATCGAGCCGTCATATCCCGAACGTCCCACCCGGAACCCGGTGCCACGCGGATTGTAGCTCTCCGCCAGGTTCGGAATCACCGCCGAACGCTCGGCGAGGAAGCGGGTGTCGCGCATGCCGAGCGGAGTGAAGATCCGCTCGTCGGCAAACTGGGCCAGAGTCTTTCCGGTGGTGCGGTAGACGATCTGCGCCGCCAGGATCCAGCCCGAGTTGGTGTAGAGGTAGCTCTCTCCCGGGGTGTAGTTGGTGTTGGCGGAGCGGGTGATGATCCGCAGTGCATCGATGGTGTCGCCTGCTACGGTGCGTCCCGTCTGACTGTTGAGTGTGTACAGATCGCGGAGTCCGCTGGTCTGGCTCAGTGCGCGCCGCAGCGTCACCTGCCCGGTCTGTGCCGGCATCTCCGGGAAGTACTTGCCCAGCGGATCATCCAGCGAGATCACCCCGTCCTGTTCCAGCAGCAGCATCGACATCGCGGTGAACTGCTTCGAGATCGACCCGACGTCGAGAACCGTCCGAGGTGAGATCGCGATCCCGTGTTCCAGGCTCGCCATGCCATAGCCCCGGGCGTAGCGGATGCTGCCGTTCTGATAGACGCCGACAGCGCAGCCCGGCGAATCGGTGCGATCGAACCGCCGGAAGACGCTGTCGACCCGGGTGCTCAGCGAGTCGCGCGCGCCGATGATGTGCTGGGCGGGGGCCGCGTCGGCCAGGACGAACATGGCAAGGGCGATGGCTGGAAATACCGGGGCGCGACGCATCGTGACACTCGACGATGGAGAGATGAGGTGTGATGGTGGTTGTCTGCCTGTCTGTACGAATCGCGGCTCAGCGGCCGGGTTGCTTCCGCACCGGACCCCGCGAACATAGCGCCGACTGTGCATCGGGGCCACGGCTGGATTCTCGTCACCATCGGTAGCGGCAGCCTCCTTCTCGACCTATACTCCGCCATAGCCACGATCCGCTCAACGGTCCGAGTCCTCCTCAGAGGTGATCGCCGTCGATGACCATGTCCGATGATGCAGGAGATGTGACGGTTCTGCTCCAGGCCTGGTCCGACGGTGACCGGGTCGCGGGCGACCGCCTCTTCGCCATCATCTACGGTGAGCTGCGCCAGCTTGCCGGGGTGCAGCTACGCCGGTCGAGCGTGCCGATCACGATTCAGGCGACGGAGGTCATTCACGAGGCCTACTTCCGGCTCGCCCGGCAGCACACCACCGACTGGAAGAACCGGGCTCACTTCTACGCGATCGCGGCGACGGTGATGCGGCGCATCCTGCTCGACTACGCCCGCCTGCGTCTGGCCGGACGGCGCGATCGTCGGCAGGAGGCACCACTCGATGCCGCCCTCGGAGTGTCGATCGATCGGGAAGTGATGAGTTTCGAACGGGCCGACGAACTGCTGCAGATCGACGAAGCGCTCGAAGAGCTGGCTGCCGAGGATCCCCGCCGCGCCCGGGTCGTGGAACTCCGCTATTTCGCGGGACTGGGCATCGCGGAGGTGGCCAGGCTGCTCGACATCTCCGAGCCGACCGTCAAGCGTGACTGGGCGCTGGCCAGGGCCTGGCTGCGCACCCGACTCGGTGGCAGCGACCTCGATCCCGGCACCGCCGGTGACTGACCGGTCCCTCGATCCGGATCGCGGGGCACCGCTGGATCGGGTGGCTGATCTCTTCGCCCGGGCAGTCGAACTGGAGGAGCCACGGGACCGCGAACGGCTGGTCGAGTCGGTGCGCGCAGACGATCCGGTGCTCGGCGGTGAACTGGCCGCTCTGCTGGAGGCCCATTTCGACGACCCCGCCTTCCTGTCCGGACCGCTGATTGACGATGTCTCCGAGATCGTGGCCGGGTATCTGGAAGCATCGCTGGTCGGCAGCCGGATCGGATCATGGCAGGTAGATGCGGTACTGCATCGGGGCGGAATGGGAACGGTCTACCATGCCCACCGGACCGACGTGGATTTCGAGCAGCATGCCGCGCTGAAGGTGATCCGCGCCGACCTCGGCAGTCCCGAACTGGTCCGCAGGTTCGCGCAGGAGCGGCGACTGCTGGCACGACTCGAACACCCGAACATCGCCAGGCTTCTCGACGGTGGCACTACCCCCGATGGCCTTCCGTACCTGGTGATGGAGCATGTGCGGGGCGAGATGATCGATGTCTGGTGCGCCCGCGAACGGCCGTCCCCGGACCGCCTTCTCCTGGTCTTCGACCAGATCTGCCAGGCAGTGAACTTCGCCCACCAGAACCTGGTGGTACATCGCGACATCAAGCCCTCGAACATCCTCGTGACCGAGGACGGCACTGCGAAGCTGCTCGATTTCGGTATCGCGGAACTGGAACGACAGGCCGGCTCGGAAGCGGAAGCAGAACCCTCCGGCGGAAGGATGCTGACCCCCGACTATGCCTCGCCGGAGCACTTCCGTGGTGACGAGGCCGGTACCGCCGCCGACACCTATTCCCTCGGTGTTCTGCTCTATCGGCTGCTGACCGGTGAGACCCCGTATCACGTCGATCCTGCCTCGACACCGCAGGAGGCGGAGCGGGTGGTGGTCGAAACGATTCCGGTAGCACCGAGCCTGGTGATGGCCGCGCGGGGAATGCGTCTGCCACGTCGCGTCGCCGACCTCGACGCGATCGTGCTGCGCGCACTCCGCAAGGACCCGGTGGAGCGCTACCCCTCGGTGCTCGCCCTCGCCGACGACCTGCGGCGCTACGCCGACAGCCTTCCGGTTCAGGCCCGGCCCGCGACGGCCGGATACCTGACCGTCCGCTTCATCGGTCGCAACTGGGCGCCCCTCGCTGCTGCGGCGACTATCGTGCTGCTGCTGGTGTCAGGGCTCTCTGCGGCACTCTGGCAGGCGGGAGTGGCTGAGCGGCAGCGGGACATCGCGCGTGCGGAGACCGCGACGGCCGCATCGGCAGTAGAGTTTCTGAAGACCGTCCTCGGATCGGCCAATCCCTGGCGGGACATCGAAGGCGCGGAAACCGTCGACGACGTGATCCGGCTCGCCGAAGAGCAACTGGATTCGATGCTCGGTGACGAGCCGGCGGCGCGGGCGTACATCCTTGCCGCGCTCGGTGAGGTCGCTGCTGGCAGGGGCGAACTGGAGCGTGCCGATCGTCTCACCGGTGCAGCGGTGGCCGCGCTGGATGAATCGCCGCTGGCAATCAGTGTGGAGCAGGCCGGGGCGATTCATCTCTCCCGCGCTCTGGCACTCCACGAGGACGGGCGCCTGGAAGAAGCGCGCGGTCACGCGCTCGAAGCGGTGCAGCGATTCGATACCAGGCAGTCGGCAGCGTGGCATGGTCTGGCCGGGGCTCTCAATCAGCTCGGTGCGCTCGACATCGAGCTGGGCAACAATGTCGCCGCCGAGGCGACGTTGAGGCGCGCCGTGGAACTGCACCGATCCAACGATGCCAGACCGACGCTCGGTCTGGCGGGCGTGTACAACAATCTCGCTACTGCACTGACGACCCAGCCGGATCGATACGAGGAAGCTGTGGTGATCTACGCCGAGGCTGTCCGTCTGGTCGAGAACGAGGGAGCGAGCGCTCCACTGCTGGCCACCATGTACGCGAACCAGGCGAACGTGCTGCGGGTACTCGGCCGCTACGGCGAAGCGGAAGCGACCTTCGCGAAATCAATCGCGCTGCTGACCGCCTCGCTTGGCCAGGATCACCAGTCGACCCTCACCGCCGCCGCGTCGCTCGCCTCACTGCACGAGGCGACGGGGCAGTTCGAGAAGGCCGCAGCGACACTCAGGGTACCGCTCGCGTCGGCGCTCGCCACGCTGCCATCCGATCATCCCACTACTGCATACCTTCAGAACGTCCTCGGCGCCGCGCTCTGTCAGATGGACGGCAGTGGCACACTGGACGAGGGACTGGCCGTGGCGCGGGCATCATTCGACTCGCGGCGGGCAGCATTCGGTGAGGAGCACTGGGCAGTGGCCTCGGCCGAGTCGATCGTCGGTCACTGTCTCGCCAGACTCGAACGTCAGGCAGAGGGTGTGCCCATGCTCGAGCGGTCGGTCGAAACGCTCCGCAGCCAGCGGGGCGAAGACCACGAACTGACCGTCCGTGCGAGGCGGTGGCTGGCCACCGCCTCGCACGGACTCTAGGGCCCGGTGGGTGGGGCGGAGAGTCGCACTGCCTGAAACGGGAACCGGAACTCGTCCCCCGGACTGCTCACCTCGCCGGTATCCTCGTCCCACCACCATATGGTCAGGCTGATGACTCCGGTCATGGTCATGCCGGTACGGGTTGCCTGCAGCCGCAGCCCGCCGGCTGGCGCTCGGTATCATCCGTCCGGAAGTCGTCGCGATGCGGCGTCTGCTGATCGGCGAAGCGCGGAGCTTCCCGGCGCTGGCCCGGACCTACTACGACCGTGCGCCGGGGCAGGTGATCGAGGCACTGGCCATCGGATTCGGACAACTGGAGCGGGCCGGGCTGCTGCGCGTTCCCGATTGCCGTCTCGCCGCAGCACAGTTCGCCTACCTGGTCGCGGGAGAGGCTCTCGATCGTGCCGTGCTGGTTGGCACATTGCCGTTGAGGGAGGCGGTAGTCGCTGGTGCGCTCGAAGGAGTGGAGACCTTCGTGGCGCGGTACGGTGCGGTTTCCCGCCGTCGGGTCAGGTAGTCAGCACCATGGGCCGGATTCGGCCGGAGTGACTGTCAGGTAATCCGGACATAGCTGATTAACCGAGCCATGCAGTCGAGAGATCTGCCGAGGATCACCAGTACCCCGCCCTCTGCATCGCCCCCTCGCTGTTCAGCAGTGCCGCGATCGTCGGATCGCGGAGCATGTCCAGCAGGTCGCGCTCCTCACCGTTCAGTTCCACCCGGCGGCTGATCAGCCTGATCCCGTGACTGTAGTCGACATGATCGGAAGTGTGTCCGGTCCACAGCGGCTGGATCGGCCTGCCGTCGGGGCGCTGCCAGCCATAGATCGCGACGCGACCCGGCAGTGAATCGAGCCGCCGGGACAGCACCACGTCCTTCCTGTGGCCGGCGATCAATGCTCCGGGAGGGACTCCCGCTGCTTCCCGTCGCTCTCTGACCATCCGCATGTGCTCCTCGAATACCGGTACCGTGATCATCGCAGCACTCGGTGCAATCGAGTCAGGCCCCAGCCGGGCAGCCGCCTGCTCCCAGATCGCGTCGACCATCACCGCGGTCGGCAGCGAAGTCCCGGTGGCGTCGGCGATCCGCTGCGCCGACTCGGGCGAGAGCGGCCAGAGGAACCAGTCGTCGTCATTCCCGACCGCCAGATAGTCGGGTGCGACCCGGAATACCACGGTGAACTCCCGGTTGCCACGGCTTCTGGAAATCGTCACCGGAACGAACTCGCGGTACCACCCGGGGACGTTACCGCTCAGCACCTCGGCGACGATCACCTGCTCGCGTTCGATGCGTGGCAGGTCGCGCACCGCAGCCACCACTGCGGCACCGCTCAGCGCATCATCGCTCCGCATCGGCAGCGGGAGCGACTGTGCCGATATGCCGACGGCTCCGAGGAACAGGCTCGCAACAGGAAGAGAAGAACGGATCAGCGCAGCGCTCCGGGTCGAAGTCCAGCGGGAAATGGCAGAACCATCCAGTATACTTATCCGGATCTCCGTTCAACGTCATCCCGAAGGTGTTCCGATGCGATTCACCGCTCTGGCACTGCTGCTCGGTGCCGCCCCGCTTGCCGCCCAGCAGTCGATCGATCCCGCGCTCCGCGATGCCGAGCTGGCCTGGCAGGACGGCAACTACCCGGCAGCACTGGCCTCGTTCCGCGCGCTGCTGCATGGTGCCGGCGCTGCCGATCTGGTCCGCCCGATCGCGCTGATCACCGGCGAATATCATCACACCACCGAGCTTACCGTCGATGGCAACCGGCCCGCCTTCTCGCCCGACGGGAGCTGGATTCATTGGGAGCGGGCCGACTCCGTCTTCCTTCGCCGCACCGCTGACCCCGCCGGGGCCACGATCGGGATTCCCGGCGGATTTCCAGCCGCAGCCCCCGGTGGCGGCTTCGTCGCGATGCGCAGCGCAGGCTCTCCCGGTGTGATGGCAGTCCATTCGCTTCCGAACGGGCGTGAAGCAGCCCGATTCGGTGACGCTGCAGTGCGGATGATCGACGCCCGCTTCATTTCGGCCGACGAGCTGATCCTGGTCGGTGGATCGCCCAACGACACCACCACGAATCACCTGTTCATCGCGCGTCGCGGCAGCAACGGGCGATGGACCATGAACGGCACCCTGACCGAGGTGCCCGGCTTCAAGGCCCAGCCGATGGTGCTGCCCGGTGGTGCGCACATCATCTACCAGATTCCCGCCCGCAGTCCGCTGGCCTCCGGCGGCGGTGCTCCGACTTTCGCTGCCCGCCCGGGGCTGGGCCGATTCGCCCTGGTCGATCGCTCCACCGGCAAGGTGCAGGAGTTCTCCGGTTCCGGAGCGGCATGGTCGGCCGACGGGCGATCCATCACCTGGATTCAGCGCGAGGGCGACCGGCTGCTCCTGCAGCACCTGAAGATCGGCGAAGCTTCTCCTCGGACTCTCTTCGGCACCACCGAGCAGCTCGATGCTCCGGCAATTTCTCCGGATGGTTCACTCGCCGTCTTCCAGCGGATGACCTTCTTCGATTGGGAACTCTGGACCATCCGCACCGATTCTGCCGGTGCTGAGCCGGTGCGACTCACCCGCGAGATCCAGCATGACCTCTTCCCCCGCTTCGTCGACGACCGGACCGTTCTCGCGGTGATCGGCGAGGGACGGCACCGGCGCTCGTATCTCCACGATGTGGTCACCGGCGAACGGACCCGCCTCTTTCACAACAACACTGTCCGCACCATTGCACCGGAGTACATCTGGCAGGTATCACCGGATGGCACCAGGGTGCTCATCCAGGCCGAACGCGATGGCGACACCGTCTCACCGGAGCGCGGGGTCTATCTCACCGATCTCACGCGCACCGTCAGCCGCGATGAACTGCTGGAGCGGATCGACGACCAGCTCGCGGGTGAGCGGGACCTCCGCTCGCGCGGCATGGCGCTCTTCGCGCCGATTGCGCCGGATGTGCGCGCGGTGACCGGCGAGGTCTCGGTGTCGCGGATCTTCGGCTACGAGAAGGATCTGTTCGATTTCGATTCGAAGCACATCACCCAGCCGGGGAACCGCAAGGCGATCGACTATCTGGCGAAGACCTATGCCGGTTTCGGGTACACGCCGGAACTGCAGTGGTTCACGCCGCGCGGTGTTATCGACGGGGCGCAGACTGCCAACGTCCTCGCCGTTCTTCCCGGGACCGTTCATCCCGAGCTGATCTACATCGTCAGTTCGCATTTCGATTCCCGTGCCGAGGGGCCGGGAGCGGATGACAATACCTCCGGTACTGCGGCACTGCTTGAAGCAGCCCGGGTGATGGCGAAGCATCCCCAGGCGGCGACGATCATCTTCGCCTCGTTCACCGGCGAGGAGGCGGGCCTGCAGGGCAGCCGCGAATGGGTGCGCCAGGCGGTTGCCGATTCGCTGAAGGTGGTCGGTGCGCTCAACAACGACATGATCGGCTGGGCCAACGACCAGCGGCTCGACAACACGATCCGCTATTCCAACGTCGGCATCCGCGACGTGCAGCATGGCGCGGCGATCCAGTTCTCGAAGTTGATCACCTATGACGCTCTCTACTACAAGAGCACCGATGCGGCGGCCTATTACGAGGCCTGGGGCGACATCGTCGGTGGGATCGGCTCCTATCCGGTGCTCGGCAACCCGCACTACCACCAGCCGCACGACGTGCTGGAGACGATCAACCACCAGCTCGTCGCCGAGGTGAGCAGGACCACCGTGGCGACGCTGATGCTGCTGGCGTCGAGCCCGTCGCGGCTCACGGGTCTGACCGTGACTCCGAGTGGGGCGAGGGCCCCCCAGGCCACGGTCGGAATCACCTGGACTCCCTCCCCCGAGCGCGATGTGGTGCGCTACCAGGTCACCTGGGGGCCTGAAACGGATCCTGGCCGGCATGAGGTCCGGGTCACTGAGCCTCGCGCCACACTCAGCGGGATTCCGGCCGGCGCGGTGATCCGGGTCCGGGCCGAGAACTCGCGTGGCCTCAAGGGATGGGATTGGGCGGTGGTGCGTATCCCGGGATGATCGGGGGTGTCGCGGTCGCGGTCGTCGGGGCGCAGCATGCTGCCGCCCCTACCGCCCGGGGCCGGTCCGGTGCTAGAATCCGGTGTTGCCCCGTGGTGGGGCGTGTTCCTGGAGAAACGATGCTCTACTATCTCGGAATGGTGCTGGCGGGGTTCGGTGCGGCGATGCTGATCGGTGCGCTGACCTTCGTGACGCTGATGCTCACCGGCGTGATCATGTCGATGTTCGCGTTTACAGCCGGACCGGTGCTCGACCGGGTTTTCGGCAAGGACTGACGCCCGTCCGGCTTCCGGATCGCAGGACCTGGCGCGGCGGCGGCCTCAGTGGCTGTCGCCGCTTCTTTCGTCCCCGGTCGGCAACCGTGGGAGCGTCCCGGACGTAGTACCAGAACCTGACCAGAGGCAGGCCTCAGGCGTGCCCGGTTCCGCAAGGATACTGGAAGGAAGAGTCCCGTGAAGATCTCCGACATTTCCATCGAACGTCCCATCCTGGCGACCATGATGTCGCTGGCGCTGGTGCTGTTCGGCATTCTGGGATACCAGCGGCTCTCGGTCCGGGAGCTTCCCGACATCGATCCGCCGATCATTTCCGTTTCGACCTCGCTGCGCGGCGCCAATCCGAGGGTGATGGAGTCGGCCGTCACCGATATCCTCGAAGAGGAACTCTCCTCGCTCGAAGGTCTGCGCACCCTCACCTCGACTTCTTCGGAGCAGCGTTCCAACATCGTGATGGAGTTCACCCTCGATCGCGATGTCGATGTTGCCGCCCAGGATGTGCGCGACAAGGTGTCCCGGGTGCGCGGTCGGCTCCCGCAGGACGTCGAGGAGCCGGTGATCGCCAAGCAGGACCCCGATGCGCAGTCGTTCTTCAACCTGTCGCTGATTTCCGATCATGCCGACCTGCTGGAGCTGAGCCAGATCGCCGACCGGGTGGTCAAGCAGCGGCTGCAGACCGTGCCGGGCGTGGCGCGCGCCAACATCTGGGGAGAGCGGCTGCTGTCGATGCGGATCTGGCTCGATCCCAGGGCGCTGGCTGCCCGAGGACTGACCGTCCAGGACGTGACCGAGGCGATCCGTGCCCGCAACGTCGAGGTTCCTGCCGGCAGGATCGAGTCGTCGCAGCGCGAGTTCACGGTCCGCTCGCTGGGAGAGGTGCGGACTCCGGCCGAATTCGGCGATCTGGTGGTATCCAGCTCCAGTGGGATCCCCGTCAAGCTGCGTGACGTCGCCCGGGTGGAGTTCGGAGCGGAGAATGAGCGGTCACTGATCCGGACAAACCAGAAGAGTTCGGTCGGTATCGGGATCACCCGTCAGTCGAAAGCGAACGTCCTGGAGGTCTCGAAGGCGATCCGCGCCGAGCTGCCGGCCATTCAGGCAGAACTGCCGCCCGGGGTGCAACTGATGGTCGGTCACGATCAGTCGGTCTTCATCGAGCGGTCGATCTCGGTAGCCAACCGGACGCTGATCGAGGCAGGCGTCCTGGTGGTGGTGATCATCTTTCTCTTCCTGAGGAACCTGAAGGCGACCCTGATTCCGGCCTTCGCGATTCCGGCGTCGGTGATTACGACCTTCGCCGTGATGTACGCCCTCGGCTTCTCGATCAACAACTTCACTCTGCTCGCGCTGACGATCGCGATCGGCATCGTGGTCGACGACGCGATCATCGTGCTGGAGAATGCCTATCGGCATCAGGAGGAACTGGGATCCGACCCGGTCACGGCTGCGCGTGAGGGAACCCGCGAGATCGCCTTCCCCGTGATCGCTACCACTGCAGCACTGGTGGCGGTATTCGTGCCCATCGCCTTCCTGCAGGGCAACACCGGACGGCTCTTCAACGAGTTCGCCATTGCGATGGCTGGATCGGTGATCGTTTCGGGCTTCGTGGCACTCACGCTGACTCCGATGCTCTGTGCCCGTTTCCTGCGGGTTCCACAGACGCACGGCAGGCTCTATCAGGCGCTGGAGCGGGGCTTCGACCTCCTGGCCTCCGGCTACTCGAAGCTGCTGGCAAGGACGATCCGCCATCCTGCGGTCACGATGCTCGCGGTGGTCGGTCTGGTGGTGGCTGCCGTGGTGGTGTTCGGGTCGCTCAAGCGGGAGTTCATCCCGGTGGACGACCGTGGTGTGGTCAACGTCAGCCTGAGCGGGCCCGAGGGAGCGACGCTGGCCTATACCGACCGCTACCAGCGCGAGGTCGAGGAGATTCTGGCCGAGTTCCCCGAGGTGGACAACATCTTCTCGATCGTTGGCCGTGGCGGCAATCCGAATGGCGGCATGGTGATCGGACGACTCGCCAACTGGGAGGATCGTGAGCGCAGCGTCGAGGAGATTCTGGCGGAACTGCGGCCGAAGCTGGGAAGGATCGCTGGAATGCGGGCCTTCGCCAGCAACCCTCCGGCCATCGGCGGTCGCGGCTCGCCGATCGCATTCATCGTCAAGCATCCCGACTACGACTCGCTGCTGGCAGCCAACGATCGACTCCTCGCCCGCGCCCAGCAGATTCCCGGGCTGATCAACGTCGACACCGATCTCAAGATCAACAAGCCGGAGCTGACAGTCTCCTTCGATCGCGATCGCGCCGAGGATCTCGGCGTGCCGATCAATGCGGTGGCGGGAACGCTCCAGTCGATGCTGGGCGGCAGCCGTGCCAGCACCTTCACCCGCGAGAACAAGCTCCACGATGTGCTGGTGCAGCTCGATCCGGTACTCCGGGCCACTCCGCAGGACATGGACAACCTCTTCGTGCGCGGGCGCGCCGGCCAGCTCGTCCGACTGGACGCTCTGGCGACGGTCACCGAGACGGTCGGTCCCCGGTCGGTCGCCCACTACGACCGGGTCCGTGCCTTCACTCTCTCGGCGGGTGTCAGCAGCGCACTGCCGCTGGGTGATGCACTCGATTCGCTCACCGCAATCACCCGCGCCGATCTGCCGACGGGAACCACCATCGCGCTGGGTGGAGAAGCGCGCGAGCTGAGCGAGAGCGGCAACGAACTGCTGCTGGCCTTCGGCCTGGCGATCATCATCGTCTTCATGGTACTGGCCGCCCAGTTCGAGTCGATCACCCATCCCTTCACGGTGCTGATGGCGGTACCGCTGGCGGTGATCGGCGCGATCTTCACTCTCAAGCTCACCGGTGCGACCATCAACCTCTATTCGCAGATCGGCATGGTGCTGCTGGTGGGGCTGGTGACCAAGAACTCGATTCTGCTGGTCGAGTATGCCAACCAGTTGCGACGTCGAGGAGAGGAAGTGATGGCCGCCATTCTGGAGGCGGGCCGGATCCGCTTCCGGCCGATTCTGATGACCTCGGTGGCCACCATCATGGGTGCGGTCCCGATTGCGCTCGGCACCGGCGCCGGCGCGACCTCGCGCCGCCCGCTCGGCTACGCTATCGTCGGCGGACTCGCCTTCTCGACACTGATGACGCTCTTCGTAGTGCCGGTAGTGTGGCTGCTGTTCGAGCGCCTGCATGAGCGTCGCAGGGCTCGCTCGGCTGCAGCACAGGTGGCCGGTCCGATGGAACCTGCGGGGGTCAAGTGAACGGATTGCTGCTGGCCGCAGCACTTGCTGCGGCACCAGTCGATACGATGCCCGTGGTAACACTCTCCGAGGCACTGGAACGTGCCGTAAGGGTCGATCCCGGCTACATGGCAGCGGTAGGCCAGATGGAGCAGGCCGAATGGGCGCGCCGTGCTGCGCGGCTGGTGTTCTTCATCCCGTCGCTCAATGCCAGCGCGGACTATTCCGAGTTCACCACCTCGCAGTTCAATGTCGGAATCGGGAGTCAGGCAAGCGCCTCGTCCAGCATGGGACTGTCGGCCCGCTACGAGCTGTTCACCGGCGGGCGCAAGCTCAACAACGCCAGACTGGCCCAGGCGGAACTCGATGCGTCGCGGGCCGGAGAACTCGGTTCCCGTTTCCTGCTCGCCCTCTCCACCGAGCGCGACTACTACGACGTGCTCGGTGCCCGCGAACTGCTGGCAGTAGGCATCGACCGCCTCGACCGTGCCCGGCAGCAGTTCACGCTGGCCCGTGCCCGGGTGCAGAGCGGCGCCACGGTACAGAGCGACTCGCTTCAGACGCTGCTCGAAGTGCAGCGGGCCGAGGCGAATGTCGTCGCCCGTGAGGCGGCACTGGCAGTCGCACGACTGCAGCTGGGACAGCGGATCGGCGACGACGGGCCTGTCGACGCAGCGGCGATCGGCCAGGTGCGGCCGGATGACCTTCCCCTGTCGCTCGACCGGGCGGTACAGCTTGCCGCGCGCCAGGGGCCGGCGTGGCTCCAGGCCAGGGCCCGCGAGCGTTCCGCCGAGGCGGCCCTCAGGGCGAGGCAGGGAAGCTATCTGCCGACCATTGCACTGACCGGTGCCTATACCGTCTCCGACGTGAAGTTCGTTCCCGAGGCCAGACGTCGCGGGTCGGTTGGAATCAGTCTCCAGTGGTCACTCTGGGATGGTGGTCAGCGGGAACTGGCAGTTTCCGGTCTGAGGATTGCCCGCGATGTTGCCCGTACCGTCCGTGAGGATCTCGAGCGCGGTGCCCGTCGCGACATCACCGAAGCACATCTCGGCTACGATGTGGCCCGGCGGACGCTGGCGCTTCAGGAGTCCGCGGTCGGTGTGGCGGCCGAGGTGATGCGGGTGCAGGAGGCACGATATCAGGCCGGAGCCAGTTCGATTCTCGAACTGCTCGACGCCCAGGCACAGCTCTCCCAGGTCCAGGCCGACCTGGTGCGGGCGCGGTACGACGTCCGTCTCGCCCGTTCGGGGCTGGAGGCGATGCTCGGTACCCGACTTTCTTCCGAACTCAACCGGGATGAACCCTGATGGTACGTTCTCTTTCGGCCGTAGTTGCGGCTGCGCTGTTGACGGCATGCGGTGGCGGAGATGGGCCCCCGGGCCAGGGCCAGCGCAGTGGTCAGGCTGCGATTCCGGTCGATGTGGCCGAGGCGTTCACCGATACGGTGGTCGATGGTATCGTGGCCAATGGACAGATCGAGTCGCTGCAGCAGATCGAGCTTCGTCCTGATGTATCGGGAAGGGTAGTGGAACTTCTCTTCCGCGAGGGGGCCCGGGTCGATTCAGGGGCGGCTCTGCTCCGGATCGACGATGCAGAGTTGACGGCCGAGGTTGCCCGGGCGACCGCCGACCGTGATCTGGCCAGACAGGCGCTGGAGCGGATCCGTCAGCTGGTGGCCGACCGTGCCGCTGCGCCTGCCGATCTGGAACGGGCCGAGGCAGGTTTCCGCGTCTCCGATGCGACGCTCTCGCTGCTGGAGATCAGGCTCAGCCGCACCACCGTCCGGGCTCCGTTCAGCGGCGTGATCGGTCAGCGCCGCGTGTCGGTCGGCGACCACGTCAGCAGTCAGACTCCGCTTCTCTCCCTGCAGACGGTATCGCCCCAGCGGGTCACCTTCGCGGTTCCGGAACGGTATGCCACGGTGCTCCGGATCGGTCAGGATGTCTCCTTCCAGGTCGCAGCGCTGCCCCGGCGGACCTTCACTGCCAAGGTCGACTTCGTCGATCCCGTGGTGACGCTTCCGGCCAGAAGCATCGTCGTCAAGGGCATGACGTCCAATGCCGACGGCCAGTTGCAGGCGGGGATGTTCGTCGACGTCCGGTTGGCGACATCGGTCCGCTCGGGTGCGACCATCGTTCCCGAAGAAGCGATTGCTCCGTCGCTGGCGGCGTCCTACGTGTGGGTGGTGCTCGACGGCAAGGCAAGTCGGCGGGATGTCACGCTGGGAGTGCGTTCGCCGGGGTTCGTAGAGATCGTCTCCGGGCTGACTGCAGGAGAACAGGTAGTGGTAGGTGGAATCGAGCGGATGGTAGAAGGGGCGACGGTGCAGTCACGGGTCGTTTCCAGACGGCTGCAGGGCGGCATCGAAGGGTGAGATCTGTCGCCGCGCTGGGCATTCTGGCGCTCTGCGCGGCGCCCGCACCGGCGTCCGGTCAGACGACCGGCGCAATGGAGCGCTGGTTCGTGAACATCCGCGGGCCTGCAACGGTGGTGCGGGCCGAATTGCAGTTCTCCGGCAACGGTGGCCGCATTCTTCTCACCGCCAGCGACAGTACGTGGTTCCCCCTTCAGGCAATCCGCCGATCCACTGATTCACTCTTCTTCACGGTACCCGGGATCGACAGCCGCTTCGAGCTGGAGCGGATCGGTGTCGAGGTGATGCACGGCATGGTGACCGGACGGGTCGGTGCACCGGAGGTGGTCGATGCGTCGCTCATCGTTCCGGGCACCCACCGCTGGCCGGTGCCGCCACGGGTCACCGTCAGCCAGCTCATTCTCGGCTCTTCCGATACCGTCACCGTCTTTCCCGCCGAATGGCTGAGCGAGGCACGCCGCCAACTCATGGGACGGATGCATCCTCCGGAAGCGCCGTGGGATGTGCTGGCATCGCGGATGGCCGATGAAGGTGAAGCTGCCATGCTCGGGTTCACCCGGTCAGGCAGGGAACTAGCGGTCATGCTGCTCGAAGAGGCGTCGGCCGCGGAGGATCGCGACTTCATCCGGCTCTTCCGCACCGCCCGCGGCGGCTGGCGGGTCGATCTGCACGACGTGGCCTGGGAACTGGCCGGTGAATCGGCCCCGACCGACCTCGCCGATCTCGATGTCCTGACTGACCACCTGATCAGAGCAGGCTACGCTTCCGGTCTGGTACGTGGCGATACCCTGACCCTCCGTCGTGCGGTGTGGCGGATCTGGTCCCGCATCCATCAGACCGGCGAAGTGCCGCCGCGAGTGCTCGATCCCGCATTCGATTCCACCGGCACCGCAGTGCGCGGACTGCGCGCCCTGCTGATCGGCTACGACGGAGCGGTCTCATGGTGGACTGCCGCCACCCACTGGCTCATGACCAGTCCGTGGATCGACAACGGCGCTGCAACGAGGGTGAGCGTTCGCCAGGTGGTCTCCGACTGGTGGGGCGAGGAGCAGGAGATGCCGCGCCTTCTGCCTGCCGCCTTCGGAGGAGCGCAGGCCGCTCCGGTGGTGGGAATCGAACCGCTGGCCCATGCGATGATCCGGGCCGCCAACGGTACGGCAGCCATGTGGTTCGAGACCCCGGGAGCAGCTACTGCGGCCGTGTCTCTCTGGCAGCAGCTGGGTGAGCGTGATCCCGTCCCCGTCCGGCTGGTCGCAGCAGAAAGGACCATGCCGGTCCTCTCACCTCTCGAAGCGGTACGGGGAAGGTTCGGGTGGCTGGTGGCTCCCGCCGACGGATTCCGGATCGATCCCGCGATCATTCCTGCGCTGTCGGTCGCCACCCTGATCCATGAGTGGCAGCATCTGGTGGCCGAGCGGAAGCGGCTCGGAACCCTTGCCGCATCGCCCTCCGGTCTCCGGATTCCCGATTCCGATCCGTGGATCTCGGAGGGACTGGCCGAATGGGCAACCGATCGGCTCACCGGCACCTTTCGCGGGGCAGCCGGAGCCTATCGGGAGATGGAGGGGATCAAGCGTACTGGTCTGGAAAGAATGAACGAGAATGATCCCCACGTCCTCGGTTTCAAGCTGGTCTCCGCTGCTTCGCAGAAAGCCGGAGGCTCGTTGCGGCTTCAGCAGCTTCTCGCAGCTCATCTCGACGACCCTGTGGCACTTGCCCGGGCCCTCCGTTTTACCGGCAGAGCCGGTGAACCGCTGCGCAAGCCGGCCACGCTGATGCTGATCCCCGAGACTACCTTCACCATCGATGGCGGGGTCAGTGACCACGTCACCCAACGCATCCTGATTCCCGAATGAGGTTGTCCGATGACGGCTAGAATGTCAGTTGCATTCCTGGTGGCGGTCGCAGCTGCCGCGACATCGTCACTGTCGGCTCAGCAGACGGTGGCCGAACGCGAAGGGCGCACCTCGTCGCACCGCGAAGTGCTCGCCTATCTCGACACGCTGCAGGGACGCGGCGCCTCGCTCCGCGTCGGAGTGATGGGCTACTCCGCCGAGGGTCGCGAGATTCCCTATGTGGTTGCGGCGCGACCGATGGTAGCCTCTCCGGCCGAGGCGCGGCGCAGCGGCAAGCCGGTGCTGTACATCCAGGCCAACATCCACGGTGGCGAGGTGGAGGGGAAGGAAGCGATGCAGCAGATCCTTCGCGACCTCACCCTGGGCAGTCTCCGACCGCTGCTCGACAGCGTGATCCTGCTGGCGGTGCCGATCTACAACACCGACGGCAACGACGCCTTCGGGCCGTCGACCCGCACCCGTCCGGGCCAGAACGGTCCCGACACCGTCGGTCTGCGTTCCAACGGCCAGGGCTTCGATCTCAACCGCGACTACATCAAGCAGGACGCCCCCGAGACCAGGGCGGCGCACCAGTTCCTGGCCGCATGGGATCCCGATCTGTTCATGGATCTCCATACCTCCAACGGCAGCTATCACGGCTATCAGCTTACCTGGTCGCCTGGTCTCAATCCCAACCACACTCCCGTGAATGCCTGGGTCCAGGACACCGTCCTGCCGTCGATCCGCCAGCGCCTCCGTGCCCGCTGGAAGGTCGAGTCGTTCCCCTATGGCAACTTCCGCAATCAGGATCCCGATTCGCTGGTGCAGGGGTGGTGGACCTACGAATCGGTGCCGCGGTTCGGCACCAACCTGATGGGGATGTCGCGGGCCAGCATTCTGAGCGAGGCCTACAGCAACGACCCCTTCGACAAGCGGGTGGCCTCGACCTACGCCTTCGTGGTGGAGACCATGAGGTACTTCGCCGAGAACGCATCGACGCTGCGGAGCAGGATGGAACGGACCGTTGCGCATCGTCCCGATTCGGTGGCGGTGAGGAGTACCTTCGCGCCGGGTAGACCCGATACCGTGGTCGCGGAGCTGACCCGTACTGCGGGTGCCGGTGCCGGAGGCTTCTCGCGCCGTCAGCGCACCGGCGAGTTCAGGGCCATCGCGATGCCGGTGATCGATCGCTTCGTGCCCACCCGCAAGGAGAAGATTCCTGCCGCCTACGTGCTGGCGCCGCAGTGGAGCGAAGTGGTCGCCCTGCTCCGTCGTCAGGGAATCGTGGTCGAAAGGACCTCGGAACCCTGGGTCGGCGAGACGGCAAAGTTCGCGATCGACTCGGCGGTGGTGGCACGGACCTTCGAAGGTCACCGCCTGGTCCGGGTCGACGGCGCCTGGGGGGCGGAGAGCCGCGATTCCCTGCCGGTCGGCTCCTATATCATCCCCACCGACCAGCGCCTGGGGCTGGTGGCCACGTTCGTGCTGGAGCCCGCCTCCGAGGACGGCTACAGCACCTGGAACTATTTTGACCGCGGCATCCGGGCCCGCCAGCCGCATCCGGTGAGGCGCCTCTCGGCTCTCCCCGCGGTACCTCGCGAGGTGGTGGATTGACCGGATCGGTTTCCGGGCCGCTGGCGCCGGGAACACGGGCACCGGATTTCGAGGTGCCCGACGATGCGGGGGAGTCAGTGTCACTACGGAGTTTCCGCGGCAGAAAAGTGGTGCTCTATTTCTATCCGCGGGACAGCACCCCCACCTGCACCACGCAGGCCTGTTCCTTCCGCGATCGGTGGGACGCGATCGAGAAGGAAGGCGCGGTGGTGCTGGGGGTATCGACCGACGGTGTCCGTTCGCACCGCCGGTTCCGGGATCGGCATGGACTGCCGTTCCGGCTGCTGGCCGACGAAGACCGTCGGCTGGCGCAGGCGTACGGAGTGTGGGGGCCGAAGAAGCTGTTCGGCATTGCATACGAGGGGATCAACCGGACGACCTTCGTCATCGACGAGGCCGGTGTGGTCACTCACGTCTTCGA
>CAZSPH010000027.1:0-23728 GCA_964608715.1 uncultured Gemmatimonadaceae bacterium | reverse complement strand
ACCGAGGGGATACTTCACCGCATGGGTGGCAAGGGAGAACCGCCACCGACACTGATGGCGATATGCCCACCTCCACCGGAGGATCCGGAGTGGTGAGACCGGGTGGAACCGGTGGCGGTCTCGTCCGGTCGGTCGTGACGGGGCTGCTGCTGGTGACGTTGGCGGGATGCTCGGGGACCGAGCCGACGCCGCCCGGCCCTTCGCAGGCATTTGCCGGGACGATCTTCGGTAGCCGCAGCCGCAACCCGATGGGGGGGGGAGGGGTACTGGCTCCGCTCGGCTTCCATGCCTCGGGCCGTGAGTATCTGATGCCGATCGACCTCACCCGGTTCTGGGACGGAACCTGGGAGGAAGACTTCTGGCGAGGGGTGATCGGCCAAGATTACGACGTCTCCCGCGACGGCCAGTATCTCTATACTTCGGTCACCAACTACATCGTCCGGTTCACCCTTCCCGAGGGTAGTGCTCCGGAGGTGCTGGCAACCATCGGGCCGACTAAAGACATCCGGTTGTCCCCCAACGGCGAATGGCTGGTCTTCCGGGAGGCTGTTGCCCCGGGGCGGGTATTCCTGATGCCCGCAGAGGTCGGCGGCGAGGTGAGAGTCATCCTCCCGCCCACAGGACAGCCGGGTGTCGGATATCTGCCTCCGGTCTGGTTGACCGACGAACATCTGATGGTGCCGGTGACGCGGTCGGCGCTGGAGCCGCCGTACGGGTGGGTGCTGGAACTGAAGGCGCCCAACTGGATGCCGCAGGAGTACGAACCGTTCCGGCTGGATGAAGTGCCGAGGAGGCTGGATCTCAATACCCTTGCCGCAAGTCCGGCGGGGGACCGGCTCTATATCATCTCACGGACCGGTCCTCAACCGGTGCTGCTAGAGTACCCCGTCGGCCGGTTTACTGGCGATGTGAAGGTCATCTTTCCGCAGGATGTCGGTTGGGATGTCGTGATTTCACCGGATGGTCGCCTTGTAGCCACCGACATGTATGGCAGGGTTACCGTCCACGAGATCGCTACGGGCAAGGAGGTGGCCCGGTTGGGGCGTCCTGATGAGGAGACGATGCGCGCGTCCGCCTGGGTGGAGCGGGAGTATCCCTAGACTGGCCAGCGACTGAAGTCGCTGCTCGGCCAAGGCGGAGGCTGAAGCCTCCAAGGACGCTACCCGCTTCAGCGGGTGCTCTCGCCGAGCCGCGGCTTCAGCCGCGGGCGTCCCGCTCCCGCTCCCGCATCTTCACCTCATCCCAGATCGCATCAAGTTCCTCCAGCGAGGCCTGGCCCAGTACCAGGCCTCGCTCCGTTGCGGCGGTCTCGATCTGCTCGAAGCGATTGCGGAACTTGGCATTCGCCCGGTCGAGCGCCAGCTCGGGCTGGATCCCCGCCTTGCGCGCGAGATTGACCACGGCGAACAGCAGGTCGCCGATCTCCCCTTCCAGCCGCTCGTCCGGCTCGCCGGAAGGGGCCTCGACCAGCTCAGCCTCCACCTCGGCCAGTTCCTCGTGGATCTTGGCCACGGGACCGTTGAAGTCGGGCCAGTCGAAGCCGACCTTGGCGGCGCGCTCCTGCAGCCGGAAGGCCATCAGCAGTGACGGCAGCGTGGCGGGAAGACCGGAGAGAGTCCCGGCCCGTTCCGGCTTCTCCTTCCGCTTGAGTTCCTCCCAACCCTGCCGCGGACCGAGGTCGTAGAGATGCGGATGACGACGCTGCATCTTGGCGACCACGTCGTTGGCGATCTCGGACGGAGTGAACTCGCTCAGTTCCCGACCCAGCACCAGTTGCCAGGCGAGGTGGAGCATCAGGTCGCCCACCTCCTCGCGGATGGCCGTCGGGTCGCCCGATTCGAGCGCGGCGCTGAGTTCGTGGGCCTCCTCGATCAGGTAGGGACGCAGTGTCCGCCGGTTCTGCGCGCGGTCCCAGGAGCATCGCTCCCGCAGATCCGCCACGATGCCGATTGCCCGATCCAGGGGTGACTCCTCTTGCATGCCGGTCGCTCCAGTCGTAGTCTCCCGGCCGTGTCTACCATGATGGTCGATCCTCGAAGCCGAGCCTGGGTGGAAGTTGATCTCGCCGCGCTGGTGCGCAATGCCCGGTCCTATGCCGAGCGGGTGGGCGTGCCCATCCTGCCGATGGTGAAGGCCGACGGCTATGGCCTGGGAGCCGTGGCAGTCGCTCGCGCACTGGGGGAAGTGGGGCCGTGGGGGTTCGGCGTCGCTTCACTGGATGAAGGTATGGCGCTTCGAAGGGCCGGCATCATCGCGCCGGTGATTGTCTTCATGCCACTGCTTATCCACATGATTCCGGCGATGCGCGAGGCCGGTCTCAGGCCGACGATCGGCGATGCCGTGGCGCTGGAGGCTTGGCAGGCCGCTGGTGGTGGTCCGTTTCATCTGGAGATCGATACCGGCATGTCCCGCGCGGGGGCTCGCTGGGACGACAGTGCAACGCTAGTCAGGGTGGCGCGTCTCCTTGAAGGATGGGATCAATTCGAGGGGATATTTACTCACTTCCACTCAGCGGGAAGTGATCCCGCCAGCGTTTCCGCCCAGTGGGAGAGGTTGCAGCACGCATTGGCGGTCATCGGGCGGCAACCGCCGCTGGTGCATGCCGCCAACTCTGCTGCGGGGGCCGAGCCGGGGCCGTGGCGCGGCGATCTGGCTCGTCCGGGCATCCACCTCTACGGGGGAGCGGTTGCCGGACTTGATTCGGAGCCTGTGGCGCGCGTGAAAGCGAGGGTGTCGGCCCTTCGGAGGCTGCGCCCAGGGGACTCCGTGAGCTACGACGCGACCTGGCGGGCCGGGCGGGATACCACGGTGGCCACTGTGGCCATCGGATTCTTCAAGGATGGCAAGGACGGTCCGCCGCCAGCGCCCATGGCGATCTGTCCGCCCCCGCCGGAGGATCCGGAGTGGTGAGGCCGGAAGGAGCTGGGGGTGATCTCGTCCGGTCGTTCGTGGCCGGGCTGCTGCTGGTGACCCTGGCGGGATGTTCGGGCACCGATTCGGCTCCGCCGCAGCCTTCGCCGCCGTTCGAGGGGACGATCGGGGCCGCGATATGGACCGAGCCGGTGAGGACGCCGCTGCTGGTGGATGCCGGCAGCGGGGAGCACATGCTGCCGGTGGATCTCACCTGGATATCTGATGGAGTCTGGGAGGAAGAGTACTGGCGCCGGGCGATAGGCCGGGACTATGACATTTCCCGGGACGGGAAGTATCTGTACACGGCGGTCCGGAGCTACATCATCCGGTTTTCCCTTCCCGTAGGTGGCCAGCCGGAGTACCTGGCTTATGCCGGCATCACGCACAACGTGAAGGTCTCGCCCAGCGGCGAGTGGCTGGTGTTTCAGCAGCTGGTGGAGGGGAACAGGCTGATCCTGATGCGGGCGGACGGCACGGGCGAGGCGCGGGTGATCCATGCTCCACCGGTGGTAGCCGGAGTCGGCTACCAGGCTCCGGTCTGGATTACCGACGATCATCTGATGGTGCCGGTGACGCGATCGGCGCTGGAGCCACCGTACGGCTGGGTGTTGGAGCTGAAGGCTCCGCACTGGATTCCCACCGAGTACGAACCGCTCAGAATCGAAAGCCGGGAGGAAGGCAGGATAGGGATCAGTCTCAGAAGTCTTACTGCCAGCCCGGACGGGAAGGATCTGTATCTGTTTCGTGGCAGCAACACTCCGCAGGACCCGAGAGAGATAGTCCGGTACCCGCTCGGTCAGTTCCTGCCGGAGGTCAAGGTCACGCTTCCCATCAATGCAGGCGGGGTGATGGCCATCTCACCAGACGGCAGGCAGGTCGCAACCGTTACTCAGGATGGCATGGCCATATATGACCTTGGAAGTGGAGAACTGGTGACACTGCTGGGAGGGGGCGATCCCAACCGGGTGCCATGGCCGGTTGCCTGGGTGGCGAGGAAATATCCCTAGCGTTCAGTCCTCTCCCGCATCTTGACCTCATCCCAGATCGCGTCGAGTTCCTCCAGCGAGGCCTGGCCCAGTACCAGGCCTCGCTCCGTTGCGGCAGTCTCGATCTGCTCGAAGCGGCGGCGGAACTTGGCATTCGCCCGGTCGAGCGCCAGCTCGGGCTGAATCCCTGCCTTGCGGGCCAGATTGACCACCGCAAACATCAGGTCGCCGATCTCTCCCTCCAGCGGTCCGCTCGATTCTCCAGGGCTCAGGCCCACCAGCTCGGCTTCCACTTCCGCCAGTTCCTCGTGCACCTTGGCCACCGGGCCGTTGAAGTCGGGCCAGTCGAAGCCGACCTTGGCCGCCCGCTCCTGCAGGCGGAACGCCATCAGCAGGGACGGCAGCGTAGCCGGGAGACCCGAGAGAGTTCCCAACCGCTCGGGCTTCTCCTTCCGCTTCAGTTCCTCCCAGCCTTCGCGCGGGCCTAGGTCGTAGAGATGTGGGTGCCTGCGCTGCATCTTGGCGACCACGTCGTCCGCGATCTGGGCAGGGGTGAACTCACCCAACTCGCTGCCCAGCACCATCTGCCAGGCCAGATGGAGCATCAGGTCACCGACCTCTTCGCGGATGGCCTCCGGCTCTCCCGATTCGAGGGCGGCGCTGAGTTCGTGGGCCTCCTCGATCAGGTAGGGACGCAGGGTCCTCCGGTTCTGCGCGCGGTCCCAGGAGCATCGCTCCCGCAGATCCGCCACGATGCCGATTGCCCGATCCAGGGGTGACTCCTCTTGCATGCCGGTCGCTCCAGTCGTAGTCTCCCGGCCGTGTCTACCATGATGGTCGATCCTCGAAGCCGAGCCTGGGTGGAAGTTGATCTCGCCGCGCTGGTGCGCAATGCCCGGTCCTATGCCGAGCGGGTGGGCGTGCCCATCCTGCCGATGGTGAAGGCCGACGGCTATGGCCTGGGAGCCGTGGCAGTCGCTCGCGCACTGGGGGAAGTGGGGCCGTGGGGGTTCGGCGTCGCTTCACTGGATGAAGGTATGGCGCTTCGAAGGGCCGGCATCATCGCGCCGGTGATTGTCTTCATGCCACTGCTTATCCACATGATTCCGGCGATGCGCGAGGCCGGTCTCAGGCCGACGATCGGCGATGCCGTGGCGCTGGAGGCTTGGCAGGCCGCTGGTGGTGGTCCGTTTCATCTGGAGATCGATACCGGCATGTCCCGCGCGGGGGCTCGCTGGGACGACAGTGCAACGCTAGTCAGGGTGGCGCGTCTCCTTGAAGGATGGGATCAATTCGAGGGGATATTTACTCACTTCCACTCAGCGGGAAGTGATCCCGCCAGCGTTTCCGCCCAGTGGGAGAGGTTGCAGCACGCATTGGCGGTCATCGGGCGGCAACCGCCGCTGGTGCATGCCGCCAACTCTGCTGCGGGGGCCGAGCCGGGGCCGTGGCGCGGCGATCTGGCTCGTCCGGGCATCCACCTCTACGGGGGAGCGGTTGCCGGACTTGATTCGGAGCCTGTGGCGCGCGTGAAAGCGAGGGTGTCGGCCCTTCGGAGGCTGCGCCCAGGGGACTCCGTGAGCTACGACGCGACCTGGCGGGCCGGGCGGGATACCACGGTGGCCACTGTGGCCATCGGATTCTTCAAGGATGGCAAGGACGGTCCGCCGCCAGCGCCCATGGCGATCTGTCCGCCCCCGCCGGAGGATCCGGAGTGGTGAGGCCGGAAGGAGCTGGGGGTGATCTCGTCCGGTCGTTCGTGGCCGGGCTGCTGCTGGTGACCCTGGCGGGATGTTCGGGCACCGATTCGGCTCCGCCGCAGCCTTCGCCGCCGTTCGAGGGGACGATCGGGGCCGCGATATGGACCGAGCCGGTGAGGACGCCGCTGCTGGTGGATGCCGGCAGCGGGGAGCACATGCTGCCGGTGGATCTCACCTGGATATCTGATGGAGTCTGGGAGGAAGAGTACTGGCGCCGGGCGATAGGCCGGGACTATGACATTTCCCGGGACGGGAAGTATCTGTACACGGCGGTCCGGAGCTACATCATCCGGTTTTCCCTTCCCGTAGGTGGCCAGCCGGAGTACCTGGCTTATGCCGGCATCACGCACAACGTGAAGGTCTCGCCCAGCGGCGAGTGGCTGGTGTTTCAGCAGCTGGTGGAGGGGAACAGGCTGATCCTGATGCGGGCGGACGGCACGGGCGAGGCGCGGGTGATCCATGCTCCACCGGTGGTAGCCGGAGTCGGCTACCAGGCTCCGGTCTGGATTACCGACGATCATCTGATGGTGCCGGTGACGCGATCGGCGCTGGAGCCACCGTACGGCTGGGTGTTGGAGCTGAAGGCTCCGCACTGGATTCCCACCGAGTACGAACCGCTCAGAATCGAAAGCCGGGAGGAAGGCAGGATAGGGATCAGTCTCAGAAGTCTTACTGCCAGCCCGGACGGGAAGGATCTGTATCTGTTTCGTGGCAGCAACACTCCGCAGGACCCGAGAGAGATAGTCCGGTACCCGCTCGGTCAGTTCCTGCCGGAGGTCAAGGTCACGCTTCCCATCAATGCAGGCGGGGTGATGGCCATCTCACCAGACGGCAGGCAGGTCGCAACCGTTACTCAGGATGGCATGGCCATATATGACCTTGGAAGTGGAGAACTGGTGACACTGCTGGGAGGGGGCGATCCCAACCGGGTGCCATGGCCGGTTGCCTGGGTGGCGAGGAAATATCCCTAGCGTTCAGTCCTCTCCCGCATCTTGACCTCATCCCAGATCGCGTCGAGTTCCTCCAGCGAGGCCTGGCCCAGTACCAGGCCTCGCTCCGTTGCGGCAGTCTCGATCTGCTCGAAGCGGCGGCGGAACTTGGCATTCGCCCGGTCGAGCGCCAGCTCGGGCTGAATCCCTGCCTTGCGGGCCAGATTGACCACCGCAAACATCAGGTCGCCGATCTCTCCCTCCAGCGGTCCGCTCGATTCTCCAGGGCTCAGGCCCACCAGCTCGGCTTCCACTTCCGCCAGTTCCTCGTGCACCTTGGCCACCGGGCCGTTGAAGTCGGGCCAGTCGAAGCCGACCTTGGCCGCCCGCTCCTGCAGGCGGAACGCCATCAGCAGGGACGGCAGCGTAGCCGGGAGACCCGAGAGAGTTCCCAACCGCTCGGGCTTCTCCTTCCGCTTCAGTTCCTCCCAGCCTTCGCGCGGGCCTAGGTCGTAGAGATGTGGGTGCCTGCGCTGCATCTTGGCGACCACGTCGTCCGCGATCTGGGCAGGGGTGAACTCACCCAACTCGCTGCCCAGCACCATCTGCCAGGCCAGATGGAGCATCAGGTCACCGACCTCTTCGCGGATGGCCTCCGGCTCTCCCGATTCGAGCGCTGCACTCAGTTCATGCGCCTCCTCGATCAGGTAGGGACGCAGGGTCCGCCGGTTCTGTGCCCGGTCCCAGGAGCAGCGCTCCCTGAGGTCGGCGACGATCCCGATCGCCCGGTCGAGGGGTGAATCCTCTTGCATGTATCTCGCTCCGCCCGTAGTCTCCCGGCCGTGTCTACCATGATGGTCGATCCCCGAAGCCGAGCCTGGGTGGAAGTTGACCCCGGAGCGCTGGTGCGCAATGCCCGGTCATATATCGAACGGGTAGGCGTACCGATTCTGCCCATGGTCAAGGCGAACGGCTACGGGCTCGGCGCCGTCCCGATCGCCCGGGCGCTGCGGCAAGTGAATCCGTGGGGATTCGGCGTCGCATCGCTGGACGAGGCGGTGGAACTGCGGGAGGCCGGGATCATGGAACCCGTCATCGTCTTCATGCCGCTACTGCCGTCGATGGTCGAGCCGATGCGGCGGATTGCTGCCCGTCCCGCGATCGGCGATGTCGCGGCTCTGGAGGCCTGGAACGCGGCCGGTGGCGGCCCGTTCCACCTGGAAATCGATACCGGGATGTCGCGGGCGGGGGTCCGCTGGGACGACGGTGCAACCCTGTCGGACATCCGTCGTCTCCTGTTGGAGCGGAATGACTGGGAAGGGATTTTCACCCACTTCCATTCCGCCGCAGACGATCTCCGGAGCATGCTGGACCAGTGGGGCCTGCTGCTCAGGACCATCGACGTGATCGGTCGCCGTCCGTCGCTGGTTCATGCCAGCAACTCGGCTGCAGGAGCGCGGAGCGGTCCATGGCGCGGCGATCTGGCTCGGCCAGGCATCCACCTCTATGGTGGGTCGGTGCCGGGACTGGCGACCGAACCTGTGGCCAGGGTGAAGGCCAGAGTCACGGCCATCCGGAACCTGCGCAAGGGCGAGTCCGTCAGCTACGATGCCACCTGGCGGGCCGGCCGGGATACCATCCTGGCAACACTGGCGGCAGGCTATGCGGACGGACTGCCCAGGAGCCTCTCGGGGAAGGGCGAAGTCGAACTCGGAGGTACTCTGGTCCCGATCGTCGGACGGGTGACGATGGACCAGGTGATGGTCGATGTGACCGGGCTGCAGGTGGCGGTCGGCGACATCGCGACCCTCTGGGGTGGAGCCGTCTCGCTCGACAGGCAGGCTGGAAACGCCGGAACGATCAGCTATGAACTTCTCACTGCGCTCGGCCGCCGGCTGCCGCGCATCCATCTGGATGGTTGAATGAATCCGCATTTCGGATCACTGGTCATGGGACTTGCTGCCCAGGCCAACGCCGCTCTCGACGGCAAGCTGCCTCCGGGCACCCCCGGAGCGGGGGCGGGCGAGGCCAGACCGCTGGCTCAGGCTCTGATCGACACCCTGGCTGCCCTGGAGGAGAAGACCCGCGGCAACCTGACCGCGGATGAGGGGCGGCTGCTGGCGGAGGCGCTCACCGCGCTCCGCATCAGATTCGCCACCTCGGGCGTCAACTGATCGCGACAGCACCGTTATCTTGTCCGCTGGATTCCGGCAGGAGCGGACACCCCGGTGTGCCGTCCCGGCCGGCGGTGGTCATCTGCCGACTGGAATGGGAATGAACCTGTACGCAGCAACTGATACCCGGCTCGGCCGGTCACTGGCGTCGACCGTCGGCCTCATCGCCATGATTATGCTCGCCGGCTGTACGGAGAAGCTGGCCATCCCCGGAGACTGCCCGGCGCTCTGCCCCGGTGGCCAGACCGTGGTGGTCGATACCGTGCTGGACGCCATCGTCGATGGCGATTCGACCTTCACCGGCTACGGGCTCCTCACCGACGGCGTGACCATCCAGCTTGCCAACGGCGGGGCCATCGGCGAGATCGTGGGTGTGACGCGGTTCGTCCCCGGCGCCGACTCGGTATTCGTGGCCGACACGGTCTACCCTGTCATCCGGGATTCGGTGCGGCTGCATTTCACACTGGTCGAGCGGGATGCGGCAGCAACGGGACTGGTGATCGACTTCTACAGGCTGCCGTCCGACACCGACTCGCTGACTTCCCAGGACGACCTGATCAAGGCGATGACACCCGATCGCCTGCTCAGGGCGGTGAGCGTTCCGGACGACACCAGAATCGCGGCGCTGGAAGTGCTGTTCGAGGAAGCTGATCTAGATCGACTGCCGTTCACTCCCGCTGACGAGGGGCGGCTGGTGATAGGTATCAGGTTGCGTGCCAATCAGCAGGGAGTGGGAGCCTACATCGGCGGAGCGTCCGGTGGGGCGGCGGCCCCCATCTGGCACACCTACGGACACATCGACATCGCCGACACCTCCCTGGTAACGCAGACCGTCACGCGGGTGACCCAGTGGCAGCGGTCAGTCTACTCCGACGGAGTGACCGGCCATGATCCTGACCTGCTCACGGTAGGTGGGCCCTCGGCATCGAGATCCTTCGTCCGCTTCGCCCTGCCTCAGGCACTCAGGGATTCGGCCACGATCATCCGGGCGACACTGGAGCTGGTCCCGGCATTTCCGACTGTCGGCATTACCGGTGACAGCGTGCGCGTCGATGTTTTCGGACTGCTCGCCGATTTCGGATCCAAGTCCTCGGTGTTGCCCTCACCGTTCGGAGCTACCTGGGTAGCTGCGGGAAGTGACACCGTCAGAGTGGACATCGCTCCCGTAGTCTCGCTCTGGCAGGGAGAATTCGCGCTGCCCGCGGCGGTCCGGGTCCAGATCATGCAGGAATACAGCAGCATCATGTCTCCCCGATTCCACTCGACCCGGAGTACGGCAGGTGGACCGCGGCTGCGGGTGACCTACCGGCGCCCGTTTCCGTTCGGGGGGTACTGAGATGAGGAACTCGAAATCGCTGTTCCTGCTTGCTGCGCTGCTCATTCCGGCTACGGCTTCCGGCCAGGCGTCGATCTTCGGTGCCCGGGGACCTGGTGCAGTCGGTAGAGGGGCGTCAGCCGCCGCTCTCGGCTCTGCCGGAAGCGGGGCCGTGCTCGATCCGATGTCGGCCATCAATCCGGCAACCGTCGGGGGACTCGATGTGGTCTCCACTGCGCTGACCAGCACCGCGATGTGGGCCGCTACCACGACTCCCGCAGGCGACGGTTCCTTCCGGCAGCAGCGCTTTCCGCTGGCCGTGATTGGCGGGCCGGTACCGAAGTCGCCGTTCTCCTTCGCGGTGAGCTACAGCAGCTACCTGGTGCGTGACTATGCCATGGTCAGTCGCACCGTCGATGCCCCTCGTGGCATGCCGGTGGGCGTCGTCGATTCCATCGGTGCCACCGGTGGAGTCAACGACTTCCGGGTTGCCGGATCGATCACCATCTCGCCTGAACTTGCGGTGGGTCTCGGTGCGCATCTGATGACCGGCGCCAGCAGCTCATTCTCCCGGCGGGTCTGGGATGACTCCAGCTATCTCCCCACTCGACAGACCGCGGAGGTCACGCATGCCGGCGGCGCCCTGTCTGCCGGAGTGGTATTCGTGCCGAGCGAGAGACTGTCGCTGGCGGCCTCCGTGCGACTCGACGGCAATCTCTCGGTAGAACGCGACTCCGCCCGGATCGATGACCTGGATATGCCCACTACCTTTGCCCTGGGTGCTCGCTACCTGGTCGCGCCGAAGGTGGCCCTGAGCGGTTCGGCCATCGCCCGCACCTGGGGTGACACTGATCGCTCCGTGGTTGCGCGAGGTGGCATCGGTGCGATGAACACGATCGAGTATGGGGTCGGAATCGAACTGGTCCGCAACGTCCGACGGCCCGATCACAAGCCGCTCAGGGCCGGTGTCCGCTACGCCACGCTCCCGTTCCTGATCGAGGCCGGCAGGCAGCCGACCGAGATGGCATTCGCTGTCGGTACGGGTCTCCGTTTCGCGGATGATCTCGGCGGAATCGACATTGCACTGGAGCATTTCCGGCGCAGCCAGGGAAGTTCCTTCCGCGAGAGCGGCTGGCAGTTCACCGTGGGCGTGTCTGCCCGCGGAACGCCGAGCAGGCGGTAGCCGGAGGTGTCGATCACCGGGCGGCGCGTCTGGATCGAGACATACGGATGCCAGATGAACGTGGCGGATACCGAGAAGATGTACGGGATTCTCGGCCGCGAAGGCTACTCGGTGACCGAACTCCCCGAGGATGCCGACGTGGTGCTGATCAACACCTGCGCCGTCCGCGACAACGCCGAACAGCGGGTGATCGGCAGGCTCACCGATCTGCAGCGCTACAAGCGACCGGGATCGGTTCTGGGAGTCGTGGGCTGCATGGCCCAGCGTCTGGGCCCGGAACTGCTCGAACGGGTCCCCAGCGTGGATCTGGTCGTCGGACCGGACGCCTACCGCAATCTCGGTGAACTGCTGGGCCACGCCGCTGCCGGCGACCGGCGCGCCGATGTCGACTACCGGAGCTGGGAGCACTACGAGGATATCCCCCAGGTCCGCGAGCCAGGGCCCACCGCATTCGTGACGGTGCAGCGCGGCTGCAACTATCGCTGCACGTTCTGTATCGTGCCGACCACCCGCGGTCCCGAACGGTCACGCCGCCTGGTCGACGTGGTGAACGAAGTCCGTGAACTCGCCGACGCAGGTGTTTCCGAAGTCACGCTCCTGGGGCAGACGGTCAACTCGTATCACGACGGCGAGCACGACTTCGCCGACCTTCTCCGCGCCATTGGAAAAGTCGATGGAGTGAGGCGGATCCGGTTCACCTCGCCTTATCCGACCGACTTCACGCCGGCAGTGATCGAGGCGATGGCCACCACAACTGCGGTATGCGAACATGTCCACCTGCCGGTGCAGAGCGGCTCCGACACTGTCCTCAAGCGGATGCTCCGGCGCTATCGGCGCGAGCAGTACCTGCAGGTGGTGGCCGATCTGCGGGCGGCCATTCCCGGTATCACCTTCTCGACCGACATCATCGTCGGGTTCCCCGGTGAGACCGAGGAGGAGTTCCAGGATACGCTGTCGATCGTGACCGAAGCGTCGTTCGACGACGCCTACACCTTCAAGTACTCGGTCCGGGACGGTACTCCGGCGGTGAAGATCCGCGATCATGTCTCCGACGAAATCGCCTCGGAACGACTGGACCGGCTGATCGGGCAGGTACGGCAGCAGGCCCGGCTCAGGAACGCCGAACGGGTCGGCGAGGTGCACGAGGCACTGGTGGAGCGGCCGGCGCGGCGCGGGGGTATGATGCTGGCTCGCACCAGACGGAACCACATGGTGCTGCTCGATCTCCCGGAATCGGCGATCGGGGAGTATCATCAGGTCCGTCTTTCGGGTACCACCGGGTCGACCTTCACCGGCGCGATCGTTGCGCGCCAGGGGCTCACCGTTCTGTGATTCTCAACGTGATGGAGTACCACGTCTCCGAGGCCTATGACAGGCTCAAGGGAGCTGTGGCTGGATTCAGCGATACGGTACAGCATCGCGAGGACGTGATCGTGCACGCGCTCAATCGGCTGCCTCCGAAGTACGTGGTCAACGCCGAGGGCAAGGCGGTAACCGAGGTGCAGCTCGACTCGCCACAGGGGCGGGCCACTATCGACGTGAAGGTGATCGAGGCGATGAAACAGGTGGCCATGGTTCCGCGACAGACGGGCGGATGAGGGGGAGGGCGGGCGCCCTCCTTCTGGCAGTTGCACTGGGGGCCGGTCTGCTGACCGGCCTTTCGCGTTTTCCGGGTCCGATGGCGGTGACGATTGCGCTGGTACTGGCAGCCGCAGTCGCCGACACCGTTCGGGCGCGGGTCATGGCCGCCACGGCCCTGCTGGGTGCGGTAGTCGGCAGCGGGATACGCTCGGGAGAAGCCGGCGGGTGCGCCGCAACCTGGCACGCTGGAAGCCGGACAGCGGTGCTCGAGCTGGTCGATCCGGGTATCGGAGTGGGGCGGGCCCGGAGCCGCTCCGAGTGTGCCGGCGAAGTGATGGTGCGCTGGCGCGAAGGGGCGATCATTCCAGCGGGCGCCACGGTGTCGGTGACCGGGCGGTGGCGACCGGACTCCGATCCGGTCGGTCGGCCGCGCGGACTGCTGCTGGTGTCGCGCCACGAGGTAGTTGCGCCACCAGTCGGCGGTTTCCTCGCGAAGAGCCGCACTGCCGTGGCCGTCGCGATCAGGGAGCGTTTCGGCGAGCATGCCGGAGTGGTCGACGCTCTCGTGGCCGGCCGACGCGGGGCGATCGATCGGGAGATCCGCGATTCATTCGCCGCCACCGGGTTGGTTCACCTGCTCTCGATTTCCGGTTTCCACGTCGGTCTGGTGATTGCCTGGATCGTGATGGGATGGAGCCTCACCGGGAGGCCGAGTCGACAGGGCGAGATGGTCGGCGCCGGAGTCGGACTGTTGTACGCGGCCTGGCTGGGGTGGCCTCCACCTGCGACCAGAGCCGCAGTGATGGCGGCAGTTGCGGTGGCGGCCCGGTCGCGCCAGCGGAACCTCAGGTTCGACGGAGTGATCGGACTTGCCGCACTCGCAGTACTGATGATCGACCCCGCCGCAGTAGTGGATCTCGGCGCCTGGCTCTCGTTCGCTGCGATGGCGGGTGTGGTCTGGCTGCCGAAGTGGGTTCGGCAGGCAATGCCCAACCATCGCCCGCTGGTGGCAATCCTCGCATCCTCCGTCGGCGCCACCATGGCCACCGCTCCGATCGCTGCAGCGGTGATCGGAACGATCGCGCCGATCGGAGTGCTGCTGAATCTGGTCGCGATTCCGATTGCGGCTGCGGCCGTACCCGGAGCGCTGATGGCGCTGGCGTTCCACTCCCTGATGCCGATGGTCGCCGAGGGCTTCGCGGTGTCGACCGGCCTGCTGCTGGATCTGCTGGAGCTGGTGGCGCGGATTGGAGCGGCTCTGCCGGGAGCGGCGGGGGTGCCCGTTCCGGGGCTGGCGGCTGCTCTGCCGTGGACGGCGGCGCTGGCGGCAGCCATCTGGGCCACTGCCGGGCGGAGCACCGTGCGCGAGGCCGGCAGGCGTGCCGCCTGGTCGCTCGCCGTCTGGCTCTGGGCCGGGCTGGTGATACCGTTGGCGGGAGCCGATCGCAGCGGCGGCCTGACGATTCACTTCGTCGATGTGGGCCAGGGAGACGCGATGGTGCTGAGGACTCCGGCAGGAAGATGGCTGGTGGTCGATGCCGGGCCGATACGCGGCAGGTACGATGCCGGTCGGCAGGTGGTGGTGCCGTTTCTCGCATCGCAGCGAGCCCCGTCGATCACGATGCTGGTGGTTACCCATTCCCACCTGGACCATTTTGGCGGCGCCCCTGCTATCATGGAGCGATTCCCGATCGGAGTGATACTCGATCCGGGGGTGCCGTACCCCGATTCCGGGTACGCCGGTTGGCTCGATCGTGTGGTGAAATCGGGCGTGCCCTGGCGCGTGGTCGGGAGTGGCGAGAGCTGGCGGGTCGACGATGTCACCGTGACCGTGGTGCATCCCGATCCGACCTGGTCCGGCAGCGGTGGCAACCCGAACGAGGACTCGATCGTTCTGCTGGTCGAGTATCGCGGATTCCGCGCCCTGCTCACCGGCGATGCCGGCTTCCCGGCCGAATCGCTTTTCGCTGCGAGGGCAGGGAAGATCGACCTGCTCAAGGTCGGTCACCACGGCAGTCGGTACTCGACCGGCGAGCAGCTGCTCAGGGAGACTGCACCCTCTCTGGCGGTGATCTCCTCGGGCGAGAATGACTACGGTCATCCGGCTCCTGAGGTGATCCGGCGGCTGGAGGAGGTCGGCGCGGCGGTCTGGCGCAACGATCGGGAGGGGACCATCTCGGTGCGGACGGATGGTCGGACAATCACCGTGCGCGGTGGCAGGACCACCGCGACATATCCGGTGCGAACATCGGAACCATGAGGAGCTGTCGTGCTGCAAGATTCCAAGGTCACCACTCTTGAGAGATTCATCCTCGATCAGGAACGGGCTCATCCGGAGGCTACCGGTGAGCTGACCAATCTCCTCTACGACATCGCCCTGGCAGCCAAGGTGATCGCCGCGAAGATCAGACGCGCCGGTCTGGTAAACATCCTCGGCGAGGTCGGCAGCGAGAACGTCCAGGGCGAGCAGCAGCAGAAGCTCGACATCTTCGCCAACGAGACGATGAAGCATGCACTCAACCGCACCGGCCGGATCTGTGCGATGGCCTCCGAGGAGGACGAGGAACTGATCCCCATTCCCGATGACGTGGTTCCCGGCAAGTACACCGTGCTGTTCGATCCGCTCGATGGCTCCAGCAACATCGACGTCAACGCTGCCGTGGGAACCATCTTCTCGATCTATGCTCGCAGGTCCAGCTCCGGGCAGGGTACCCTCGACGACCTGATGCAGCCCGGCCGTAACCAGGTGGCCGCCGGCTATGTGATGTACGGCTCCAGCGTGATGATGGTCTATACCGCGGGGAACGGCGTCCACGGCTTCACCCTCGATCCGACTATCGGGGAGTTCCTGCTCTCCCATCCCGGCATGAAGATGCCGGTCTCCAGCAGATACTACAGCGTCAACGAGTCCAACTTCGGCCGCTGGTCCAAGGGCATGCAGACCGCGGTCCGTGGTTTCAAAGGCGACGACCCCGACCGGATGAAGCCCAAGAACTCCCGCTACATCGGTTCCCTGGTGGCGGACTTCCACCGCAACCTGATCAACGGCGGAATCTTCCTCTACCCCGGCGACTCCAAGAACCGCACCGGCAAGCTCAGGCTGCTCTACGAGTGCTCGCCGATGGCCTTCATCGCCGAGCAGGCGGGGGGGGCCGCGACCGATGGCAGGCAGCGGATCATGGACATCGAGCCGGAAACGCTCCATCAGCGGGTTCCGCTGGTGATCGGCGGTGCCGAGGACGTCGAATACGTCAGGCAGGTACTGGGCGAGGTGGAAGGGGCGGCCCCACTGCCGTAGCGGGCTGCGGGCGGCTAAATTCCGGGGTTGTAACAGTTTGCGTCAACCCCGGATCGAGATGCCGACCTACGAGTACCTCTGCACCGAAGGACATTCCTTCGAACGTTTCCAGAAGATCTCCGATCGCCCGATCGGCAAGTGTCCGGAGTGTGGTGCTTCGGCCAGGCGTCAGATCTCGGGTGGTCAGGGCCTGATCTTCAAGGGAAGCGGCTTCTACATCACCGACTACGGCAAGGACGGCAAGGGAGCCAGGAAGCCTCCCTCCGAGGGCACTCCCAAGCCGGATTCGAAGCCGACCCCCGCTCCCAAGGCGGAATCGAAGTGAGCGACCTTTTCCGGGAACGGCTGGCTGCGGTCGCTGCCGAACTGGGTGCAGCCGACCTGGAGTTCACGGTCGAGCGACCTCGCGACCCCTCCCACGGCGACTTCTCCACCAACCTGGCTCTGATGCTGGCGCGGCGCGAGAAGGGCAATCCGCGGGCCCTGGCCGAGCGGATCGTCGGCATGCTGGCGCTGGATCCGTCGGTCGTTGCGGCGGTGGAGATCGCCGGTCCCGGATTCATCAACATCCGCCTGGCTGCCGGGAGCGTGGCACTTCAGCATGCCAGTATCCTGGAACAGGGAGATCGCTACGGCAGGTCCGATGTACTGGCCGGTCGGCGGATCAACGTGGAGTTCGTCTCCGCCAACCCCACCGGCCCGCTCCACGTGGGACATGGTCGTGGTGCGGCGCTGGGCGATGCGATCGCGACGCTGCTGGAATGGTCGGGCGCCGAAGTGGCACGCGAGTTCTATGTGAATGACGCTGGCGTGCAGATCGACCGACTCGCCGAGTCCCTCTGGGCACGGATCCAGCAGGAGGTTGGCCGCGATGCCGATATTCCTGAAGGCGGTTATCACGGCGACTACCTGAAGGAGGCCGCTGTCGCGCTGGTCGCCGAACGGGGGAGCGGGCTGGCTGATCTTGCGCGTGACGAGGGCATCCCGCTCTGTCGCAGGCTCGGCGTGGCGATGCAGCGCGCCGAGCAGGACGAAACGCTGGCCACTTTCGGCGTCCGCTTCGATGTCGTCACGTCGGAGGAAAAGCTGTACGCCGATGGCGCGGTGGAACGCGGCCTGACGCGCCTGATCGATGCTGGCCTCACATACGAGGAGGGCGGGGCACTCTGGCTTGCCACCTCCCGATATGGCGATGAGAAGGACCGGGTGCTCCGGAAGCAGGATGGCAGCTACACATACTTCGTGCCGGACATCGCCTATCATCTCGACAAGTTCGATCGCGGCTTTACCACTGCGATCGATGTCTGGGGTGCAGATCACCACGGCTACATCCCGCGGGTGCGTGGTGCGCTCGTCGCACTCGGCCTGCCGGAGGACTGGTTCGAGGTCGCCATCGTCCAGTTGGTCAAGGTTGTCCGCGACGCCGAAGAAGTGAAGATGTCGAAGCGATCGGGCGACTTCGTAACCCTCCGGGACCTCTACGAGGAGACCGGCGTCGATGCCGCCCGCTACTGGTTCCTGATGCGGCGCAGCGATACCCATCTCGTCTTCGACATCGGCCTCGCGGCCTCGCGGACCGATGAGAATCCGGTCTTCTACGTCCAGATGGCTCACGCCCGGATGTGCGGGATCTTCCGCAACGCCGAGCGCTCACCGGATTCGGTCACCGGGTCACTCGACATCGAAGCACTCGGCGATCAGGATCGCGAGCTGCTCAACTTTGCGGTGGCATTCCCCGAGGCGGTTGCCCGTGCAGCCCGCGACCGCGAGCCGCACCGGATCACCGGCTATCTCGACGAGCTGGCCCGCCTGACTCATGCCTGGTACCACGGCTGCCGCGTGCTTGGTGAGCCGCCGGCAGTGGAACAGGCGCGCCTGCTTCTGGCCAGGGCTGTTCGACAGGTGCTCGCGAACGGTCTCAGTCTTCTCGGCGTCTCGGCGCCGGATCGGATGTAGCGATATGCGTCTGCTCACCGTCGGCAGTGTGGCACTCGACTCGGTGGAGACTCCATTCGGGCAGGCGGAGGACGTGCTCGGTGGTTCCGCACTCCACTTCTCGGTCGCTGCCTCGCTGCTTCACCCGGTGCAGGTGGTGGGTGTGGTCGGCCACGACTATCCGGTCGACCGGCTCGCCGACCTGGCCTCCCGCGGCATCGACTGGTCCGGTGTGACCACCGCGGACGGTCCTTCCTTCCGCTGGAAGGGGAAGTACTCCTACGACCTGCAGCAGCGGGAGACGCTCGACACCCGCCTCGGCGTCTTCGCTGACTTCCGGCCCGTGCTCTCCTCCGAGGCGAAGGAAGCGGAGTATCTCTTCCTCGGCAATATCGCGCCGAAACTCCAGCTCGACGTGCTGAACCAGATGCGTGGCCCGCGCCTGGTGGCCTGCGATACGATGAATTTCTGGATCGAGTCCGAGCGTGAGGCTCTGATTGAGCTGCTCGCCCGAGTCGACGTGCTGATGATCAACGACGCCGAGGCGCGTGAACTCGCCGACGACTGGAACGTCCATCGTGCGGGGCGGTGGCTCCTTTCGCGCGGACCGAAGCATGTCGTGATCAAGCAGGGCGAACACGGAGCGCTGCTGATCCAGGAGAACCGTACCTTCATCCTTCCGGCATATCCGCTGGAGGAGATCTTCGATCCCACCGGTGCCGGCGATGCCTTCGCCGGCGGCTTCATGGGCTACCTCGCCAGCGTCGCTGCAACCGGTACCGATCAGATCCGGCGGGCGATGGTCTACGGCTCGGCGATGGGTTCGTATGCAGTTTCGGGCTTCGGGATCGACGGTTTCCGGGACGTCACTCGCGAGAGCCTGGAACGCAGAGTGCAGCGGTTCGAGGATCTCACCCAGTTTCCGTTGGCGGAGGCACTGTGACCGATTCCAGATACGCCGCAGCCGGGGTCGATCTCCGTCAGGCGGAGGACGCCAAGGAACGGATCGGACGGCTCGTTGCCGGAACCGCCACCCCGCTTTCGCTCGGTCGGATCGGAGCGTTCGGCGGGATGGTACGGGTGCCGACGGAGATGCGCTCCCCCGTTCTGGTAATGAGCACCGACGGAGTCGGTACCAAGGTGCTGATCGCGCAGCAGACCGGCCGCTACGATACCGTCGGCGAATGCCTGGTGAATCACTCGGTCAACGACATCCTGGTGCACGGGGCCGTCCCGCTGGCGTTCATGGACTACATCGCCGGCCACAAGCTGCCGGTGGAGATGATCGCCGGGGTGGTCGAAGGGATCGCGCGAGCCTGCAAGGCCCACGGGATGGTACTTGCCGGTGGTGAAACGGCGCAGATGCCGGGGCTCTATCTGGCCGGTACCTTCGATCTGGCTGGCACCATCATCGGTGTAGTGGAGGAAGATGACGCGCTGCACGGCGATGCCATCGGTCCGGGAGATGTGGTGATCGGCTATGCCGCCACCGGTCTCCATACCAACGGCTACACGCTGGCCCGCAGCGTGCTCCTCGATCAGATGGGACTGGCATTCGATGCTCCGCTTCCCGGTGGGAACGGCGAAACTGTAGCCGACGCGCTGCTGGCAGTTCATCGCAGCTATGCCGCTGCGATCCGTCCGGTAGTTGATCTCGTCAATGGGCTGGCCCACATCACCGGCGGCGGGATCGCAGGCAACCTGGTACGGGTGATGCCGGAAGGGTGCGAGGCGGTGATCAGTCCTGATTCGTGGCAATGGCCGGCGCTCTTCCGGACCATCATGACCGGCGGTGGAGTCTCGCTCGACGAGATGCGTGATGTCTTCAATCTCGGCATCGGGATGATCGCGGTGGTGCCGGAAAACGCGGTGACGGTTGTGCGCCAGGCGGCCACCGATGCTGGTGTGGAGACCTGGGTTATCGGTGAAGTGAAGGCCGACAGCACTGCGGTCCGCTTCCTGGACTGACCGATCATTCCCGTGGCTGGTGACGATGATCGTGCTCTGATGGCGCGGGCGCTTGAACTAGCCGAACGCGGATGGGGGCAGGTCGCTCCCAACCCGATGGTCGGTGCGGTGATCGTTGATCGTGATGGCGTAGTCGTCGGCGAAGGATGGCATGCCGCCTTCGGTGGTCTTCACGCCGAAGCCGCGGCGATCGAGGCGGCCGGGGAACGGGCGCGTGGCGGGACCATCT
Organism: uncultured Gemmatimonadaceae bacterium; assembly: GCA_964608715.1. Taxonomy (GTDB): domain Bacteria; phylum Gemmatimonadota; class Gemmatimonadetes; order Gemmatimonadales; family GWC2-71-9; genus Palsa-1233. The sequence continues at coordinate 3,457 of CAZSPH010000027.1, read as the reverse complement.
ACGTCTCGCTGGAGCCGTGCAATCATCACGGCAAACAGCCTCCCTGTACCGAGGCGATCCTCGCAGCCGGAATCTCCCGGGTGGTTGCGGCAGTGGCCGACCCGGATCCCCGGGCAGGCGGTGGCGCCGACCGGCTTCGCGCCGCCGGATTGGCGGTCGATGTGGGCTGTCTCGGCGAGGCTGCCGCAGGACTCAACGCCCCGTTCTTCCATTCCCGAATCCGATCCGACCGGCCCTGGGTCGCTGTCAAGCTGGCCGTCTCGCTCGACGGCATGATTGCCGACGGGGCGGGCAACTCCCGCTGGATTTCCGGACCGGAGGCACGGGAATGGGTCCATCGGGAACGGGCCAGGTTCGATGCCATCGGCGTCGGAGGGCGTACCCTTCTCGCTGACCACTCATCCTTGACGGTACGCGGCGCGATTGTGCCCAGGGTGCCGCCGGTGCGGGTCGTCTTCGATCGGTCGGGGACGGTTCCGTTCGACCACCCGATCTTCCGGTCGGTCGGGATCCCGGGGGCCGGTCACGGCGTTCCAGTAGTGACGGTACGAGGCCGGGGAACGGGATCGCCTTCCCTGCCTCCCGGTGTCCGGATGGTCGAGGCGGATAGTCTGCTGGAAGGGCTGGCAGGGTTGCGCGAGCTGGGCATGGAATCGCTGCTGGTTGAAGGAGGAGGACGGTTGGCTTCCGCTCTCCTGGAGGCCAACCTGGTTGACCGGATCTGTCAGATCCAGTCGCCCGTATGGCTCGGCGGTGGTGTGCCAGCGTGGCCGATTGTCGGCGTGGAGTCGATCGAAACCGCGCCGCGCTGGCGGCTGGTCGATACCGCCCAGCTCGGGAATGACGTTCTGATGGTGATGGAGAGATAGATGTTCACCGGACTGGTTGAACAGGTGGGCACGGTCGCCACCGCTGCCGCTACTGAGCGGGGGCTGCGATTGACAATCACGTCGACATGGACGGATCTGGTCGACGGCGAGAGCATCGCGATCAACGGTGCCTGTCTGACCGTAACTGGTTTGGCACCGGTTGCGGGCGGCAGCGGCTTCACCGTCGAAGCCGTCACTACGACCATCGAGCGGACTGCGATCGGTTCGTGGCGGTCAGGGCGCCAGGTCAACCTTGAGCGCGCTCTCCGAGCTGGCGATCGCCTCGGCGGTCACCTGGTGCAGGGCCATGTGGATGGTGTCGGCACGGTGGTCAGGATCGAGACCGCCGGTGACGCGCGTCTGCTCGATATCGAGGTCCCGGACGCGGTGGCTGCAGCGACTATTCCGCTGGGGTCGGTTACCGTCGATGGGGTCTCGCTGACAGTGAACGGGATCCCCGGACCCGGAGTGATTCAGGTCTCGGTAATTCCGTATACCTTGGAACATACCTCTCTCGGAACACTGGTTCCGGGGGATGCTGTACATCTGGAGGGTGATGTGATCGGCAAGTACGTGCAGGCCATGCTGGCCAGGCGGGCAGCACCATGACCTTCGAGTCGGTGGAACGCGCAGTTGCCGAGCTGAAGGCCGGCCGGATGATCGTGGTAGTCGACGACGAGGATCGCGAGAACGAAGGCGATCTCGTCTGTGCCGCGGAGGCGATCACTCCCGAGATGATCAACTTCATGGCCCAGCACGGCCGGGGCTGGATCTGTCTCGCACTGACTCCGGAGGATTGCGAGCGGCTCGAACTTCCGCTGATGGTGCAGCGCAATACCGAGTCGATGCAGACTGCCTTTACCGTGACGATCGATGCTGCCAGTCACTTCGGAGTCGCTACCGGCATATCGGCTGCCGATCGGGCGACGACCATCAGGGTCGCAATCGACCCCGCGACGAAGCCGGAGGATCTCCGCCGTCCCGGGCACATCTCGCCACTCCGTGCCAGGCCCGGTGGAGTTCTTCAGCGAGTGGGTCACACCGAGGCGAGCGTCGATCTGGCCCGGCTGGCCGGGTTCCGTCCGGCCGGAGTGATCTGCGAAATCCTCTCGCCTGACGGCTCGATGGCGCGTCGACCGCAGCTGGAGGAGTTCTGTCGGCAGCACGGCCTGGTGATGATGACGGTCGCCGATCTGGTAGCCTACCGCCTTCGCCACGAGCAACTGGTGCACCGGGTCGCCGAGGCGGATCTGCCGACCGACGCGGGCGAGTTCCGGGTGATCGGCTATCGCAATGACGTCGACGGCGCCGAGCATGTGGCGCTGGTGCATGGCAAGGTCGAGGGCGAGGAGAACGTACTGGTGAGGATGCACTCCAAATGTCTCACCGGCGACGTCTTCCATTCGAAGCGATGCGATTGCGGAGTCCAGCTTCACCGCGCGATGGAGCGCGTGGTCGCAGAAGGACGGGGAGTGATCGTCTATCTCGACCAGGAAGGACGGGGCATCGGACTGCTCAACAAGCTCCGGGCCTACGCCCTGCAGGACGAGGGTGATGATACCGTACAGGCCAACGAGCGGCTCGGTTTCGGACCCGACCTGCGTGACTTCGGAATCGGAGCGCAGATACTTCGTGATCTCGGCCTGACGACTCTGAAGATCATGACCAACAATCCCCGCAAGCTGGTGGGACTCGATGGCTACGGCCTCGAGATCACCGAGCGGGTGCCGTTGCAGGCGGATCTCACTCCGGAGAACCGCGCCTATCTATCGACCAAGCGTGAAAAGCTCGGTCATCTACTGGTGGACTGAATCATGGCAGTATGGGAAGGCCAGCTCAGGGCGGTCGGGAGGGTGGCGATCGTAGTATCCCGCTACCACGAACGACTCACCCTTCGGCTGCTCGAAGGTGCGGAGCAGGTCTGTCGCGATGCTGCGGTGCCGGAGGAGTCGCTCGACATCCTCTGGGTTCCCGGTGCATTCGAACTCGGGGTCGCTGTTGCCGCAGCGGCTCGTTCCGGAAAATACCGTGCAGTGGTTGCCCTCGGCGTAGTCATCCGCGGTGAGACCCCGCACTTCGATGTGGTGGTCGATGGTGCGGCCGGTACCGCAGCTCGCGTTTCCTCCGAGACGCTGGTTCCGGTGGGACTGGGTCTTCTCACTTGCGACAACATGGAACAGGCGATTGCGCGCGCCGGTGGAGACCATGGCAACAAGGGCGCCGAGGCGGCCGGGGCGGCCCTGAGGACGGCATCGATGCTCGACCAGGCAGGACTCAACTGATGCGGCGCGAATCGAAGCAGCGCGCTCGCGCATTGCAGCTCCTGTACCTGATCGACACCGGTGGTGCCGACAGTCCCGATGGGGCAGCCAGCGGACTCTCGCGTCTGACCGGCCCGGAGCCGGACCTTCTGGACGGCGCGATGGTGCTGGTGGAAGGAGTCCGCCGCGAGATCGACCGGCTCGACGAGCTGGCCGAAACTGCCACCGACAACTGGCGCCTGGAACGGATCGCGCTGATCGAGAGGAACATTCTCCGACTGGGTGTCCACGAGCTGCTCGAAGGAGTCACTCCCGCCAAGGTGGTGA
>CAZSPH010000026.1:22076-23982 GCA_964608715.1 uncultured Gemmatimonadaceae bacterium | reverse complement strand
GTGAGGAGTTCTCACACCTGTGGAGAAGTGGAGTTTTCCACGCGTGGATTTGTGGAGCCGATGGAAAGCTCGGGAGGATCGCCAGTGAATGAGCGGAGTTTCGGGTCCACTGGGTTATCAACATTGAGGCAATCCCGTAACTGCATGATCCACATATTCTTCCGTTGCCCACTTGATGTGGAAAATCAACATGACGACAGTGGCGGTGGGCGGTGTGGGAGTTGGGCGTATCTGCTTTCCGCGGGCGGATTTGCGGGTCCGGCGGGAGGTGTCTAGATTGGTGGCCACTAACCCGCAGGTATACAGGAGTCCTCCAGTGTCACGAGCAGAGTTGCAGGGTCTTGCGGCGGCATTTTCCGGGGCGGTGAAGGTGACGGATGCCGGTGTGGAAATCCCGGCCGGGGCCGTTCTCGACGGTGCGGCTATCGATGGTCTGGTCTATCGGGCGGTGTTCGGCGCCGAGGCTGAGCGTGGTGCCGCCAGGGAGTTGCTCTGGGAGATCGGCCAGGCGGTGGGTGTCCGTCCGGCATCGATCCATGATCTGTACGTGGCGCGTGGTCGGGGTGACTGCTCCGGTTTCACGGTTCCTGCGATCAACGTCCGGATGATTGCCTACGACACGGCCCGGGCAGTCTTCCGTGCGGCCAGGGGCATGAACGCCGGTGCGATCATCCTCGAGATCGCGCGGTCGGAGATCGCCTATACCGATCAGCGCCCCAACGAGTATGTCGCGGTGATGATCGCTGCGGCACTCCGGGAGGGGTACTACCAGCCCCTCTTCATCCAGGGCGACCACTGCCAGGTCAATGCGAAGAAGTACCAGGCTGATGCGGAGGCCGAGGTCGGTGAGGTGAAGAAGCTGATCGCCGAGGAACTGGCGGCGGGCTTCTACAACATCGATGTGGATACTTCGACCTTGGTCGATCTCTCGTTCGGGACCCTCGACGAGCAGCAGCGGGCCAACTACGAGCGGGCAGCCGAGATCACGAAGTTCATCCGGGACCGGGAGCCAGCCGGGGTGACGGTGTCGGTTGGGGCCGAGATCGGCGAGGTTGGGCACAAGAACTCGACGGTGGAGGAACTCCACGCCTTCATGGGCGGGTACAACCGCGCTCTCGCCGCGCTCGGCGTCTCCGCTGGCATCAGCAAGATCTCGGTGCAGACCGGCACGTCACATGGCGGGGTGGTGCTGCCGGACGGATCGATTGCCGACGTCAAGCTCGACCTGGTCGCCCTGGAGGCGCTGTCGAAGTCGGCCCGCGAGGACTACGGGATGGGTGGTGCCGTCCAGCATGGGGCGTCGACGCTGCCGAGCGATGCCTTCGGGAACTTCCCGAGAATCGAGACGGCCGAGATTCACCTTGCCACCAATTTCCAGAATATCGTCTTCGACCATCCCTCCCTGCCGGCCGAACTGCGGCAGCGGATGTACGCCTGGCTGGACGAGAATGCCGCCGGGGAGCGGGGGAGCAACGACTCCGACGAGCAGTTCTACTACAAGACCCGCAAGAAGGCGATCGGGCCGTTCAAGCGGGAGATGTGGGATCTTTCCCCGGAGATTCGTCAGGATATTGGAGGGGCGCTGGAGAAGACGTTCCGGTTCCTCTTCGAGCAGCTCGGCGTCGAGGGGACGGCGGCTCAGGTCGACCGTTTCGTGACCGCCACCCGGCTGCCGTATGGCACGATCGCAGCAAGCGCCCGTGCCGTCGACGACGCCGACGCGGGAGAGTAGCCGGGGCGCAGCAGGCTGCGCCCGTATGAACGAGATCTCGAAGAAGGCCGGGATCGGGGCAGGGGCCGGCAAGCCAACGGCGCAGCATGCTGCGCCCGTATGAACGGGATCTCGAAGAAGGCCGGGATCGGGGCAGGGGCCGGCAAGCCAAGGGCGCAGCATGCTGCGCCCGTA
>CAZSPH010000026.1:4699-21976 GCA_964608715.1 uncultured Gemmatimonadaceae bacterium | reverse complement strand
GATCGGGGCAGGGGCCGGCAAGCCAAGGGCGCAGCATGCTGCGCCCGTATGAACGGGATCTCGAAGAAGGTCGGGGGCGGGAGCTGGATAGCCAAGGGCGCAGGATGCTGAGCCCCAACAAGGACGGGAGGATCCATGGCACGATACGATGATGGTGAAGTGACGGTAATCGAGACCGAGGGTGGTTCGAGTGCCGGCTGGTTTCTTTTCGGGGCCCTCCTGGGTGCCGGTGCGGCGCTGCTTCTCGCCCCGCAGTCGGGCGAGCGTACCCGGCGGGAGCTTGCCCGCAGGGCCAAGCGCATCCGCAAGGAGGCCGAGGGGCGCTGGGACGATCTGGTCGACGAGGTGGAGGGGAAGGGCCGCGAACTCAAGGAACGGGTCGAGGATTGGGCCGAGGATGTCGCCGAAGAGGTGAAGGAGGGCAAGCGGGCGATCGGGCGGAAGACTGCCGATGCCCGGGATGAACTCGACCGGCGCCTCACCGAGGCACGGGCCCGCAGGCGCCCCGCAGTTGCCGCCGACGGAGTGGCGGACGATGAGGATCACGGTTGATCTTCCAGTTGTGATGACTGCTCCGGCAACTTCCGACGACAATTCCGAGAGCCCGCCCGAGAGCGGGCTCTCTGGTATCGTGGTGGCCCGCGCCCCGCGGCTCAAGCGGATCCTGGCGGTGGCCGAACGGGTGAACATTCCGATGCTGGCATCGGCCCTCACCTTTGATGCCATCCTGGCGATGATCCCGTTCGGCATCCTGGCAATCGGTGGACTCGGATATCTGCTGGACCGGACGGAGTATTTCGGAACTGCCGATCCGTCGGCACTGGTCACCGCTCTCTTCCCGGTGGTCAACGGCGGCCGTACCGGTCCCGATCCGGTTGCGGTGATGGAGCAGCTTCTCAAGGTGGTCACCGAGTTCCGGCCCCGGCTGACTCTCGTGGCGGTACCGCTCTTCGCCTGGTTCGCGACCAGACTGTTCTCGTCGGCGCGGAACACCCTCTCCCAGATATACGAGGCGAAGGACCGGCAGCGGCACAGTGCAATGGTGCTGGACTATATCCTCGGCTTCGTATTCGGGAAATTGCGCGACCTCGGTGTCATCGCGGCGGTGATGGGAGTCGCACTGGCGACGCTGGTGATCAGTTCCGGCCTGATGCTGCTTCCCGATGGAACGCTGCTGCCGTCACCGCTGTCGTTCCTCGCCACGACTCTGGGACGGGTCGTCCGCGAGGCGGTAGCCATCGGCTCCACGCTGGCCTTCTTCACCGCCATCTACCGCTACGCTACTCCGCTCCGGGTACCGTGGCGAGGCGCGCTCCTGGGCGCCACCGTTGCCACGATCGGCTTCGACATTGCCAAGCGGCTCTTCGGTCTGTACCTCGGCATGGTGTCGGGGGGCAGTGGTGTCTATGCGGTGGATGCCGGTATCGGGGCGATGCTGCTGTTCCTCCTCTGGGTCTGGTACACTGCCATGGTCTTCCTGATCGGCGGTGCTGCGGTCAAGGTGTGGCTCAGCGGCAGATGACGGCGAACGGCGAACCGGGAATCCGTCATTCCGACCGGAGGCCCGGCGTAGCCGGGCCGAAGCGGAGGAATCTGCTTCTACCGCCTTGACCGGAAAGCAGATCCCTCGATTCCGCGACCCTGCGGGTCGCTACACTCGGGATGACGGTGGTAAGGTGACGCCGCTGTTTGCCGTTCGCCGTTCGCTGCCTGCCGGTCTAGATTGCGCTCATCACTCCAACAGATGGTTGCCATGCGATCCGCAATCGTTGCCCTCCTTCTTGCCGTTCCTGCGGTTCCGCTCGGCGCTCAGGACCTGATCACGGTCAAGGTCTCGCCGGGTTCGCCGGAGTTCTCCTTCGATTCCCATCCTCCGTATCGCACTCACGTGCCGAAGCCGGAGGCACTGCTCGGTCAGCCGATCGGTACTCGCCAGACGATGTTCCACCAGCAGGCCGCAGTGCTCGATGCGATGGCGGCCGCCGCCCCCGATCGGGTGCGGGTCGAGGAGATCGGGAGATCGGTCGAGGGCAAGGTGATGCGGATCTTCATCATCTCTTCGCCGGCCAACATTGCCCGGCTGGACCGGATCCGGGAGGATCTCGGGAAGCTCGCCGATCCGCGCGGTGCCGCAGCCGGAGAGATCGACAGGATCGTCGGGGGAACTCCGGCAGTGGCGATGCTGTCGCATTCGATTCATGGCAACGAGCCGACCGGATTCGAGGCGTCGATGATGACGACCTACACGCTCCTCGCCTCTGATCATCCTGCCATCAGGCAACTGCTGGACAGCGTGGTGGTGATCATCAACCCGAGTCAGAACCCTGATGGTCACGAGCGCTTCGCTGCCTGGTACAACTCGGTGGCGGTGGGCACCGACGACCCTGCCGCTGTGGAGCAGGTCGAACCGTGGGCGATCCAGGGGCGCTTTTCGCACTACCGCTTCGACATGAACCGCGACCTCCTGGCGATGAGCCACCCGGAGACCCGTGCCACCGCCGGGGCAGTGATGAAGTGGCGGCCGCAGGTCTACGTGGATCTGCACAGTACCACGCCGCAGTATTTCTTCCCACCGGCCGCAGCCCCGATCAATGCCAACTTTCCGGCGAGCACCGTCAACTGGCTGGAGCGTTTCGGCCGCGCCAACGGCAACGCGTTCGACGGCTTCGGCTGGCAGTACTACGTCCGCGACCAGTTCGATCTGTTCTATCCCGGTTACTGGGATTCGTGGCCTTCGCTCCTCGGTGCGATCGGTATGACCTTCGAGTCGGATGGCGGCCCCGAACTGGCCCTCAGGAAGAGCGATGGGACGATCACCACGCTGCGTGAAGGGATCGCGCATCACTATGTGGCATCGTTCGCGACACTGAGCGAACTGGGCCGGAATCGCACCGTTCGGCTGCGCGACTATCACCAGTTCCACGCGACTGCGATTGCGGAGGCAGCCACGCGACCGTTCCGGCGAGTGGTGATCGGTCCTGGCAGCGACCCGGCGCGGACTCGCGAGTTCATCGAGCTGCTCCGCTTCCAGGGAATCGAAGTGTCGCAGAGCGCCGGTGTGGTGACCGTTCCCGCCGCGCGCGATTACCTCGGCGGCAGCGCCACTCGCAGAGTTTTCCCGGCAGGATCATGGGTGATCGATCTGGCCCAGCCGCAGGGGCGGCTTGCTACCGCCATTCTGGAACCGCATGCGACGGTAGACAGCGCATTCACGGCACGACAGCTCGAGCGTTTCAGCCGCAATCAGGATCGCGGCGAATCGACCCCTCGCGAGTCACCCGAGTTCTACGACGTGACTGCGTGGAGTCTGCCGATGAGTCACGGGCTCGATGCGGTATGGACCGATGCAGTTCCGGCATTCGACGTGATCCCGGGAAACCCTGCCGTCCCAGCCGTTGCCGCTCCGGCGCCAGCTCGCAGCGCCTACCTGATCCCGCCAGGGACGAAGGCAGGGCAGATGCTCACCCTCGCGCTGCTGCGCGAAGGGTTCAACCTCGGAGTCGCCGAGGACTCCCTGGTGGTGGACGGGAAGGGATACCCTGCCGGCACCATCGTCGCGCGCACCATACGGAATCCCGACTCGCTGCACACGAGGATCGCGACACTGGCGGTGAAGCACGGCGTCGCAGTAGTGGCAGCGGGGTCCGCATTCGCCGATCGCGGAGTATCCGGTGTCGGCAGCGGTTCGGTGCGGCCGATCTTCGCGCCCAAGGTGGTTGTGCTGGCCGGCGACGGCGTGTCGCAGACGTCGTTCGGCGATGTCTGGTACTATCTCGAACGGGAACTCGGTCACGGCATCGTTCCGGTCGATCCGAGGAGGTTCGGATCACTCGACCTGGATCGCTACAACGTCGTCGTTCTTCCGGAAGGCAGCTACACCGCCACGCTCGGCGTAGCCGGTCTGCAGCGGATCCGCGACTGGGTCCGGACCGGCGGCACCTTGATCGCATTCGGTTCGGCGGTCAGTGCACTGGAACATTCCGATGTTGCACTGAGGGTACCGGCCAAGGGGAAAGAGGCTGGCGGAGAGAAGAAGGACGAGCCGGTATCGGAGAATCCGTTCCGGTCGCCCACTGCTTCGGGCAACAGCTCTCCGGTGCCGGTCGAGGGAGCAATCGCGCGCGGCCGGATCGATCGCAGCCACTGGCTCGCCTGGGGCTATTCGCGCGACACGCTGCCGGTGATGGTGCCGGGTCGATTGCTGCCACCGACCAACGGTGGAGCCAACGTGGTGGTGTTCACCGGCAAGGATCCGGTCATATCCGGCTTCACCTGGCCGGACAACACCGAGCTGTTTCTGCCCGGGTCGGTCTGGGCTACGGTGGATGGGGTCGGCCGCGGCACGGTGGTCTCGTTTGCCGGCAATCCGCTCTTCCGGGCCTTCTGGCGCGGGCCGGCGATGATGTTCACCAATGCGGTGCTGTTCGGGGCGAGGCGGTAGGGGCACCCCTTGTGGGTGCAGGGGGCGGCTGATTCGGTCGCGGTCCTCCTTCCTCTACCTGATCTCTGCCGTTGGGGCGCAGCATGCTGCGCCCTTACCACGGAGGGCTGCCCCCGTTGGGGCGCAGCATGCTGCGCCCTTACCACGGACTCTTGCCGTCGAGCCGTCATCCGTTCGTTGATCGCTGTCCTCTGTTCTCCGTCCCCTGTTCCGATTATCTTCCGGGTGCCCCAGGTCCGAAGGGCATCGGCCCGTGAATCGCGTCAGGGCCTTGCCGGCAGCAGCGCTAAGCGATGTCCGGTGTCGCTTCGGGAAGCCTGGGGTATTTGCTTCCCCTCCGCCGCAGGTCAGCCTCCATGTCGATTGCCCTCGCCCGCCGGTACCGTCCCCGCCATTTCGCTGATCTTCTGGTCCAGGACCATGTGGCTCAGGCGCTCAGTGGCGCGGTAGCGAAGAACCGGGTCGGCCATGGCTATCTCCTGACCGGGCCCCGGGGAGTCGGTAAGACCACCGCCGCCCGGATCCTCGCGATGGCCCTCAACTGCGAGCGTCGCGATTCCGACAACCCCACGGGTGAGCCCTGTGGAGATTGCCCCTCGTGCGAGCGGATCTGGCATGGCCAGACCTCGCTCGATGTGGTGGAGATCGATGCCGCCAGCAACCGTGGCGTCGACGATGCCCGCAGCCTGCGCGAGAGCGCCATGTACGCGGCCTCGCAGAAGGGGCATCACAAGGTCTACATCGTCGACGAAGCCCACATGCTTACCCGTGAGGCGTGGAACACTCTTCTCAAGATTCTCGAGGAACCACCACCGGGAGTCGTCTTCGTCTTCGCCACTACCGAACCGCAGAAGATCGCCAACACCGCCGCACCGGTGCTGTCCCGACTGCAGCGCTTCGACTTCCGCCGGATCGGCGCGACAGCAATCCGGGAGCGGTTGCGCACCGTGCTCCTGTCCGAAGGTGTCGACGCCTCCGACGACGCTCTGCTGCTGATCGCCCGTCACGCCGACGGCGGGATGCGCGACGCCCTCTCGGTGCTGGACCAGTGCCTCTCCTTCGGCGACGGGCCGCTCACCGCCGAACGGGTGCGCGATGTCCTCGGACTGGTGAACGATGAAACTCTGGGCCAGCTGCTGGAAGCGGTAGCCGACCGGAATCCGGCCGCGGTCTTTCCGGTGATCGACGAACTCTCCGATGCCGGCGCCGACCTGGTGGAAGCGGCCGGAGCGCTCGGTGAGCTGCTGCGGGCGATGCTGATGCAGAACCTCGGCGCCGCAGTCGAAGAGCTTCCGGAGGTCACCCGCCAGATCGTCGACTCGCTGGCACCGCGGATGGCTTCGGAGGATCTGGTCCGGATGCTCAAGCTCCTGGGCGAAGCGGAGCCGGCTCTCAGGCGCAGCGCTGAACCGCGGCTGGTGCTGGAACTGCTGGTGCTACGCTGGGCGATGATGGATCGGGCGCTGGATCTCAAGGCCCTGCTCATGGGGCAGGGGGCGATATCCGGGCATTCCGATGGAGGGGCGACCACGAGGGTCGCCCGTACGGAGCCTGCGCATGCCGGGGGAGAGGCGACCACGAGGGTCGCCCATACGGAGCCTGCGCATGCCGGGGGAGAGGCGCCCACGAGGGTCGCCCGTACGGAGCCTGCGCATGCCGGGGGAGAGGCGCCCACCAGGGTCGCCCCGACAGCCCCGACGTATGCGGTGCCGTGGACGGTGGAGGGCATCAAGGCCGTGTGGGGAGAGATCGTTGAAGTGGTGAGGCGTCAGAGTCCGATGCTCGGCATGGCCCTGGAGGCGGCAGTTCCGGAGCCGCAGGAGCAGGGGAAGCTCCGGCTCCGGTTTCTCCCCGATCAGACGATGATGATGGAAGGGATCGAGGCGAAGCGGGGCAGCATTGCTGCGGCGATCGGAGAGCGACTGGGAACCCGGGTGGCTGTCGAGGTGGTCTCGACCGGCAGGGCGTCGGCCCCTCCGGGAAGGCTCACCGAAGCCGGCCACCGTGAAGCCCGGCTCGCCGAGCTGCGCAGCCGCAACCCGGAACTGGATGCGGTGGCCAACGCGTTAGATTTGGAGCTGGTGGACGAGAGCCAGTAACCTCGTGGAAGGCGGCAGAAGTTGGCGGATTGGCAGAAACAGTTGATGCAGCTTGGGCAGCAGTTCGAGCGTCGCCTTGGCGAGCGCGATCAGGAGCTGTCCGGCAAGTCGGTAGAGGTAGTCACCGGTGGCGGTCTGGTCCGGGTCCAGGTGGACGGGCATGGCCGGATCAGGAACCTGGTTATCGACCCCGCAGCGTTCGAGGGACGGGACCATGAACTCCTGGCCGACCTGATCCTTGGCACCGTGGCCGAAGCGCAGCGTCGTGCCGATACTCTCCGGGACGACGCCAGGGCGACCGACTGATCCGTGGATGCGCTCGAAACACTGGTGACGGAATTCGCCCGGCTGCCCGGAGTGGGACGGAAGACCGCACAGCGGTTCGCCTATCACCTCCTCCGGCAGCCCCGCGACCGGATGGTAGCCCTTGCTGCTGCGGTGTCCGGTGCGGCCGAGCGGATCAGGCCGTGCGAGGCGTGCGGAGCGCCAACCGAGTCTCCCCGCTGCACCATCTGCAGTGATCAGCGGCGGGACGACGGGGTGATCTGTGTGGTGGAAGAGCCGTCGGGGATGGCGGTGCTGGAGCGGGCCGGTGCCTACCGGGGCAGCTATCTGGTGCTAGGCGGCAGGCTCGCTCCGCTGGAAGGAATCGGGCCGGAGGCGCTGAGGTTCGGGCTGCTCAGTGAACGGCTCGAACGGGGAGGAGTCAGGGAAGTGATTCTGGCCACGAGTTCTTCGCTCGAAGGCGAGGCCACCGCCACCTGGCTCAGGAACATGCTTGCCGCGTATCCGGGAGTACGGATCTCCCGGCTGGCGCGAGGATTGCCGGTGGGAGGCGAGCTGGAGTACATCGATGGTGTGACGCTGAGCCACGCCCTCACCGCCAGGGAGACGCTGTGATGAACGGGATGACTGTCGACTTCAACCAGGCGGGCGCGTGACCGACGCGAGAGCCGCGTCGTGGTCATTCGGCGAGGAGGATTCCCATCGAATCCGTCAGGTCCTTCACGACTTCCTGCGTGACGCATCGGCCCGTACCGCACTGCTGGTCGACCGCGCCGGGCAGATGCTGATCACCGTCGGCGAGACTCCGTCGTTCGATCCCACCGCCTTCGCATCGCTGACCGCAGCCGATTTCTCGGCCAACGATCAGCTCGCCCGGTTGCTCGGCGAGCAGGAGTTCGGCACCCTCTTCCACCAGGGAGAGAAGGAATCGCTGTATCTTGCCGACATAGCCCGCCGGGTGATCCTGGTCGTCCTGTTCGACAACCGGACCACTCTCGGGCTGGTCAAGCTCAGAATGAAGAACGCAGTGCAGGAATTGACCGGAATCTTCACCGCCATGTTCGCTCGCACCCCGGGTGGGGCTGCTCCAGTCGACGCCGCCTTCCTGGGTGACGCCGAGGACGAGCTGGACAAACTCTTCGGAAGCTGAGGCCTGCTCACGCATGTCGCTGATCAACTACGCCTCGCGCGAGATCAACTGCAAGATCGTCTACTACGGCCCCGGTCTCGGCGGCAAGACGACCAACCTCGAGTATGTCTACGAGAAGGTCGCGCCGTCCTCCAAGGGCAAGCTGATCTCGCTTGCCACCGAGACCGAACGGACCCTCTTCTTCGACTTCCTGCCGGTCGATCTTGGCACGATCCGGGGATTCCGCACCCGCTTCCATCTCTACACCGTACCGGGTCAGGTCTACTACAACGCCTCCCGCAAGCTGATCCTCAAGGGGGTCGACGGAGTGGTGTTCGTCGCCGATTCGCAGATCGACCGGATGGAGGCGAACATGGAGGCGATGCAGAATCTCTATGACAACATGGCCCAGCACGGCTACGATCTGCCGAAGATGCCGTTCGTGATCCAGTACAACAAGCGCGATCTCCCCAACGCGGCGCCGATCGCCGATCTCGATGCGGCGCTCAATCCCGGCTGGCCGGTCGAAGATCCCGCGCGCCAGAAGCCGACGCCCGATCCGTACCGTCCCGGTGAGTTCCTGATCCGTGAAGTCGACGGCGTCTGGGTGGAGCGGGTACCGACGTTCGAGGCGGTTGCGGTCAAGGGCGAGGGAGTCTTCGACACCCTCAAGGCAGTGAGCAAGCAGGTGCTGAAGACCCTCGGGTGAGGCGATGACCTGGACCCTCCCCAACATCCTCACCGTCGCCCGGATCGCCATCACGCCCGTGGTGGCGTTTCTCCCGTTCATCCATGGTCACTGGCCCAAGCTCGCCTGTTTCGTGATCTTCGTCTCGGCGGCTGTCACCGACGTGATAGATGGCCGGATCGCCCGGCAGCGCGGGCTGGTTTCCGATCTCGGCAAGACTCTCGATCCCCTCGCCGACAAGCTGCTGCTCTTCGCCACCCTGGTGCCGATCTGGTGGATCACCACCGAAAGGCAGGCCAGCTACGGTGTGCCGATCTGGGGAAGCATCCCGCTCTGGGTCTGTGCGCTGCTGATCGGCCGCGAGTTCGCGATGACGGTCTTCCGGGCCTGGGCGCAGCAACGCGGCGTGGTGATCGCCGCCGGCAGCGCCGGCAAGATGAAGGCGGCACTGCAGAACGTCTTCATCGGCGGTACCCTCGCGTGGTTCGCCTTCCGCGACGCGTCGGGGGCCTTCGGTTGGCAGCAATCGGGCTTCGGTGCGTGGTGGTACGATTTCCACGGCGGCTTCGTCGCGGTCACACTGGGCATCGCTCTCACTCTCACCGTCTACTCCTTCGTCGTCTATCTGGTCGAATATCGTCGACTGCTGAGCTGAGCGATGCTTCAGGGTTCCGGGACTCCGTTGCCAGCCGAAGATCTAGCCGCAGCGGTACTCGATATGCTCATCGAGACCGGGCGCACCATTGCAGTCGCCGAGTCGTGTACTGGCGGGATGCTCGGCGCACTGCTCACTTCGCTGCCGGGAGCGTCACGCGCGATGCAGGGCGGAGTGATTGCCTACTCGAACGAAGTCAAGCAGGAACTGCTCGATATACCGGCCGAGCTGATTGCTGCTCATGGTGCCGTTTCCGGCGAGGTGGCTGAGGCGCTGGCGCGAGGGGTAGCCCACCGGTGCCGGGCGGATGTCGCTGTGGCGACTACCGGGATCGCCGGCCCCGGCGGAGGAAGTGCCGAGAAGCCGGTCGGCACGGTCTGGTTCGGCTGGCACATCGACGGCAGCGCCGTCACCGAGCAGGTAAGATTCAGTGGTGATCGCGCTGCCGTCAGGGCAGAGGCGGTCAGATGGGCGCTGCATCGGCTGGTCGGCCTGTTGCAGGCGGAGTCGTAACGTCCGGCTGCTGCCAATACGGCAGCGCAATGCGGCACGTCGGTTGCCACTGTCGTGAGTTTGGACCTTCAACCCGGGGTGTGAGATCGTGATCAGTGAGGGGTCGCCGTTGCCTGAAGAAGAGATGCAGGAAGTCGCCGCCGAGCAGGATGTCGTGGAGGTCGTCGCCGATGCCGGGGAGGCGCTGCGGCAGGCCGAGGATCGGTTGCTGCGGCTGGCAGCGGAGTTCGACAACTACCGCAAGCGGACCAATCGCGAGAAGACCGAGTCGTTCGATCGCGGGGCAGCGGCACTGATCGGGAAGCTGCTCGAAGTCTTCGACGACATCGGACGCCTGAGTGCTGCCGATCCGGCTACGACTTCGTACGAGGCCTACCGCGAGGCATTCGATCTGCTGCAGAAGAAGCTCTACAAGCATCTGGAGGGCACCGGGCTCAAGGTGATCGATCCGGTGGGCGAACCGTTCGATCCGACCGAGCACGATGCCATTGCCGTTACTCCTGCGGATGATCCCGCCAAGGTGAACCACGTTGCCGCGACCTTCCAGACCGGCTACGAGTTCCGGGACATCGTCCTGCGTCCGGCGCGGGTGCAGGTCTTTTCGGAGCCGGGAGAGGGCTGAGTGGCGCAGGACTTCTACGCCATCCTCGGGGTGCCTGAATCCGCTACCGCGGATCAGATCAAGAAGGCCTACCGGAAGCTGGCCAAGCAGTATCATCCGGATGCCAATCCCGACAATCCCAAGGCCGCGGAGCGCTTCAAGGAGATCTCCGAGGCCAATGGCGTGCTGTCCGATCCGGAGAAGCGGACGAAGTACGATCAGATGCGTCGGCTGGGAGCCTTCACCGGTGGCAGGAGGCCTTCGGCGAGTGGCAGCGCGCGGCGGCCGGGTACTCAGGCGCCGCCGGAGGCGATGGATTTCGACGACATCGGCTCATTCGGGCTGGGCGACATCTTCTCCTCGATCTTCGGGCGCAATCGCAAGGCGGAGGAGTCGCGGGCCCGTCCCGAGAGTGTGGAAGTCACGGTGTCGGTGCCCTTCCGCACCGCGGCTGTTGGCGGCAGGCTGCCGATCACTCTTTCGATGACGGATATCTGTCCCGGTTGCGCCGGCAAGGGTGGAGCGCCGGGAGCGACCTACTCCCAGTGCGGCGAGTGCGGTGGCAGAGGGACGATCTCATTTGGCCAGGGGGGATTTGCCGTCAACCGGCCCTGTCCCGCCTGTCGCGGGCGCGGCACCATTCCGTCGGTGCCATGTCCCACCTGCGGCGGCGCCGGTGAACTGCATGTACAGCGGAACATCAACATCACTGTTCCACCAGCCACCGAATCGGGAACCAGGGTCAGGATCAAGGGGCAGGGGCCGAAGCTGACGCCCTCTTCCGCTCCGGGCGATGTGCTGGTCACCTTCCAGGTGGAGCAGGACCGCTTCTTCTCGCGCGACGGCCTCGACCTCCTCTGCGAGATTCCGATCACGATGTCGCAGGCGGTGCTCGGCACCACGGTACAGGTGAAGACCATCGGTGGTTCGAAGGTCCGGCTGAAGATTCCCGCCGGTACGCAGCCGGGGAAGAAGTTCCGGGTGCGCGGCCAGGGACTCGAGAAGAGCGGTCAGAAGGGCGATCAGATCGTTGCCGTGGCGGTGAAGATCCCCGAACGACTGACCCCGGAACAGGAAGCGGCGTTCAGGGCATTCGCGGAGGGGTAGGGGCAGGGGCGTAGGGGCGACGCATGCGTCGCCCCTACGCACGTCGCTGGCTGGCGCGCTCCGGCTCGCCTGGCGCCGGTCGGCGCTGCACGTACGACCCGTCCGGCTGCATCTCCCACGCCTGACGGTTGTCGTCCAGCATCATCTCGATCACCCGCCTGATCTCGGCACGGTGCCGCGGATCCTCTATCGGCAGCGCCACTTCGATGCGGCGATCGAGATTGCGCGGCATCCAGTCGGCCGAGGAGATGTGGACCTCCTCGCGACCGCCGTTGCGGAAGATCGCAGCCCGGGAATGCTCCAGAAAACGCCCCAGCACCGAGACCACCCGGATGCTCTCGCTGACGCCCGGAACTCCCGGCCTGAGGCAGCAGATTCCACGCACCACCAGATCGATCTTCACTCCCGCACGTGAGGCACGATACAACGCCTCGATCACGTCGACGTCGACCAGGGCATTCATCTTCGCCATGATCCGCGCCTGACGGCCGGCGCGGGCATGCTCGATCTCGCGATCGATCAGGCCGATCAGACGCGCCTTCATCCACCGCGGAGCGACTACCAGCTTCCGATATCCGCTCGGAATCGCGAAACCGGTGAGGACGTTGAACAGATCGGTCAGGTCGGCGCCAATCTCCTCGTCGCAGGTGAGCAGCCCGAAATCGGTATAGAGCCGGGCCGTCCTCGAGTTGTAGTTGCCGGTGCCGATGTGGGCGTAACGCCGGATCCGGTCCTGCTCCCGCCGGACGATCAGCAGTACCTTGGCATGGGTCTTCATGCCGGCATCGCCATAGGCCACATGGACGCCGATATCCTCGAACCGGCGGGCCCAGGAGATGTTCTGCTCCTCGTCGAACCGTGCCTGCAGCTCGATCAGCACCGCCACCTGCTTGCCACGTTCGGCCGCCTCGGCAAGCAGGCGGGTGATCTCGCCCCCGGTTCGGTACAGCGTGATCTTGATCGCGAGCACATCGGGGTCGCGCGAGGCCAGTGCCACGAGCTGCTCGACCGACGCCTCGAAGGAATCGTACGGGTGGTGCAGCAGGATATCACCGTCGCGGATCGCCTCGAAGAGATCGTCGCGGCCGAGCAGGCGGAGCGGAGTCGATGGCGTGAACGGCGGATCACGCAGCTCGGGCAGGGGAAGCGACGCCAGCGACATCAGCGAGGTCGCATCGAGCGGTGCGGCGATCGGGAAGATGTCCTCGATCGTGAGCGGCAGTCCTTCGCCGACATGATCGGCGTTGAACTCTTCGACCAGCAGATCGCGGAGATCGTGCGGCATGGCTGCTGCCACTTCGATCCTCACTACCTCACCGAACCGGCGATTGCGGATCTCCTCCTGGATCAGGTCGAGCAGGTCGTCGGCCTCGTCGAGGTCGCCCTGGCCGGTGTCAATCGACATGTCGGTGTTGCGGGTGATCCGGAACGGATGCCATGAAAGGAGTTCGACTCCCGGAAAGAGCGAGTCGAGGTGGGCGCCGATCACCTGCTCCAGTGCCACGAAATGGTTCGACTGTTCCAGCGGCACCCAGCGTGGCAGGATCGCGGGCACCTTGACCCGCGCAAATCGCGGCTCGCCGCCGTTCTCCTTCAGGGTGATCGCCAGCGACAGCGAGAGATTGGAGATGTGCGGGAACGGGTGAGCCGGATCGACCGCAAGTGGAGTGAGGACCGGGAAGACCTGATCGTGGAACCAGTCCGAGAGCCGCTGCCGTTCACCGGATGGGAGCAGTTCCCATCGGTCGTGCAGCACGATCCCGTTTGCCGCCAGTGCCGGTACCAGTACATCGGTGAAGCAGGCGTTCTGCTGGCCTACCATGCCGCGGGCGAGGTCGCGGATCGCGTCGAGCTGCTGCGCCGGAGTCATCAGGTCGGCGGTGATTTCCGCTACGCCGGCGGCCACCTGTTCGCGCACCCCGGCGACACGGACCTGGAAGAACTCGTCGAGATTGCTGGCGAAGATTGCCAGGAACTTGAGCCGTTCCAGCAACGGAGTGCGATCATCCAGCGCCTCGTGCAGCACACGACGATTGAACTCCAGCCAGGAGAGTTCACGATTGCGATACAGCGATGGATCCCTGAGGTCGATGCTGCCGGTCATTCACCCTTCCGGTCGGCGAGCGTCACGGTGAGTATCGAACCCGTGACGCCCAGGACCAGGCCTCCCCAGAACGCCGGCCAGAAGCCTGCTATCTCGAACCCCAGGCCGAGTGATCGCGACAGCGATGCGGCGATCAGCAGCAGCACCGCGTTCACCACCAGAGTGAAGAGGCCGAAGGTGAGGAGGATGAGTGGGCAGGTGAGTGCGGTAAGGATCGGCTTGAGAACTGCGTTGACCCCACCGAAGACGATCGCTACCAGGAAGAGCTGCCACTCCGGGCCGGTGTAGCTGATTCCGGGAACCAGCCGCACCACCACCCAGAGGGTAAGTGCAGAAATGAGCAGCCTGAGGATCACGCTTCGTTTCCTGGTCCATCGATCACCCCTCCTCCGATAACCCTGGTGCCCTGATAGCAGACCCCGGACTGTCCCGGTGAGACTGCCCGCACTGGAATATCGAAGGTGAGTGTCACGGTGGCGTCACAGATTGCCGTCACCGTCGCCGGTGTAGCCACGCCCCGGTAGCGGACCTGAACTGCACAGTGGTCGCCGACTGCCGGCGGAGTTCCGGTGAGCCAGTTGCACTCCTCCAGCTTCACACTCGACTGGAGGAGATCGTCGGCTTCGCCGACTACTACCTCCCGGCTGTCGGGGCGGATGGCCAGCACGTACAGCGGCAGGGAGCGTCCGCCCGGGAGACCGCGCCGCTGCCCCACCGTGTACTGCGCGAAGCCGCTGTGCTCGCCCACTACTTCGCCGGCGGGACTGACCAGCTTGCCAGGCGAGAATGCCGGGGCATCGGCTGGGAGATGCTTCCGCAGCACTCCGACATAGTCGTTGTCGGGAACGAAGCAGATGTCGACGCTCTCCGGCTTGTCAGCGGTGATCAGCCCGAGCGCCCGGGCACGTGCCCGCGTCTCCGCCTTGGTGTATTCGCCGACCGGAGTGAGCATTCTGGCTACCACTGCGCGATCGATTCCCCAGAGGAAGTAGCTCTGGTCCTTGTCGTGGTCGCTACCGCGGTGGAGTTCGCCATCGAATGCCCGGGCGTAGTGGCCGGTGGCGATCGCATCGCAATCGAGCGAGTCGGCGTGGGCCAGCAGGTCGCGGAACTTGGTGAACGAGTTGCAGCGGACGCAGGGAATCGGAGTCCGCCCCCGGGAGTATTCGCCGACGAAGTTCTCGATCACCGACTGTGAGAAACGGTCCTCGAGATTGAGGACATAGTGCGGGATACCGAGCTTGTGGGCGACCGCGCGGGCGTCGGCGATCGAATCGAGCGAGCAGCAGGGGCGGTCCTGCACTTCGTCGCCGTGGCAGAAGAGCTTCATCGTCGCACCGATGACCTCCCAGCCGTCCTCCACCAGCCGGGCGGCGGCGAGGGAGGAGTCGACCCCGCCGCTCATCGCGACGAGAACGCGCCCGCGACTGCCGCTGCTACGCACGGCCGAGGCTGCTGTTCAGTGCGCGCACCTTCTCGACCACCTCGGGAAATACTGCCACCACCCGGTCGATGTCTGCCGGAGTCGATTCATGGCCGAATGAGAAGCGGACTGTGCCGAGTGCCAGGTCACGTGGCGTGCTCATCGCCACCAGGACGTGCGAGGGCTCGACTGCGCCGGTGGAGCAGGCGCTGCCTCCCGAACAGCAGATTCCCGCCAGGTCGAGGTGCATCAGCAGCGACTCGGCGTCGGTGCCGGGAACCGCGACCGAGAGAACGTGTGGCGCCCGGGGGACGGCACTGGCGTGGACATGAAGATCGGGGATCACTTCCTTGAGCCGCCGGGCGAGAAGATCCCGCAGTGCTCCGATCCTGATGATGTGGTCATCCAGTTCCGCCGCGGCAATCTCGGCGGCGCGACCGAGTGCCACCGCACCGGCGACATTCTCGGTTCCCGGTCTGATCCCGAACTGCTGACCACCGCCGTGAATGATCGCCTCGATGATCTTCCGGTCGCGGACGATCAGGGCACCCACACCCTTCGGAGCGCCGATCTTGTGGCCGCTGATCGAGACCAGATCGATGCCCAGTGCCTCGACCTCCATCCGGATCTTGCCGAACGACTGCACCGCGTCGGTGTGGAACGGCACACCGGCGGCCCTGCATCGCGCGGCAATTTCAGCGACCGGCTGAATCGCGCCGACCTCGTTGTTCACCCACATCACCGAGACGATGGCAGGCTGCTGCTTCAGGGCCTCGTCGAGGGCTGCGAGATCGACCAGGCCGTTGCTGTCGACCGGGAGGATGGTTTCCTCACCACCCAGGCGCGCCACTGCATGCGCCGATGCGATCGAGGCCTTGTGCTCGATCGCGGTGGTCACGACATGCATCGGGCGACCGGCGGCCCTGGCCGCCAGGGCCGCGCCGATGATGGCAAGGTTGTCGGCTTCGGTCCCGCCGGAGGTGAAGATCACCTGGTTCGGCTTGACGCCGAGCGCGGCCGCCACCTGACGCTTGGCGGTCTCCAGACCGGCCCTGGCGTTGCGGCCTATCCGGTGGGAGGAGGAGGGGTTGCCCCAGGAAGCCTCGAGGAACGGCAGCATCGCCTCGATGACTTCCCGCCGGACGGGGGTCGTAGCGGAGTGGTCGAGATAGACGGGATCCATCGGAGAAATCTAGCAGGGGAGGGCAGCGAATGGCTGGCGACGAACGGCGGACCGATCGGATCAGCCGCCGCCGACAGGCGGCGGGGATGTCGGCGGATTCACGAACCGATCAGCCGCCGCCGACAGGCGGCGGAGATGTCTGCGGATTCGGGAACATCAGAGCGGCGGACCGATCGGATCAGCCGCCGCCGACAGGCGGCGGGGATGTCGGCGGATTCACGAACCGATCAGCCGCCGCCGACAGGCGGCGGGGATGTCTGAACATGTTGCCGTTATCATTCCCGGATGCCAACTGTCGACCTTCTCGCGATCTTCGCTCACCCGGATGACGCCGAACTGCTGGCCGGCGGCACCATTGCCGCAGCCGCAGCACAGGGGCATGCGGTGGGGATTCTCGATCTGACTCGGGGTGAACTCGGGTCCCGGGGTACTCCGGAGATCCGGGCCGGCGAGGCGGCGGAAGCCGCTGCGTTGCTGGGTGTGAAGACCCGGCTCAACGTGGGCCTGCCCGATGGCCATCTCGACGCCAGCAGCGACGCGATGCGGAAGGTTGTCGTGAAGCATCTGCGGGAGTTCCGGCCGAAGGTCGTGCTCACGCACGCCAGCATCGGCCGCCACCCTGATCATCACAATGCCTCGCTGCTGGTACGCGATGCCTGCTTCCTCAGCGGTCTCCGCAACTACGGTGAGGGCGCGCACCACCGTCCGGCGCGGCTCTGCCACGCTCTGTCATACCGCGAGGATCATCAGAAGCCGACCTTCGTGGTTGACACTTCCGACCATTTCGAGACCAAGCTCAGGGCGCTGCGCTGCTTCCGCTCGCAGTGGGACGACGCCACCCTCGAAGCGGGCGAAGTCCAGCGCAACGGCCTGCCGTTCTTCGAGCTGGTCCGGATCCAGGACGCCCACGCCGGTTCCCTGATCCGTTCCGCCTACGGCGAGCCGTTCTGGACCGAGGAGACGGTGGCGATAATCGATATTCTGGGTGGCTGACCAGCATCCCCGCCGCCGTCAGGCGGCGGAGATGTCTGCGAATTCACGAACCGATC
>CAZSPH010000026.1:0-4599 GCA_964608715.1 uncultured Gemmatimonadaceae bacterium | reverse complement strand
CCGCCGCCGTCAGGCGGCGGAGATGTCTGCGAATTCACGAACCGATCAGCCGCCGCCGTCAGGCGGCGGAGATGTCTGTGAATTCAGGACCATCAGAGCGGCTGATCCGGTCATTCGTACGCCAGCGCCCCTACCGGATCCAGCCTGGCCGCGCGGTTGGCGGGATACAGTCCGAAGCAGATCCCCGTGATGGCGGATGCTGCCAGTGCCGCAGCGATGGACCAGAGCGGTACTGCAGCCGGAATCGGGGTGAAGGTGGCGATCAGCCAGGCGATGATGCCGCCAAGTGCCATCCCTATCATCCCGCCGATCACCGTCAGTGTTGCCGACTCCACCAGGAACTGGAACAGGATTTCCCCTCTGGTGGCTCCCAGAGCCTTCCGGATTCCGATCTCCCGGGTCCGTTCGGTAACCGAGATCATCATGATCGCAATCACGCCGACTCCGCCTACCATCAGCCCGACACTTGACAGCGCCAGCATCACCAGGAAGAAGCCGCGCGAGATATTGTTGAACGACTCCAGGAACCGGTCGCCGCCGATCAGATCGAAATTGTTGTCCTGGTTCGGCTTGAGGCCGCGCTTGATCCTGAGCGCGACGGTCACCTGGTCCATCGCTTCCTGCGTCGACACTCCTGCAGCCGGGGCAACGTTGATCTGCAGACCCCAGCGCAACGGATTACCCACCTTCACATAGGTGGGATGAGGCACGATGAACTGCGGTGAGGGCGTACCGCTGAAGAGATCCTGCGGATCCTCGTACAGCCCGACCACCGTGAACGGCAGTCCGAAGAGCTTCACCCGTCGTCCGATCGGATCGCGCTGACCGAACAGCAGCTCTGCGGCGCGCTCGTTGATAACCGCCACAAACGCTCCGGCACTCGACTCGATCGCGGAGAAGGTTCGCCCGTCGAGGATCTTTCCCCCCTCGACATCCAGCCAGGTCACATCGGTAGCCCGGACCCGCACGCTGGCGAGCTGCTCGGTGCCTGATACGGCTCTCGAGCCGGAGTTCTCCGTCACGGTGACTGCGCCGATTCCGGGGAGGGTGCGGATCAGATCGGCATCCTCCCGGGTCAGTGCCGGGCGCTGGCGCCAGGTGTTGTCCCGTTCGAAGGTGATCCCCTCCTGGAAGTAGCGCATCACGTAGAAGGAAGTGCTGCCGGCGCGCTGGACGATTTCGGTGACCGAGTTCTGGATTCCGGTGATCGCCGAGGCCATGGCGATCACCACCATCACGCCGATTGCGATGCCGAGGATCGCCAGCATCGCGCGAGTGCGGGATGCCTGGATTGCGTCGACCGCCAGCCTGACTCCTTCGGCCCCGCGTGCGAGAATGTTGCCCCGTCCCAGTGCGCTCATTCCTGCCTCAGTGCTGCGATCGGATCCAGCCGTGCCGCCTGCCGCGCAGGCTGGACTCCGGCAATGATTCCTACGATCAGTCCCAGTGTGACTGCCAGTCCCACCGACCAGGGGGCGACTGCCGCGGGAAGCGGAGTGAACATCCGGACAGTGTAGGCGAGCAGGATTCCGGTACCGACACCGAGTGCGGCACCGGCCACCGACAGTGTCGCCGCCTCGACCACGAACTGTCTCAGGATGTCCTTGCGGCGCGCACCGAGGGCTTTGCGGATTCCGATCTCACGGGTGCGCTCGGTGACCGACATCAGCATGATGTTCATGATCACTATTCCACCCACCACCAGTGAAATGCCGACCAGACCCGGAAGCGCCATGAACAGGATCGTCGCGATCTTGTCCCACTCACTCAGTGCGCCCTCGGCCGTCTCGATCGCGAAATTGTCCAGATCATTGGGCTTGAGCCCGCGGCGGACCCGCATCAGCGAGGCGACTTCTTCCTGCGCCTCCCTCAGTGTTGGAACGTCGGCCGCCTGCACGTGGAGTGCGTCGATGATCCTCGGCCGGTTGGCCAGTCGCCGGACCGACGATGTGATCGGCGTCACCGCGAACTTGTCCATCGACATGCCGAAGACCGTGCCCTGCCTTTCTACGACACCTACCACGCGGTGCGGCAGCCCGCCGATCGAGATCGACTTGCCGAGCGGGTCGCGCCCCTCGAACAGTCCCTCGGCCAGGTCCCAGCCGAGCACGACCACTTCCGCCCCCATGTCGACTTCCTGGGGAGAGAAGCTTCTTCCCTCTGCGATCTTCCAGTTCTTGATGTCGAAGAAGTTGGCGTCCACCGTGTGGATGGTGATTCCGCCGGTAGTGCGGCCGCGGTAACCCACCGACAGCGAGTTGTAGCCCTCGCGTGACAGGGTGACCGGAGTGCGGATCCTGCTCCTCAGGTATTCGACGTCGTCAACCGTGATCCTGGGGTTGCGGGACCACTGCCGCCACATCGCCTCGGTCACTTCGCCGGGAGTGAAGTTCGCCCGGCTGCGGAGCTGGAAGGTGTTCACTCCGAAGATCGAGCTGGTCACCGTCTCCGTCACGTAGACGTTCATTCCCTGGACGATCGAAACCACCGCGACCAGGAAGGTGACACCGATCAGCACTCCGATCAGGGAGAAGAAGCTCTTGAGCTTCTGCACCCAGATCGAATTGAGCGCCAGGAGGATCGCTTCGCTGAGCGGCATCTCAGGCGGCCACGGCGGTCGGAGTCTGGCGACGATCGTCGGCGATCATCCCGTCACGCAGGACGATCACCCGGTGAGCGTGCTCGGCGATGTCCGGCTCATGGGTCACCAGGATCACCGTCTGCCCCTGGGCATGGAGTGCCCCGAACAGCTTCATGATCTCGACGCTGGTCGCCGAGTCGAGATTGCCGGTCGGTTCGTCTGCCAGGAGAATCGACGGTTCATTGACCAGCGCCCGTGCCACCGCGACGCGCTGCCGCTGACCGCCGGACAGCTCGTTCGGGCGGTGGTGCATCCTGCCCTGCAGTCCGACGCGATCGAGTGCGTTCTCCGCCCGCTCGCGACGCTCCCTGCCGCCGATGCCGGCATAGACCAGCGGCAGCTCGACGTTGGCCAGCGCGGAGGCGCGAGGGAGGAGGTTGAACGTCTGGAAGACGAAGCCGATCTCCTTGTTGCGGACCCGGGCGAGGTCGTCGTCCCGCATCCGGGAGACCTCCTTGCCGTTGAGCCAGTACTCGCCTGCATCGGGCGTGTCGAGACAGCCCAGGACGTTCATCATCGTCGACTTGCCGGAGCCGGACGGCCCCATGATCGCGACATACTCGTTCCTGCCGATCGACAGATCGACGCCGCGGAGTGCCAGAACCCGCTCCGATCCCATCACGTACTCGCGCTTGATTCCGGTCAGCCTGATTACCGCGTCGCTCACTGGCGGACTCCCGCTGCCGGTGTCATCGATCCCATGGCAGGGAGAACCTTTACTCTGGTCGAATCGGAGAGATCACGGATCGCCTGGTACGGGCCGGAGACGATCGAGTCGCCTTCAGCCACTCCGGAGAGCAGCTCGAAGTGTTCCTCGCCGGTGATGCCGATCGTGACTTCGCGGAACCGGGCGATGCCGTTCTGGATCACGAAGACGCCGAGCCGGTCCTTGGGCTTGCCGCTCGTCCCGCCGGTGAGCGGAACTGCCTGCGCCGAGTCACCGGTACCGAGCGGAGGGCGTGCCGTCAGCGAGATGATCGGAATCGACAGGGCGTTCTTGCGGACGGTGGTAATGATGCTGGCCGTCATCGACAGATCGGGACGGACGTCCGTCGGCGGATTGTCGATCGTAACCTCTACCTCGAAGTCGATCGCACGATCGGCCGACTGACCGGCGGCGGAGGTCGTCGCCGCGCTGTTGGCGATGCGGGTAACCTTGCCGGCGAAGGCAGTGTCGGGGAAGGCGTCGATCTCGACCGAGACGGAGTCGTTGAGCGACAGCCGCACCACGTCGGTCTCGTCGACCTTCACCTTCGCCTGGATCACTGACAGGTCGGCAATCCGCATCAGCAGGCCGACGTCACGCGAGAAGGTGCCCGGAACGGCGACTTCGCCTTCCTCGACGGCAAGGCGCACCACCCGACCGGAGATCGGAGCATACAGCCTGGTGCGGGCGAGCCTGTCCTTCGCCTCATTGAGACTTGCGACTGCCTGGAGGT
The DNA here is from genome assembly GCA_964608715.1 of uncultured Gemmatimonadaceae bacterium. GTDB lineage: Bacteria > Gemmatimonadota > Gemmatimonadetes > Gemmatimonadales > GWC2-71-9 > Palsa-1233. The sequence goes on along the minus strand of CAZSPH010000026.1, from coordinate 519 downwards.
TCCCGGCTTCGGCCGACTGGAGGGTAGCCTCGGCATTCGCGGACGACTGCTGGGCCAGTTCCACCTGTTCGTCGGTAACGGCGCCGGAAGCAGTACGCCTGAGTTCCACTACGCGATCGAGGTTCCGCTTTGCCTGATCGCGGTTGTTGCGGGCCGTCATCAGCGACGCATTGGATGATGCCAGCCCAGCCTCGGCCCGTTCGACCGAACCGCGGAACTCGGTCTGGTCGAGTTCCACCAGCAGTTGACCACGCTGGACCATGTCGCCTTCGCGGACATGGATCTTCAGAATCCGGGCCTGGACCTCCGACTGGAGGTCGACCTGGGTCTTCGCCTCGATGTTGCCGCTGGCTACCACCGACGACACCAGGTCATGCCGACCGACGGTCTCACTCCTTACCTCGGTCTCCTTCGGCCCGCGGTTCCCCATCACCTTGCTGACTATCAGCAGTCCCAGAACGACCACGACTCCGATAACGATCTTTTTCCGACGAGACATCTGCTGTTCCTCTCCCGGTC
>CAZSPH010000025.1:0-24119 GCA_964608715.1 uncultured Gemmatimonadaceae bacterium | reverse complement strand
TACTCGAACAGTGCCGCTCGCAGTTCGGACCGGTTGAGGGGGTCATCGCCGAGCCAACGGGTGTAACGCCTCAGCGGGGTGAGATCGCTGACTGCCCGGTCGAATGCGTCGGTTTCGGCCGATGCGGCGATTCCCGGGTCGCTGTGGAGGTGGATCGCCGCCGAGATGAGCGGGCCGGCCTGACGCATCGGGCCCACCACCGTCCCGCCGCTCCAGTATACCCCTGCGCGGATGAAGGCGTTGGCCAGCAGCGAGAGGATGAAGACCGCCAGAAACAGCGGCATGAAGAGCGTGGCGATCAGGCTCGCGACCGAGATCACGGCCATCAGCGGGAGAATGAAATGCCACCATGGCGGGGTGGGAAGGCCCGGGCGGGTAACGTGCCAGAAGGACGTGCCTGCCTTGCGACCCAGTGCCGCAAGCACTCGACCGGCATGTTCTCGGGCGGCAGGGTCTTCGATGAACCGATCCGCCAGACGCAACCTTGCCTCGCGCTTCGCGTTGTCGCCAGGCTGGCGCACCGCCGCGTACAGTGTCTGACGTCCCACCAGCGAGCTGGTCCGGTCGATCACCGCAACCACCGAATCGAGATCGAGATCGAGCCAGGTATGCTCGTCGACCGATTCGTCCGGAGACCCGGTCGAGCCGATCCGCCAGAGTTCCCGGGTGTCGTCGTCCACCGGTGCCGGGTCTTCCGGTAACGTGCCCCACCCGCGACGGACCACTGCCGGAGACCGCCGCAGCAGAGCGCGCAGTACCGTTCCGCCGACCACGCCGGCGAGCAGCGCCAGGGCCAGCACCGTGGCCTTGTTCATGGCTTCGGGAGCGTGGCGGTAGCGGCAGGTACTCCACGGACCCAGGCGATGTAGTCCACTGGCGCCGGTTCGAGACCGGCTTCGCGCAGCAGCAGGTTCACCTTGCCACGGTGATACTGCGAATGGATAGGTACATGAGTGAGAATTGCGATGGTCGGTGTCTCGAAGGCGGTCCCTGCACTGTTGCGATACGAGGTAGTCGCAGGCAGCTCGGCCTCGGCCAGCAGTCCCAGCAGCAGCGAGTAGTCGTTGTGCAGCGAGGTGATCAGCTCTTCTGACAACGCCAGCTCATCCTTGGGCCACACGGGGAGCCGGGAGGGACGTCCGTGAATCCGGGCGAGCCAGACCTCCATTGCTCCGATCAGGTGGGAGAACTCGGTGCGGGCGGCGGATGGGCCATCTGCCAGGGCAGGCAGGAGTCTCAGGTCGGCCCAGCGGGCGTGCTGCCAGAGCGATTCGAGGGTGGTCGGCATCATGATGCTCCGCGAAGCTCGGGCGGACTGGGAGGCGGCGATCCATGGATGATAACGGGTCCGGCTCGGTTGCCCCCAGGTGCCCCCGGGGGCATCATTCCCACCGTTCGGCCACCAGGAGAGAATGCCGATGGCAGTATCGAAGGTCTACCAGGATGCCGTTGCCGCGATGACGGGACTGCTTCGCGACGACATGACCATCATGGCGGGCGGGTTCGGGCTCTGCGGCATTCCGCAGACGCTGATCGAAGCGATCCGGGCTTCCGGTGTGAAGGGACTCACCGTGATTTCCAACAATGCCGGGATCGACGGCGTGGGTCTCGGCACTCTGCTGGAGACCCGCCAGGTCCGGAAGATGGTTTCCTCGTACGTGGGCGAGAACAGGCTCTTCGCCGAGCAGTACCTCTCAGGTGAACTGGAACTGGAATTTACGCCGCAGGGAACGCTGGCCGAACGGATCAGGGCGGGGGGAGCCGGGATTCCCGCCTTCTTCACTCGCACCGGAGTCGGGACGGTCGTCGCCGAGGGCAAGGAGACACGGGCCTTCGGGGATCACGAGTATGTGATGGAGCGGAGCCTCTTCGCCGACCTGGCGATTGTCCACGCCTGGAAGGGTGACACCGAGGGGAATCTCGTCTACCGCAAGACCGCCCGGAACTTCAATCCGATGATGGCAACTGCCGCGACTGTCACCGTCGCAGAAGTCGAACATATGGTGTCGCCGGGGGAGATCGATCCCGATCGAGTCATCACACCGGGGATCTACGTGCAGCGGATCGTCCATGTGCCCGATCCGGTCAAGCGGATCGAGCAGCGGACCGTGCGGCAGCGTGAAGCAGCGAAGGGAGGTTCCTGATGGCCTGGAATCGTGACGAGATGGCGGCCCGCGCTGCCCGAGAAATCGAGGATGGCTTCTACGTGAACCTGGGTATCGGGATCCCGACGCTGGTGGCCAACTACATCCCCGAGGGACTCACGGTGCAGTTGCAGTCGGAGAATGGCATGCTCGGCATGGGACCGTTCCCCTGGGAAGGGGAAGAGGATCCCGATCTGATCAACGCCGGCAAGCAGACGGTCACCGAACTTCCCACTACCAGCTATTTCTCATCGGCGGACTCCTTCGCGATGATCCGCGGTGGACACATCGATCTCTCGATCCTCGGCGCGATGCAGGTATCCGAAACAGGCGATCTCGCCAACTGGATGATTCCAGGAAAGATGGTCAAGGGAATGGGAGGCGCGATGGATCTGGTGGCCGGGGTGAAACGGGTGGTGGTACTGATGGAGCACACTGCAAAGGGGGAGCCGAAGATCCTGCCTCACTGTACCCTGCCGCTTACCGGGCGGGGCGTGGTGCACCGGATCATCACCGACCTCGGGGTGCTCGACGTGAATGCCGCCGGACGTCCGGGGCTGTCGCTGGTGGAACTTGCTCCCGGTGTGACCCATGACGAGCTGCGGGCAGCTACCGGCGCGCCGGTTTCGGGGGCCATCTGACCTCCTTCGAATCACTCGGCCTGGTGCCCGGACTGGTCGACGTGCTCACCGGCCTCGGCTACGAGGAACCGACCCCGATCCAGCAGGAAGCGATTCCGGCACTGCTCCGTGGTCACGATCTGCTCGGGCAGGCTGCGACCGGAACGGGCAAGACCGCAGCCTTTGCGCTGCCGCTGCTGCAGCGGCTGGCCGGAGTTGCCGCAGTGCCGCAGCGGCCGGCGATGCTGGTGCTGGTGCCCACCCGTGAACTGGCCATGCAGGTAGCCGATGCTGCCCACAAGTACGGCAAGGGACTCGGTACGTCGGTGATACCGGTGTACGGCGGGCAGGCCTTCGACCAGCAGATCCGGGCTCTCCGTCGTGGAGTTCACCTGGTGGTTGCCACGCCGGGGAGAGCACTCGATCATATCCGCCGTGGTACGCTGGACCTTTCCGGCCTGGTGTCGGTGGTGCTGGACGAGGCGGACGAGATGCTCGACATGGGGTTCGCCGACGAGCTGGAAGCGATTCTCGATGCGGCACCGAAGGTCAGGCAGACCGCGCTGTTCTCGGCGACTCTCCCTCCCCGGATCGCTGCGATCGCCGAGCGCCATCTCACCGACCCTGTCAGGATCAGGATTGCCGGCGACAGCAGTTCGGCAGGAACTCTGCCGCGCGTTCGACAGGCGGCCTATCTCGTCAACCGCAGCCAGAAGGTCGAAGCGCTGGTCCGGGTGCTCGATCTGGAGACGCCGACACTGGCGCTGATCTTCTGCCGTACCCGGACCGATGTCGATACGCTCACCGAGACGCTGGGTGGCCGGGGTTACCGTGCCGAGGCGCTGCACGGCGGAATGTCGCAGGAGGCGCGCGATCGGGTGATGAAGCGGACCAGGGCCGGAACGGTGGACCTGCTGGTGGCAACCGATGTGGCGGCGCGCGGCCTCGACATCGACATCCTTTCGCACGTCATCAACTACTCCCTGCCTGATTCGCCGGCGACCTATGTCCACCGGATAGGGCGGACCGGAAGAGCTGGGCGCGAGGGTGTGGCAGTCACTCTGGTCGAGGCGCGCGAGCACCGATTCCTGCGCAACATCGAAGGGATGACCCGTCAACGGATCCAGGTGCAGCAGGTGCCGACTGTACATGATGTCCAGGCGCGGAGGCTCGGTCTTACCGGTGCGGCGATCAGGGAAGCGCTGGAAGGTGGCGGGAATGATCGGTACCGGGTTGTGGTGGAGGCACTGGCCGGTGAACACGATCCGATGGAGATCGCGATGGCGGCGATCCGGCTGGCTCACGAGCAGATGCATGGTACCGCCGATCCGGACGAGGATACCGTACTCGAGGTGAGCACTCCCGCCTCCGAACGGAATGAAGCAACGCGACGAAAGCGCGAGGGTGGTGGCCGGAAACAGTCGAGCGGGATGGCCCGGATCTACATCGGTGCCGGGAAGAAGCAGAAGCTCAGGCCGACCGATATCGTCGGTGCGATCGTCAACGAGGCCGGGGTTCCGGCCCAGGTGATCGGTGGAATCGAGATCACCGAGCGTTTCTCGCTGGTGGAACTGCCGGAGGAGGAGGTCGACAAGGTGGTGAAGGCGCTCCGGGCGACCACCATCAAGGGGAAGAAACTGACAGTGCGGAGGGATCTGGCGGGCCGCCGCTGATCGTTGGCCACCCGCCGTCCCGGGAGGTCATGCTGTCTTGTTCTTCAGCATTCCGACGATCAGCGGGAGGATCGCCCCCACTATTCCGGCGCTGCCGGCAGAGCCCACGATCGCGTTACCGATCAGGTCGGTCAGCATCGGCCCCAGGAGCTGGCCGCCCCCGAGTCCTCCGAGCGCACCGAGTACCGAGGTGATCACGGGGCCGAGGGCCTTGGTCTTGGGATTGGCGGCGCCGGCGGCGTTGCCGCCAATGACGCCTGCTGCGAGCTGCACCAGCAGAGTGGTCAGATCCATTGCACTGCTCCGGGTTGAGAGGGAGAAAACTGCCGCCTTCAAGATCTCCCATATTCCGGATTGCGCAAGTCAGTGTTCCGGCTGGTCGCCTGTCGCCACTGCCTCAGGCGCATCGATCATCAGACCTCCCACCCAGGCAACGGACTTCTGATACGCGACCGGAAGCACTCCCGGTTCGATGCCGGTCTCGGCGATGAGGGTATCCACCCGTGCCCAGTCGCCTCGATCATAGGCCATCACCATGGCGAGACAGCTTCCCATCGGTCCCTCGCCATCGAGCAGCGCCGAGGTGACTTCGCTGGCCAGCGGCATCTTCTCAAGCAGTTCAGGCAGTGGCCGGTCGAGGAGGGCGTCGAGCGTCGACAGCAGCCCCACGAGGAACAGGTCGTTCTGGGCGTTGATCCCGGGGACCCTGCTGCCGATCTCCTCACAGAACTGGGCCCGGGTCAGCGAGGTCGTCACCAGCGCCTTCGGCTTGTCCTCGGCCATCATCGCGCAGGCCACCAGGGAGGCCCAGCGACGACTTTCCCTGGTACCGAGTACCCGGAGCGCCTGGCTGATCGAATTGACTTCGTGCCGCCATCCCAGACCTGCAGATCGCAGGTACCGCAGCAGCTTGACCGACAGAGCGACCTCCTGCCGGATGATCGCCTCCACCGCATCGAAGTCGAGTTCGGGGCGGTTGACCTCGGCGATCAGCCTGGCGAGGCTGGCCTGCGAAGCCGGTACCTGCGTGGTCGAGACTACCTCCGGCTTGCAGAAGAAATAGCCCTGGAAGAGGCCGTACCCCGCAGCCTGCGCTTCGCGGAAATCATCGTAGGTCTCGATCTTCTCGGCCAGCATCGTGATGCCGCGCGGAGCCATCCGCTCGACGATGGAGCGGCGCTCTTCCGGGTCCGTAGCGAGCCAGTCGACTTTGACGTAATCGGTGTGGGACAGAAGTTCTTCGTATTCGGGCCGGTACACGAAGTCGTCCAGCGCAATCCGGTAACCGGACTCACGTGCTGTGCGGCAGGACCGTACGATCTCGGCATCCGGCTCGACCACCTCCAGCACCTCGATGACGGTCGAGGCGGGGGGGAGGACGCGCCAGTGTTCGCCCACCAGCAGCGCCTGCGAAGCGTTGAAGAAACCGAGGCTGTTTCCCAGCAGTGTTTCGAGGCCGAAGCCCAGCAGAGTGGTGTCGAGAGTCTGCAGGGACGCGGAAGTCGTGTCGGTGCCGTCGAAGCGGTTGTCGGTGCTGCTGCGGAACAGCAGTTCATACGCCACCACCCGGCGCTCGCAGTCGAAGATCGGCTGGCGGGCAACGAAGAGATTCATCGGGCGGGTACCTGCTGTCTCCGGGTTTCCGGCATCGAGTGAGAATGGAATGGACCGACGTCTGATCACTTCCTGATGAGCAAATATCAGGCCAATCCCGGGGCGCTATTCCTGGAACTGGAGAAGGCTCTGGACCGGCCCAGGTATGGTTACGGCCGGCATCGGGCCCTCCTGTTCAGCCAGATGCAACTCGCCCTTGAACCCGGTTCCCGCAAGGGCGGTGCGGATGGTCGACTCGGCGATCCCGGCGGTGTTGCAGCGCCTGCTCCGGTGGGCCAGTACCACCAGGTGCAGTTCCGGGTGGTGCAGCTCGGTGAGCAGGGCGGCGCAGGCATGGTTGGAGAGATGGCCGTCGTTGCTGGCGATCCGATCCTTGACCACCACTGGATAGTCACTCTCCCGCAGCATTACCGGATCGTGGTTGGCCTCGATGATCAGACAGTGCCGGTCTCTCAGGAACCACCTGAGGCCCTGGGTGATCGTTCCGACGTCGGTGGCCAGCGCCAGCGTCGTGCTGTCGGGCAGCGTGACGCCGAGCGCCAGTGGCTCTGCTGCATCGTGCGGAGTGGGGCAGCCGTCGAGCCGGAACGGACCGATTTCGACTGCTCCTCTGCTGCCCAGTGGTAACCACTCACACCTCTCACGTCCGCCGGTCATTGCCCGCCAGGTGCCCGGAGAAGCACTCACCGGCACCCGATGGCGTCGGGCGAAGGTGACTGCTCCGGTCGAGTGATCTCCGTGCTCATGGGTGACTGCGATTGCCACCACTGCGGCCGGATCGAGCCGGGCCGCAGTGAGGCGCCGTTCCAGTTCCCGTGCGGGGAAGCCGGCATCCATCAGCAGGATCGCTTCCCCGTGAATCAGGGCAAAGGAGTTGCCCTTGCTTCCCGAGCCGAGAACGACCAGCCGGGTCAGCTTCCGCACCTGTCGTAGAGTGTGCCGAGCAGTTCGAGCACTTCCGGAGTGGCAGCCACATCGCGGCGCGGCAGCACTCTGGCAGCAGTGGTCAGGAACTGTTCACGACCGACTTTCTCGCCGGAGTCTCCCCATGAGAATGGCGGGACGTACTTGTTCGTGCGAGGACCACCGAGGAGGTTGGCACCTGCTCCGACCACGCAGCCGGTGGGGAGCAGAGTTCCGATCGCAGTCCGGGCATGATTGCCGATCAGCGATCCGAGATTGGTGCGTCCCGTGGCGATCCGTTCGGTTCCGATGTCGAGCCGCACTTCGCCGTAGGTGTTCTTGAGATTCGACGTGATCGTTCCGGCGCCGAGGTTGACCCATTCGCCGACCACCGAGTGGCCGATGAAGCCGTCGTGACTCTTGTTGGCGTAGCCGGTGAATACCGATGAGGCGATTTCGCCGTGGAGGCGGCACTGCTGGCCGGCACTCACCTGGCGGAGCTGGCCACCGGAGACGACGGTCTTCTCGCGAAGCCATAGTGGACCTTCGAGACGGCTGCCACTGCGCACGGTTACACCCGGTTCGAGAATCACCGCACCGCTGCGGACATCGATCACCACCCCCGGTTCGATCTCGGCTCCCCGGATCAGCAGGGCTTCGGAATTGCCGAGGACATGGACACCGGCTGGTACCGGATCGGAGTTGCCATCCAGTGCGGCGAGGGTGTCCGAGAAGAGGAAGCGTTCGAGGGCGGTGATCAGGTCGAACGCCCCTCTGAGGGGGAGCCCGTCGACCACCATGCCGTCGCCATTGTCGTGCCGACCGGTCCACTTCTCGCCCGGGTCCAGTCGCCAGGCGACTGCCTTGCCGGCGTGGAGAAGCCGCCTGGCGCTACCGACAGCCCGCATCGGGAGTCGAGGGGCAAAGGTCGCGTCCACCACCCATGCCGGACCGCTGATGGCATCGGAGCCGGTCACTGCAATTCCATCCGGTACCGAGGCGATGGTTCCGTCCGCAATCGCACCGACCGGAGTGCCGCCAAGTGCGATTGCCCAGCGCTCGCGGAGTCGCCACCCGCCGGCACGCAGTTCGGATATCGGGGTCGTTCCCGCGAAGGGAGCCCAGGGGGCGCCAGGAGCACCAGGTTCCAGCAGATGGATATTGATCATTCTATTCCAGATTCCGCACTTCGGCGGGAATCGAATCGAGAGTCAGTTTGAGATGGGGCGCACGGGCCCGATCGAGGACGAGGGTCCGCTGGTTGGCATGGACTACCACCAGGTCGTTCACGCCGGACAGAACCATCGGCGGTCCGTCGTTCCAGACTATGCAGTCGCTGCAGTCCACCAGAGTCACCGGTCCGTGGACGGTATTGCCGCGCCGGTCCCGGGGGCGCACCCGGGCAAGCGCTTCCCAGGTGCCGATGTCGTCCCAGGGGAAGTCGCCGGCCACCACGGCCACGGCACCGCTGCGTTCCAGGAGGCCGACATCGATCGAGACTTCGCGCACTTCATCAAAGAATCGCTGATGATCGCCGGCCTGGAGGATCGGGAGAAAGGGGGCGATTTCCGGAGTGTGTGCCGCGATCTCACGTTCGAAGTCTTCGGTCCGCCAGGCAAAGAGGCCGCTGTTCCACAGCGCTCCGGCAGCCATCAGATCGAGGGCCGTCGCGGCGTCCGGTTTCTCGACGAAGCGTTCCACAGCGGAGGCTGCGCCGTCCAGGCGCTGACCGGGAATGATGTAGCCGAAGCCGGTCTCGGGTCGCGAGGGAACCATCCCGACCGTGACCAGACGGTGATGGCGTTCGGCTGCGTCGATAGCGGTGGCGGCAGTGGCAACGAAGGCATTGCCGTCCCGTACTGCCCAATCGGCGTGCATCGAGAGGACCACGGCACCGGGATCCCTGAGGCCGATGGCTGTCGTCGCCCATGCCAGCGCCGGTCCGGTACCGGCAGCCCGCGGCTCGATCAGGTAGTTCTCGGACGGGATCGGCAGCCGTTCCCGCAGACGCTCGGCCAGGGCAGCGCTGGTAACCACCAGCAGTCGTTCGGGTGGGATGAAACCGGTCAACCGGTCGACGGCATCCTCCGCGGTCGACCGGGCGCTTGCCAGTGGCAGCAACTGCTTGGGCGAGCGGGGAGAGGACAGCGGCCAGAAACGCGAGCCGGAGCCACCGGCCAGGAGCACACCCCAGGATCGGCTCACGCCAGTCCTGCCAGAGCGGGGCCGTGACGCCGGAGGTCGTGAAGCAGTTCGCCCAGATCGGCACCGTCTGCAGCAACTACCACCAGCAGCGCACCGCTCGGCAGCCGCCGGAGAACCGCAGTCGAGGAAGGAAAGGAGGCCACCAGCTCGCCGGTTCCGGCCTGGCCGAGGGTGCCACCCAGAGAATCCATCGCCCGGAGGGCGGTAACTGCCAGTGCGGCTGTGGTATCGGGGTCGACCGGTGTCGGCAGCGACGCTTCCACTACCAGTCCCTCTTCACTCACGACCAGAGCTCCCGATACCCCGGGGCGTCCGGCCAGGCCGTTGATCAGCTCCCTGAGTGGTGGCATCGAACGACTCCTGGTGAGGACGATGGTGATGGCGCGAAGCTAGAGCGTTCCGGTCTTGGAAGTCAAGCAATCCGACCGGGTTGCAGCGCGGGCACCGGTGATCTAACCTTACCGGATGTCATTGCGTCTATTGCCGCTCGTCCTTGCCTTCGTCTCCGCCGGCTGTTCCGACAACCTGTTGCCGGACGCCTATTTTGCGAACCGTGTCGATACGGTGACCCTGGGTGCGCTGATCGGCACTCCGGTATCCGTTCCCTCCGCCTATTCCATTCCCGATGGACGGGTGGTGCGGACCGACCAGTCCACCAGCTTCGATTTCGTCTACCTCGTGGCAGACGGACGGCCCATGCTGGCAGGGCTCGGCGCCATCGGCCTCGGCACTTCCTCGGCCGATCCTGGCATCCAGAAGTCGACGCTTGCCTTCGATGCGCTGATCAATCCGCCGACCGGCGGCTACCTGACCACGGACTCGCTCCAGATCGGCGTCGGTGACGTGATCGTGGCGCGCTCCCGGGTCTGCTACGGTTACGGCGTGCCGCAGTACGCCAAACTCGAAGTGCTGGAGCTGAACGCGACCCAGGGCACCGTTAAGCTCAAGGTGATGGCCAATCTCAACTGTGGGTACCGATCGCTGGCACCAGGCATTCCTGAGGACTGAGACGGACAGATGATCGACGCCAAGCGCCTACGGCAGGATCCTGACGCGGCGCGGAGCCAGCTCGCCCGTCGCGGTGACCAGGATGCGATCCAGCAGTTCGATCGCGCGGTCGAACTCGACGAGCGCCGGCGGGCTCTGCTTCTCGAGGTCGAGCGTCTGCGTGCCGAGAGAAACGCCGCCAGCCGGGACTTCGGTCGACGGAAGCAGGCCGGTGAGGATGTCTCCGGGTTGCAGCAGTTGCTGGCCGAGCGTGCCGCGAGTCAGCAGTCGCTGGAGGACGACCTCCGCGACGTGGAAGTGCTGCTGGAAGGGCACCTGCTGGCGATTCCCAACTTCGTGCTCGACGGCGCCCCCGAGGGTGGTCCGGAGGCCAATGCCGTCGTCCGCACGTGGGGCACCGCACCGGAGTTCGATTTCGAGCCGAAGCCCCACTGGGAAATCGGCGAGGCGCTGGGGCTGTTCGATCTTGCCAGGGGTGCGAGGATCAGCGGCAGCGGCTTTCCGCTGTTCACCGGCAGTGGTGCGCGTCTGGTGCGGGGTCTCGCCAACTTCATGCTCGATCTCCATGTCGAGCAGCATGGCTATCTGGAGGTCCATCCTCCCTACCTGGTGAACGAGGCCTCGGCTCGTGGCACGGGCCAGTTGCCGAAGTTCCAGGACGAGCTGTACGCCAGCGAACGTGACAGTCTCTACCTGATTCCGACTGCGGAAGTACCGCTCACGAATATCCACGCCGGTGAGATTCTGGACGGGGCGACACTGCCGCTCGGAATGGTCGCCTGGACTCCCTGCTTCCGGCGTGAGGCCGGAGCGCACGGCAAGGATACCCGCGGTCTGATCCGGGTCCATCAGTTCGACAAGGTCGAGCTGGTGCGGATCTGTCGACCGGAAGACTCGACGGCTGAGCATGAGCGGATCACCGCCCACTCGGAGAAGGTGCTGCAACTGCTGGAGATTCCCTACCGGGTTCTCGCGCTGGCCGCGGGTGACACCGGTTTCGCGAGTGCCTGCACCCTCGATCTGGAGGTCTGGGCAGCAGGAGTAGGCAACTGGCTGGAAGCATCCAGTGCCAGCACTTTCACCGACTTCCAGGCCCGCAGGGCGGGGATCCGCTACCGTCCCGAACCCGGCGCCAAGCCGGAGTTCGTTCACACTCTGAATGCGTCCGGTGTGGCGTTCCCCCGGACCATCATCGCGCTGCTCGAGAACGGCCAGCAGCGCGACGGCTCGGTCATGCTGCCGCCGGCACTGGTACCGTACGTCGGTACCGACCGCCTTGCACCATCCTGAGGTAAAGGGGATCCGGCGCTTTGCGCCGGCTGCTGCACTCGGTCTGGTGGCGGTACTGGCCGCCCTGTCGATCGGCGTGAGTGCCTACGTGGCGCGAATATTCCAGGATCAGGCCAGCACGGCATCGCGCCTGTACGCAGTGGTCTACACCGGGCTGATCGATCCGGATTCAGCGGTGAGCAGCCTCCAGGACCTGGGTGAGGGAATCCGCGAACTGGGGATTCCCCTGGTGATCACCGACGGCCAGGACCGGGTGCTGGCACAGGCCAATCTGCCTTTCGCTGCAGCGGACACGTCCCGGGCAGTGCGCGACTACGTTGCCCAACTGGATCGTGCCAACCCGCCGATCCAGACTGTCGGCGGAATGATCCATTTCGGCCCGGTGCCCACGGCGAGCATCCTCCGCACCATCGCCGCGCTGCAACTGCTGACGCTGCTGGTGATGGTCGGAGTCGGCTGGGTTGCCTATCGCAATGCCACCCACGCCCGTCGTGACCGGCTCTGGTTCTCGATGGCCCGCGAAGCGGCTCACCAGATGGGCACCCCGCTCACCTCGCTGCAGGGATGGATCGAACAGCTTCGCGGTGAGACCATGCCACCGGTGAAGCTGGTGCCGCATCTCGATGCCGACGCTGAGCGGCTGCAGCGGGTGGCGCAGCGGTTCGAGCGGATCGGCAATCCCGCCCGGCGTGACCCGGTGGCGCTGAGCGCGGTGGCTGAACGGGTGGTGACCTACTTCAGGGCGCGGTTGCCGCGGCACGCCAACGCGATAACGCTGGAACTGGAGTCGCCGGGCAGCGGACCGATGGTCGCCGGCGACCCTGTGCTGCTGGAGTGGGCCTTCGAGACGCTGGTGAAGAATGCCATCGATGCGCTGCAGGGGCGCGGCGGTTCCATCAGAGTGACCATCGACATGGGAGGCTCCGGTGCGACTGCCCGGGTGTCTGACGACGGACCAGGCATCCCGCGCGAGATCAGGCGAACTCTCTTCGAACCGGGGATCACTACCAAGCGGGGTGGCTGGGGAATCGGCCTGGCACTGGCCCGCAGGGTGGTGGAGGAGGGCCATGGCGGCACTCTCTCCCTCGAACCGGCGGAGAAGGGAACGACCTTTCTGATGCGCTTTCCGCAGGTGGAGACGAATTGAACGGAACTGATGAACTGCTGGTCGGACTGAACGAGGCACAGCGCCAGGCGGCCATGCACGTCGAAGGGCCGATCATGGTACTGGCCGGAGCGGGGTCCGGCAAGACGAAGGTGCTGACCACCAGGATTGCCCGGCTCATTACCGTGACCGGAACCGCTCCCGAGCGGATCCTGGCCGTGACCTTCACCAACAAGGCGGCCGGTGAGATGAAGGAGCGGATCGGGCACATGCTCGACCGCGACCCCACCGGCCTCTGGATCGGGACCTTCCACTCGCTTTCTGCCCGCCTGCTCAGGCGGGAGGCGGGGCGGATCGGATTCGAGCGGCAGTTCACGATCTACGATCAGGATGATTCACTCTCGCTGATCAAGCGGATCCTGGAGGAGCGCAACCATCCGGTGAAGCTCTATCCGCCACGGGCGATCCAGGGAATCATCTCCAACGCCAAGAACCGGATGCAGACCGCCCAGGATCTGGAGCGCTCCGCCCCCGGCGATCCGGTGGTCCGGGTGGCGGCAGACGTGTACGTCGCGTTGCAGCAGGCGCTGCGCAATTCGAATGCGATGGACTTCGACGACCTGATGCTCCATCCGCTGGCGCTCTTCCGCGACAACCCCGATGTGCTGGAACGCTGGCAGCGGCGGTTCGACTTCATCCTGGTGGACGAGTTCCAGGATACCAACCGGGCGCAGTACCAGCTGATCAGCATGCTCGGTGCCCGACACCGCAACGTCTTCGCAGTGGGTGACGACGACCAGGCGATCTACGGCTGGCGCGGAGCGGATGTCGGCAACATCAACGCGCTGCAGCGCGACTTCGGCGTGACCGAGGTGATCCGGCTGGAGGAGAACTACCGTTCCACCAGGCCGATTCTCTCGGCCGCCAACGCCGTGATTTCCCGCAACCGCAGTCGTCTCGGCAAGACACTCCGGACCGAGCGCCCCGGTGGCGAGATGATCACCGTCCTGGCCGCTTCCGATGAACGCGACGAGGCAGAGTGGATCGCGCGGGAACTCTCCCGCAGAGACCGGGACGGAATCGGCTACGGGTCCGCCGCAGTGCTCTACCGGACCAATGCGCAGTCGCGGGCACTGGAGGATGCTCTCCGTCGCGGCGGAGTGCCATACCGGATAGTCGGCGGGATCTCGTTCTACGATCGGCGCGAGGTGAAGGATCTGGTTGCCTATCTGCGTCTTCTTGCCAATCCGGATGATGGGGAAGCGTTCTATCGTGCGATCGGAGTCCCGCGTCGCGGAATCGGGCCGGCGGCGCTGACCGAACTTGCCGACCAGGCGCGTGCCTGGGGAATCTCGCTGCTGGCTGCCGCTGAACGCGCCGAGATGATTCCCGGCATGCGGCCGAATGTGCGCACCACGTTGTCTGCATTCGGGCGACTGCTCGGTGCCGTGCGCGCGCGGGTGGGTGAATCGGCCCCGGCGACGATTCTCGAGGAACTGGTCACGGTACTGGACTACGAGGCCCTGCTGATGACCGAAGGGCCCGAGGGCGCCGATCGCTGGGAGAACGTCCGGGAACTGATTGCCGGAGCGGCGGAGTGGTCGGAGGTGATCAGTCCCGATGAGGAGGAGACCGGCACACCCTTGGCCCGCTTCCTCGCGGAGTCGGCCCTTCTTTCCGCCGTCGACAACTCGGCGGGCAGTGAGGAGGGTGTCACACTGATGACGCTGCACACCGCCAAGGGACTTGAATGGTCATTGGTAGTACTGGCGGGCATGGAGGATGGCCTGTTCCCGTTGGCCCGCGCGCTCGAATCTGCCGACGGTCTGGAGGAGGAACGGCGGCTCTGCTATGTGGGAATCACCCGGGCACGCGATGCTCTGGCGATGACCTGGGCCCGGTCGCGACGGCGGGGCGGTCAGCTCATGCCCGGATCGCCATCGCGGTTTCTGAAGGAATTGCCCGAGGATCTGGTGGACGAGCAGCGGACCTCGTTCGCTGCCGGCAGCATCCGTTCGGGGTGGGGAGGCAGTGACTGGGGAGCAGTCAGGACACCTTCGTCGTGGGGAGGTCGCAGTGGTACCTCCGCTCGTGGTGGTGCGAGCGACAGTAGCGGTCGCCGACCGGTCACGGTGCCTCGCACCAACCGGATGGAACCGGAGAACTCCGGCGTCGAGAATCAGGATGCGCCGCGTTACCGTCCCGGCGAGCGGGTCCGTCATCGGCGGTTCGGGTCCGGGAGCATTACCACCGTGAGTGGAGCCGGACGTGACCTCAAGGTGACGGTAGCATTCGATGATCAGGATATCGGGGTCAAGCAACTGGTGGTGGCCTTCGCGGGCCTGGAACGGGACTGGGAGAGCGCATGAAGATCGGACCTGACGAAGTCAGACATGTGGCGAAGCTCGCTGAACTCGCCGTCCCCGAGGAACAGCTCGGGCGACTAGCCTCGGAGCTGGAGCGTATCGTCGAACTGGTGGGACAACTCGGTGACGATGGTACGGCCGGTGAACCGGTGGTGATCGGGCCGGCCAGGCTCACACTGCGCGAGGATGTGGTGAATCCGACCCCGCTGGCGGTGCCGGTGGCCGACATCGCTCCGGACTTCCGCAACGGTTTCTTCAGTGTGCCGCGTCTGGGCGGGATGGGTGAGGAATGAGCGCAATCGAACTGGCACGCCGCACCGCCGCCGAGTTCGAGCGGGTTTCGGTACTCAATGCTCTGCTCCACTGGTCACGCGAGGACCTGGAAGCCGAGGCCGCCCTGCTCGATGCCTCCGATCACGGACCACTCAGCGGCATGGCAGTGGCGGTCAAGGACAACATCGCGACACTTCGCGGTCCGACCACCTGTGCCTCGAAGATTCTGGCCGGCTACCGTTCGCCGTTCGAGGCCACCGTGGTAACGCGCCTTCGCGCTGCCGGCGCCCTGCCTGCTGGCAAGGCGAATCTGGACGAGTTCGCCATGGGCTCATCCACCGAACACTCGGCCTATGGCAGGGTGCTCAATCCGATCGACCACGACCTCGTTCCGGGCGGATCGAGTGGCGGGTCGGCCGCTCTGGTCGCTGCCGGTGCAGTGCGGGCCGCGCTCGGCTCGGAGACCGGCGGCTCGGTGAGGCAGCCGGCCGCCTTCTGCGGCATCGTAGGGATCAAGCCGAGCTACGGTCGGGTGTCGCGCTTCGGACTGGTGGCCTTCGGTTCTTCGCTGGACTGCGTCTCGACCTTCGGGACCACGGTCGATGATGCGGCCTCGCTGCTCGCCGCGATCTCGGGTCACGACTCGCGTGACGCCACCACGGTTGCCGAACCGGGGCTGGTGCTGCCGGAGCCGTCGGCAGATCTCCGGGGCGTAGTGATCGGCATCCCGAAGGAGTATTTCCCGGCTGACCTGCATCCAGGTATCAGGGCCGGGTGCGATCGCGCGATTGCGCGGTTCCGCGAACTTGGCGCCGAGATCCGGGAAGTCTCGCTGCCGGCGACCGGCACCGCGGTACCTACCTATTACGTGGTCAATCCGGCTGAAGCTGCGGCCAACCTCGCGCGCTACGACGGAGTGCGTTACGGCCAGCGGCGGATCGGTCCGGAGGGTGATCTCCGGGCTCTCTATCGCGCGACGCGAGGCGAAGGTTTCGGCCCTGAGGTGCAGCGCCGGATTCTGGTGGGAACCTTCGTGCTGAGCGCGGGGTACGCCGACCAGTACTATCGCCGGGCGCAGGCTGCACGCCGCAGGATCGTGCAGGACTTCGCCGACGTCTTCGCCAGCGGAGTCGATCTGCTCTTCACGCCAACCACGCCGACGCCGGCCTTCAAGGCCGGTGAGAAACTCTCGGACCCGGTGCAGATGTACCTCGCCGACGTCTTCGTCTGTCCCGCCTCGCTCGCGGGTGTGCCGGCGATGTCGGTACCGGTGGGTCGCGATGATGGGCTCCCGATCGGCGGGCAGTTGATTGCACCGTACTTCGGTGAAGCCGCAATGATCACGGCTGCGCGCTGTCTGGAGTCGTCGCTCGACGGAAAGGCGGAGGTCCGCTGATGACCTGGGAAACAGTGATCGGCCTGGAAGTGCACGTCCAGCTCGCCACCCGCACGAAGATGTTCTGCGGTTGCCGTACCTCCTACGCCGAAGATCCGAATACCGTGGTCTGCCCGGTATGCCTCGGTCTTCCGGGTGCGCTGCCGGTTCCGAATGCCGAGGCCGTCCGGCTCGGCACCATCGGCGCGATGGCGCTGGGCTGCACCATCCATCCGCTCTCGGTCTTTGCCCGCAAGAACTACTTCTACCCCGATCTGCCCAAGGGCTACCAGATCTCGCAGTTCGACAAGCCGCTGGCTACCGATGGCAGTTTCGAGATGGTATCGCCCGACCGTGGGGCGATCACGGTATCGATCACCCGGCTCCATCTGGAAGAGGATGCGGGAAAGTCGCTGCACGACCGGATTCCCGGTGCGACTGCGGTGGATCTCAACCGCGCCGGGACGCCGCTGGCCGAGATAGTCGGTGGTCCCGATCTCCGCTCGCCGGCAGAGGCACGCGCCTACCTCACCACGCTCCGGCAGATCCTGGTATATGCCGGGGTGAGCGAATGCTCGATGGAGAAGGGTTCGCTGCGAGTCGACGCGAATCTCTCGGTCCGCAAGCCGGGCGAGCCTCTGGGGACCAAGGCCGAAGTCAAGAACATGAACTCGTTCGCCAATGTCGAGCGGGCTCTGGAGGCCGAGCGCGAACGGCAGATAGCACTGATCGAATCCGGTGGCCGGGTGGAGCAGGTGACGCTCACCTTCAACGCCGCGACCGGTGAGGTGAAGCCGATCCGGTCGAAGGAGGACGCCCACGACTATCGCTACTTCGCCGACCCCGACCTGCCGCCGATGATCCTGAGTGATGAATGGATCGCCGCGCGCCGGGGTGAAGTGCCCGAGCTGCCCGCTGCGCGCCGGTCCCGGTACGCCACGGAGTTCGGACTGCCGGAGTACGACATCGGCGTGCTGACCCAGGAACTCGACATCGCTGCCTATTTCGAGGCGGTGGTCGCCGCCGGGGCGCAACCCAAGGCTGCGGCCAACTGGGTGATGGGAGAAGCGCTGGCCGGATTCAACGAAAGCGGCAGCTTCGCGGTCGCACCTGCCCGGGTGGCGGAACTGGCAGCACTGGTCGCCGACGGTACGGTCTCGCTCCAGGCGGCCAAACGGATCTTCGCGATCATCGCCGGACAGGATGAAGCACCACTCGCTGTCGCCGAGCGGGAAGGACTGGTCCAGGTCAGGGACAACGACGCGATGACCGCATGGGTCGACGCGGTGATTGCCGCCAACGCCGCTGAGGTCGAGCGATACCGGGGCGGCGAGGTCAAGCTGATCGGGTTCCTGGTAGGGCAGGTGATGAAGGAGTCGAAGGGAAAGGCGGATCCCAAGGCGATCCAGCCGCTGCTCAGGGAGCGGCTCGGCTAGCAGCCCCGTCTGCTGCACGAACGACAGAGGCCGGCACCGGTACGGTGTCGGCCTCTTCGCCTGTCGGTCGGGTCGAGTCAGGCGTTGTCGAACACTTCCTCGATCCGACGACGCATCGCGGCATCCGGGAGGTCTCCCTGAGCCGCACGAGCGTTGTCCTCGAGATGCTCCATGCGGGTGGTTCCCGGGATCGCGCAGGTGACCGCCGGATGGGACACGTTGTACTTGAGGAAGAGCTGTGCCCATGACGTGCAGCCGATCTCGGCAGCCCAGCCCGGCAGCTCCTTGCCCGCCATCACGCCTACCGCATTGCCGCGACGTCCGCCGAACGGAACGTTGAGCAGCACCGCCATGCCGCGATCAGCAGCCAGCGGGAGAATCCGCTCGGCGGCGTTGCGGTTGCCGATCGAATAGTCGACCTGGATGAAGTCGAGCTTCTCGTTCTGCATCAGCTCGATCATTCCTTCGTACTGGTTGTCGCTGGAGGTGGTGATGCCGATGTACTTGATCCTGCCGGCCTGCTGCCATTCGCGCATTACAGGCAGCATCGCGGCAGTGCCGTTGAGATTGTGCACCTGCATCAGCTCCACCTTGTCCACCTTGAGGCGGCGGAACGACTCCTCCAGCATCGCGGTACCGCGGGCGACGTCGTTCTGTGCCGCAGTGACCTTGGTCGCGATGAAGAGGCGATCGCGGTTGCCGATCTCCGATACCAGATCGCCGATCACCTGCTCGGAGCGACCGTAGCTCGGCGCGGTGTCCACTACCGTGAGGCCCAGGTCGGGCATCTTCCGCAGCACTTCGCGCCTGGGCGCCAGGTCGGCTTCGGTTTCGACGCTGTAGTTGTTGGTACCCAGCCCGATCACCGGGATCCGTTCGCCGGTGCTGGGGATCGGCTTGGTGATCAGGGCGCGGGAAGGGGTGGTGGGGGCGATCGCGGACAGTTTCCTGCCGCCCAGGAGCATTCCTGCTCCGGTGGCGAGGCCAATCTGGATCACCTCGCGGCGGTCGGGATTCCGGTTGCTTCGGGTCATGGTCGGTCTCCGATGGGAGGTCAGTTGTAGCCGGAAGATGGCAACGAAGCGTCTTCCCCCCGGCCGGGGGGGCTTGAAGATGGTACGCCCGGCTCCCGCTACCGGTTGGCAGCCGGGTCGGTCGCGTCGGTGTCAGGTGCGGGGAGGTGTCGCGGAGCGCTCGGCAGCTCTGCCCTGATCGGAGGAGCGGTGTCCAGGCCGAAATGCCGGTCGGCGATTGCCGTGACCCACTCGCGGTCGCGGGAGCGGACGCTGCGGAGTGCCTGGCGGCGGACCTGCTTGCTCCGGATGATCGCCGCTTCACCGTTGGGATCGAACTGGTGTACCGGCGATGTGGCTTCGTTGAGAATCAGCCGGATGTAGTCGGTCGCACGGTCGAGGTGTACCCCGATCATCTCATCCGGGAGTTCCCAGCGACTCTGTCCCGCGGCGACCTGCATCCCCATCTGCCAGGGTTTCGAATCGGTGATCCGCACCATGCTCTTGAACAGGCGACGGTTGGTCTTCACCGAAAAGAGAGTGGGAGACAGGATCCGTTCCAGGTGAGCGTCGGCGGGACGGTGATCGAGTCTGATCAGCTCCCGGGCAGCCCGCGGCACGGCATCACCCAGTGCCGTCTCCACCCGGGACTCCCAGTAGGTGTGCCCCATCGACCTGGTGCTGCTGGTGACGACCAGTTGGCGGGGGACGAAATGATTGTGGGCCACGACGTCGGCAGCGAGATGAGCGAGATATCCCAGTCCGAAGGCGGCGAGTGCGTCGGTGGGAGCAAGGTCGTGGATCTCCTGGCCGACGTGCCAGGCGTGCGGATGGCGATCCGCCGGAGCGTATTTCTTCGCCATCGAGGTGTCGGCGGCGATGTTCCCGTACAGGAAGTCGTGCGGGTAGGCCCGGATCAGGTCGGCTGCTGCCGGGGCCAGCAGCGACAGGGAAGAAAGAATCCTCTCGCCGAGCACCACATGGGTTCCGGGAGTCCAGGCGAGAAGCTGGTCGGGGAGGAGAAGTCCCACTGCCGCGACCAGCAGAAATGCGGCGAGGATCACCTGCGCCGACGCCGTCCCGGTCGGAGCATTCTGCGAAGCTGGCCTATCATGCCGCTGCCATCGCGCAGAGTCTGCATCGTAGCGACGGCACTCAGGGCGGTGTCTTCCACTTCGTCGTAGACCACCTCGGCCAGGGCATCGAAATCGGCCAGCCGCTGTTCCACCTGCCTGGTCCCGCGCGACACGGTGCGGCGCAGCGAGCGGGAGGTATCCACCAGCTCCCGGACTTCGTCCCGGGCCAGCTCCGCGACTTCCGCGCCCGCTTCTCCCAGGTGGTTGAGCGCCTTGAGGGCGGGGCTGAGGTCGCGCCTGATCTCGGCCAGCTCGTGTGCCAGCCCCGCGCTCTTCTCCTTCGCCTCCCTGAGCGCCAGCAGAACGGCCACTGCCACTCCCACCACACAGATGGCCATGATCGCCTGTGCGATCGCCACCACAGGACCAACCCATGATTGCATCAGTACTTGCCCCTTTCCGCAGGGTCGCCCCCCGCCGGTTCGAAAGGTACATCAACGGCCACTCGCCTTGCGGTGGCTTCCTGCTGCGGAGAGCTTTCGCCGATGTCGCCACGATACGTAGTCACAGGGGGAGGAACACTCTCCGGAACCATCCGCCCCGCCGGCAACAAGAACGCCGCGCTGCCGGTAATCGCTGCCACTCTTCTCGCCGACGGCCCTGTCACGGTACGGAACGTTCCACGGATCAGGGACGTCGAGACCCTGCTGGAGCTGATCACCTATCTCGGTGCGACCGTCGAATGGACTGCGGCCGATGTGGTGGTCATCGATGCTTCAGATCTGACTCCGCGTCCCCTCGATCCGGCTCTCTGCACCAGGATCAGGGCCTCGATCCTGCTTGCCGGGCCATTGCTGGCCCGATTCGGCAAGGTGGTTCTTCCTCCTCCTGGTGGAGACGTTATCGGCCGCCGTCGAGTGGACACCCACTTCCTGGCACTGGAGCGTCTCGGCGCATCGGTCGAGGTGGGAGACCGCTACGAGATCACTGCGCCCAGGGGACTCATCGGAGCGGACATCTTCCTCGACGAGCCCAGTGTCACCGGTACCGAGAATGCGCTGATGGCCGCGACCGCGGCCCATGGAACCACCATTCTCCGGAACGCCGCCGCCGAACCGCACGTGCAGGACACAGCCCGGGCACTGGTTGCAATGGGAGCGTCCATCGAGGGGATCGGCAGCAATACCTACGTGATCGAGGGGGGACACCAGCTCTCCGGGGCCGATGTCTCGATCGGTCCGGATCACATCGAGATCGGTTCCTTCATCGGGCTCGCCGCGGTCACCGGTTCGGCACTGACCATCGAGGGAGTCCGCCCCGACGATCTCCGCAGCACCCTGCTCGGGTTCGAGCGGCTGGGCGTCAGGCCACGGATCAGCGGGGATTCGCTGATAGTCGATGCCGGTCAGGAACGGCGGATCCGCCCCGACCTGGGTGGCCATGTCCCGAAGCTGGAGGATGGGCCGTGGCCGGCCTTTCCGGCCGACGTGATGTCGATCGCGATCGTGGTCGCCACCCAGTGCGAAGGGATGGTGCTGATTCACGAGAAGATGTTCGAGTCGCGACTCTTCTTCGTCGACAAGCTGATCGGGATGGGTGCACGGATCGTCCTCTGCGATCCGCATCGGGTCGTGATCAGTGGCCCGGCACCTCTCAGGGGTGGAACGGTCGAGTCACCCGACATCCGGGCCGGGATGGCGATGCTGATCGCCGCGCTGGCGGCCGAGGGCGAGAGCACCATCCACAACGTGGGCCAGATCGAGCGCGGCTACCAGAACATCGCGGCGCGACTCCGGGCGCTAGGAGCCATGGTGGAGCGACACGATGGTGCGTGAGGTACCCATTCCCGGCAGGGTTCCCATGTGGGCGGTGCCGGGATGGGCTGAACGGTTCGGAGTCGCGGCTGGAATCACGGGGAAGGGTGACGGATTCGATCTCGGACTTCGGGGTACGACTCCGGTCGGGGAAGTCCTGGACGGGTGGCGTGCTCTGGGTGAGGCCCTTTGCGGAACACGCGGAATCGTCGCGGCCCGCCAGGTCCACGGTACCACGGTCCTGGCGCACCGCAGCGATCCCGGGCCGGGGCTCCACCTCCTGGGCGACGCCGACGGTCACCTGACCGACCGGGAGGGACTCGTTCTGGCCGTCTCGGTGGCTGACTGTGTCCCGGTCTACCTGATCGCCCCCGGGCGCCGGGTGATCGGACTGCTCCACGCGGGCTGGCGGGGGACTGCGGCCGGAATCCTCCCGGCGGCGGTAGACCGGCTGGAGCGGGACTTCGGCGTGTCTCCGTCCGAACTGGTGGCCCATCTGGGAGTGGCGATTTCCGGTGAGGCCTATGAGGTCGGTCGGGAGGTGATGGAGGGGCTCGGACTGCCGTCGCCCGGAAGCGGGCCCTGGCACGCCGACATCCGGGGAGTTCTGGCCGCCCAGGCGGCCGGGCTGGGAATCACCGAGGTCACGGTGAGCGGACACTGCACGGTGGGTCAGCGGGACCTGTTCCACTCCCATCGTGGCAGCGGTGGGAGGGACGGGAGAATGGTCGCCTGGCTGGGCTTCCCGGTAGCCGGATGACCCCGTCACCCCTTGACTGGCGGGGCCCGGGGCGGTAACATCAAGTGCTGGGGCAACTTGCTGGTGGTCGCGAGGTGTCGGGTTTCCCCCGGCATTTTTTTTACTCCTGACTTGCCCTGTAACGGAGTCCTTCGGTTGTCGGATCTTCTTACCACTGCGGCGTTGCGACGGGCCGTCGAGGAACTCGGCTACGAGCTGGTGGATCTGTCGACTGGCGGCAGGCCCCCGCGGCAGTTCGTGCGGATGCGGATCGACCGGGCCGGTGGCAGCACTCCCGGCTCCGGTGTGACCACCGAGGACTGTCAGCGGGTTTCGAGGGCGCTGGAACGGCAGCTCGAGGAAGCCGGGGTCGTTTCAGGGAGCTGGACGATGGAAATCTCCTCGCCGGGAGTCGAACGCCCGGTGCGCTTTCCGGAGCACTGGCGGCGGTTCGTCGGACGCAGGGTACGGGTGAAGGTCGCAGGAAGCCGGGGACGCAGCGAGGCAGTGATCGTCGCGGTTCCGGATGATGAAACGGTGGTCCTGGAGATTGACGGAAACGAAGTCGCGGTCCCTCTCGAAACGATTCGCGAGGCGACGCTGGTGATAGACTGGTCCGCTCTGCTGAGCGGAAACGCTGGAGAATCCTGATGGCGACACCGCCGGTTGACATGCTGGCCGCATTCCGCGAGCTGTCGAACGCCAAGCAACTGGACCACACCGAGCTGCTCGACCTGCTCCGTGACGGCATTCATGCTGCGCTGATGAAGAAGTACGGACCAACCGTGCGCTTCGAGATGGAAGTCGACGACGTAACGGGCGGCATCACCGTCACCAGGCTGCGCCAGGTGGTTGCAGCGGTGGAGGATCCTGCGGCCGAGATCTCGCTCGACGAGGCGCAGTTCGAAGACCCGGATTTCCAGGTCGGTGACGTCCTCGAGGAAGAGGTTCCGGCCGAGGCATTCGGTCGTCTGGCGGTGCAGGCGGCCAAGCAGCGGATCATCCAGCGGGTGCGCGAGGGCGAGCGCAACCGGATCCGGGAGGAGTTCGGCAACAAGGTGGGCGAGCTGTTCTCGGGGGAGATCCAGCAGGTCGAGCGCGGCAAGTTCGTGCTGATGCTGAACCGCTTCCGCGAGGCCGAGGCGATCATCCCCTATCGCGATCAGAACCATCGCGAGCGTTTCCATCAGGGCGATTCGATCCGCGCCGTGCTCAAGCGGCTGGAGGAGACTCCGAAGGGGCCGCGGCTGGTGCTTTCCCGCTCCGATCCGCTCTTCGTCAAGGCGCTCTTCAAGCTCGAGGTTCCCGAGATCCAGCAGGGGATCGTCGAGATCCGCGCGATCGCCCGCGAGTCGGGCAGCCGCACCAAGGTGGCGGTGATCTCGCGCGATGACGCGATCGATCCGGTGGGCGCCTGTGTCGGCCTCAAGGGCTCGCGGGTGCAGAATGTGGTGAACGAACTCGG
>CAZSPH010000024.1:24563-24909 GCA_964608715.1 uncultured Gemmatimonadaceae bacterium | reverse complement strand
ATGGACCGGGTCACCGCCCAACGCTTCGCCGGGCTGGGTGATGCCGTCTCCACGATCGCGGTGAGAGTGACCGATCCGTGGCAGGCTGGGGTCGTGGCCGAGCGGATCGATTCGACCCTCGACAGCTTCGCCTACCGGACCGAGACCTGGCAGCAGCAGAACGAATCGCTGTTCGGCGCTCTGGAGCTGGAGAAGAAGGCAATGGCTGTTGCGATCTTCTGCATCATCCTCGTGGCGGCGTTCAACATCGTCGGTACCCTGACCATGGTGGTTGCGTTCAGGACCAGGGAGATCGGCATTCTTCAGGCGATGGGTGTGACTCCCGGAGGCATTGCCAGAATCTTCC
>CAZSPH010000024.1:0-24553 GCA_964608715.1 uncultured Gemmatimonadaceae bacterium | reverse complement strand
GCTATCGTCGGCCTGGTGGGAATGCTCATCGGCCTGGTGCTGGGAACGGCAGCAGCGCTGATGGTCGATCACTGGAAGCTGGTCCGGTTCGATCCGGGCGTGTATTTCATAGATCACCTGCCGATCCGCCTCGATCCATTCGACGTTGCCCTGGTGGCGTTCGCTTCAGTGGCGGTGGCCATCATCGCGACCATCCACCCCGCCCGCCAGGCGGCCAGATTGCAGCCCGTGGATGCGGTGAGGTCGGAATGAGTGACACCGCGGTTCTCCGCTGTTCCGGTATCGGCCGCACGTTCCTGGGCGGAGATGGCTCGGCGCTGGAGATTCTGCGCGATCTCGACCTTGCCGTCGATCGCGGCGAGTTCGTCGCGATCGTGGGATCCAGCGGGTCCGGCAAGAGTACGCTGCTGCACATCCTCGGCGGACTCGATCGTCCCGATGCTGGTGACGTGCAACTCGAGGGTCGCTCATACCGCTCGCTCGATCAGGAGGCACTTGCAGCGCTCCGCAACCGACGACTCGGCTTCGTGTTCCAGTTCCACCACCTGCTGCGCGATTTCACTGCGGTCGAGAACGTCGCGATGCCGTTGCGCATCGCCGGTATCGGCGAACGCGAGGCCCGTGACCGCGCGATGCCGATTCTCGAGGAGCTTGGCCTCGGTGCCCGCCTCGACCATCGAGTGACTCTCCTCTCCGGCGGTGAGCAGCAGCGGGTGGCGCTGGCCCGGGCTGTGGTGCATCGCCCGGCAGTGCTGCTGGCAGACGAACCCAGTGGCAATCTCGATCCGCCGAATGCGGCCATGCTGCACCAGCTGCTGAGGCGGATGGCATCCGAGTCCGGAGTCGCGACCGTGATCGTTACTCATGACCATGATCTTGCGGCGATGGCCGACCGGATCATGGTGATGCGGGATGGGCGCCTGGAAATGGAAACCGTCTGATGGTGCGTCGCTGCGAGCAGTGTCACTTCGAAGAAGCTGCGGTCAGTGTTCAGAGCGGGGAGCGCACCCTCCATCTGTGCCCCGGTTGTGCAGCCGCGATCGGCGGGCAGGCGGGCGCCAGTCAACTGCCGCTGTTCGAGGGACTGTCGGATCACGGCCCCTGCCCGGGCTGCGGTGCGACCGTGGCGTCGGTCCGGGCATCGGGACGTCTGGGATGCGCTGAATGCTGGGAACACTACGGGGCGATGCTGCGGTCGATGACAGTCAGGCTCCATGGCAGTGACCGTCATCTGGGCAGAGGCTATCTCGATCCGGCAGTGGATGGCCAGGCCGGTGATCTTGCGGCGATGGAGTCGGTGCTGAGGGCAGCGATTGCCGCCGAGGCGTTCGAGGAGGCTGCGGCTATCAGGGACGCGATCAGGGCCAGCCGGGGAAGCGATGGCCGGTAGCTTCCCGCTGAGCTGGCTGGATGGCAGCGGCCCCGATAGCGGGATCGTGGTGTCGAGCCGGGTACGTCTGGCCCGCAACGTTGCCGGCATCCGGTTCTGCGGGCGGAACGGACCGGATGAGCGGGACACGGTTGCCCGGCTGGTGGAGGAGGCTGCCGGAGGCCTGCCCCAGTTCCGGAACAGCGAATGGTTCCAGCTCGATCGACTCGATCCGGTGACCCGGAAGGGGTTGGCAGAGTCTCAGCAGATACCGAACGCCCTGGCGGTCCCGGTGGCGACTTCGAACGCTGCTGCCGGAGCGGTGCTCGGGGTGGGGGACGGGGTGTCGATACTGGTGAACGAGGAAGATCACCTCCGGATCCAGTCGCTCCGGTCGGGTATGGATATGGAGGCTGCCTGGCGTGCTGCGGTGCTGGCCGACGTCGGTCTCGGCAGGCGGATCTGCTTCGCCTTCCACCCCCGGTTCGGCTATCTTACGAGCTGCCCGACCAACGTCGGGACCGGTCTCAGGGCCTCGGTCCTGCTCCACCTTCCGGGGCTGGTCCGCGCGGGTGAGTTCGCCCGGATGATCGCGGGGATCGAGCGAATCGGCCTGGTATGTCGCGGGGCCGAGGGGGAGGGCAGCGAGGCCCGCGGGGGACTCTTCCAGATCTCCAACCAGGTCACCCTGGGACGGGATGAGGGTGACCTGGTGGCCCTGCTCGACCGGGTGGTCCGCGAGTTCGTGGGACACGAACTCGCAGCCAGGGAACGGCTCCGTGAGCGGAAGTGGGTCACTCTCGCGGACGAGCTCTGGCGTGCCTGGGGTACTCTCCGGCACGCCAGAGTGCTCGGCGAGGCGGAGTTGATCGTCCTTGTGGGCGAAGTGCGGCTGGGCGTGGGGATGGGAATCCTTCCCTCCGTGCCGGTTGCGACACTGAACCGGTTGCTGGTCCTGGGGCGTGAAGCGCACCTGGCCGGGGCAATCGGAACCTCTCTCGGAGACGAGATGCTGACGGTGCATCGGGCCACCCTGACCCGCCGTCTGCTGGAACAGGAGCTAGGACAGTGAACGGCTACAACTTCACCGACCGGGTACGCAAGGTGCTGCAGATGGCGCGCGAGGAAGCTGCGCGGCTGCATCACGAGTACGTCGGTACCGAACACATCCTGCTCGGGCTGATCCGGGAGGGTGAAGGCGTCGCGGCTGCGGTGCTCACTCACCTGGGTGCCGATCTCGACGAACTCCAGCAGAAGATCGAGGAGTCCGTCAAGAAGGGAAAGTCTACCAACGCGACCGGCCCGGAGCTGCCATACACCTCGCGCGCCAAGAAGGTTCTCGAACTGGCGATGATGGAGGCCCGCGATCTCAATCACTCCTATGTGGGCACCGAGCATCTGCTGCTCGGTCTGCTGCGCGAGGAGAAGGGGATTGCTGCCACGGTGCTGAGCGACAGCGGTATCAGCCTCGAGCAGGCCCGCAGCGAGACCCTGCGTCTCCTCGGCAGCGATGTGGGCGGACCCGCCGGACCTCCTCCTCCGCCACGCGAGCGTAGCAGCGCGACTGCCGGAGGAGCGCCGCAGTCGGTTTCCTCCAGGGGTGAGAAGAAGTCGAAGACTCCGGCACTCGACCACTTCTGTCGCGACCTGACCCAGCTCGCCGCCGACGGTGCCCTCGATCCGACGATCGGCCGCGCCACCGAGATCGAGCGGGTGATGGAGATCCTCGCCCGGCGCAAGAAGAACAACCCGGTCCTGATCGGTGAGCCCGGCGTCGGCAAGACCGCTATCGTCGAAGGACTGGCACTGCTGGTTGCCAACGGCCAGTGCCCCGACGTGCTTCGCAATCATCGCGTGCTCTCGCTCGACATGGCTGCGGTCATTGCCGGCACCAAGTACCGCGGGCAGTTCGAGGAACGGCTCAAGGCCGTGATGAACGAGATCGCCCAGGGCGGCAACGTGATTCTCTTCATCGACGAACTGCACACGCTGGTCGGTGCCGGCGCAGCCGAGGGCGCGATCGATGCCTCCAACATGCTGAAGCCGGCGCTGGCGCGCGGCGAGCTTCAGTGCGTCGGTGCATCGACTCTCAACGAGTACCGCAAGTACATCGAGAAGGACGGGGCGCTGGAGCGGCGCTTTCAGACCGTGGTGGTGGATCCGCCGTCGGTCGATGAGACGGTGCTGATCCTTCAGGGGCTGCGCTCGAAGTACGAGGAGCATCACCGGGTGGTGTTCCCCGACGAGACGCTCCGTGCAGCGACCGAGCTGTCCGAGCGATACATCACCGACCGGTTCCTGCCGGACAAGGCGATCGATGTGATCGACGAAGCCGGTGCACGCGCCCGCCTGGCGTCCCAGCATCCTCCCGCGGAAGTGGGCGAACTGCAGGCGCAGCTCGATGCCGTCACGGTAGAGAAGGAAGAGGCGGTCCGCGACCAGAACTTCGAGAAGGCTGCGGCCCTGCGCGACCGCGAGCGCGAGGTCTCCAACCAGATCAGGCATGTCCGCGAGGAATGGGAGCAGGAGCGTCAGACCCGACGGCCGGTGATCGATGCCGAGGCGATTGCCTTCATCATCGGCCGGTGGACGGGGATTCCGGTGACCAGCCTTCAGGAGGCGGAGGCCTCCCGTCTGCTCCGCATGGAGGAGGAACTGCACGAGCACGTGATCGGTCAGGACGAGGCGATCAGGGCGGTGTCGCGTGCGATCCGCCGGTCCCGTGCCGGCCTCAAGGATCCCAAGCGGCCGATCGGTTCGTTCATATTCTCCGGCCCCACCGGCGTAGGCAAGACCGAACTGGCCCGTTCACTCGCGCGCTTCCTCTTCGGCGATCCGTCCGCGCTGATCCGCGTCGACATGTCGGAGTACATGGAGAAGTTCTCGGTCTCCCGTCTGATCGGTGCACCTCCGGGATACGTCGGCTACGAGGAGTCGGGAACGCTTACCAAGGCGATCCGGCGCAAGCCCTACAGCGTGGTCCTCCTCGACGAGATCGAGAAGGCTCATCCCGACGTGTTCAACCTGCTGCTCCAGGTGCTCGACGAGGGGCACCTCACCGACAACTACGGCCGGGTGATCGACTTCAAGAATACCGTCGTGATCATGACGTCGAACGTCGGTGCCCGCGACCTGATGCATGGCAAGTCGCTCGGATTCCATTCCGGCGACGGCTCGCGCCGGTTCGACGAGATGAGCGAGACCGTGAAGGAGGAACTCGGCAAGGTCTTCAATCCCGAGTTCCTGAATCGTCTCGACGAAGTGATCGTCTTCCATCCGCTTGACCGCGAGCACATCGCCAGAATCGTCGACGTACTGCTCCGCGACGTGCGGGCGCGCATCGGAGATCATCTCCACCTCACCGAAGCAGCACAGGCATTCATCGCCGACCAGGGGTACGATCCTGCATTCGGCGCCAGGCCGCTCAAGCGGGCCATCCAGCGCTGGATCGAGGACCCGCTCAGCGAGCGGATCCTCGGTGGTGATTTCTCTGCCGACGAGGACGTCGAAGTCGACATCGCTCCCGAGGGCGATCGACTGGTATTCAAGGCATTGTCCAGGGCAACGCCCTGATGGGAGTCATGCGTTTGGCGGCAGAACGGATCTCGAAGTGGACGGTGGCGGTGCCGGTAGCGGTACTGCTGATGGCAGGAACGTCCGTACCGGTGCTGGCACAGGATGGCGAAGTTCCACGTTTTGCCCGCCTCGACTCGGTTGCGGTGGAGGGGAATGGTCGGATCAGTTCCGAACAGATCGCCTCGGTCGGCGGACTGGTGCTCGGAACCGAGATCGGTTTCCGCGACATTCAGCGCGCAGTCCGCGCGCTGCATGCAACCGGACAGTTCGACGACATCCGGATCGAGCAGCAGATCACCGACGACAACCGCCTGACCCTGGTCTACGTGGTGACCGAGCGGCCGATGTTGCGCAACTGGCGTCTGGAGGGACCGACGCTGGTGAACCAGCGTGACGTCCGCGACCTGATCAAGCTCTCCTCCGGGCGGCCACTCGACCGTTCGGCAATGACCCGGGCGATCTACTCGATCGATTCGATGTACCGCGCCGAGGGTTACTACGCCTCGAAGGTTACGGGAGAGCTGGAGGACGCCGGTGATGGTGGAATCAATCTCCTGTTCAAGGTCGACGAGGGGAATCGGGTTGCGATCGCGCAGGTGGAGTTCCGGGGCAACGAGGCTTTCCCGGACGAGGAGCTGGTCGGCGCGATAGCATCCAGACCCGAAGGGTTCTGGTGGTACCGGCCGGGCCGCTATGACGAGGACCGGGTCGACGAGGACATCCGCAGGCGACTGCCGGAGTGGTACGGCGATCGCGGCTACGTCGATTTCCAGGTCGTCGCCGACAGCATGGTGCCCGACCCGGCTACCGGCAAGGCGAAGCTGATCCTCCAGGTAGAGGAAGGCGCGATATACCGCGTCGGTACCATCGAGGTGGTCGGCAACTCCCGCTATTCCACTGACGAAATCGGCATGATGATGGGATACGTCGCGCCGGAGCAGTTGAACAGCGGCAAGGAGATCGGTACTCCGTACAATCGCGGTCAGTGGCAGCAGGCGCGTCAGCGGATCGAGAACCAGTACCAGAACAGCGGCTACATGAGTTCACGCGTGGTGGCCGAACAGGCCAAGCGGGTCGGGCCGGATGGCGACCCTGTGCTCGACCTGCGACTGGTCGTCATCGAGGGCCGTCCGTCCTATGTCAACAGGGTCAACATCGTAGGCAACGACGTCACCCATGAGCGGGTGATCCGCGAGGCGATTCTGATCGCTCCCGGCCAGCTGTTCAACCGGGATGCCGTGATCAGTTCCTACCAGAACATCTCCAACCTGAACTTCTTCGAGCAGCCACTGCCGGTGCCGGACTGGGATCCGCTTCCGAACGGCGACATCGACATCACGTTCCGGGTTACCGAGAAGCGGACCGGCAACATCAACTTCGGTGCTTCGATCGGGCAGGGCACCGGTCTCGGCGGATTCCTCGGACTGGAGGAACCGAATCTCTTCGGACGCGCCAAGCGGGGCCGGCTGCAGTGGCAGTTCGGCGCAAACATCAACGACTTCCAGTTGAGCTACTCCGATCCGGCGATCCGCGAATCCCGGATTTCCGGAACGGTGTCTGTGTTCAATTCCCGGCAGCGGTTCGTGATCGGCGATCTCGGACGGCGTCAGCAGGAGGGGGCGTCGGTCCAGTTCGGCATGCCCTGGCGGGGATCACGCTTCTCCCGTGTCTTTGCATCGTACGGGTTCCAGCGTATCCGTTTCACCGAGGGGTCGGCGGACCTGCAGTCCCGCTACCGGTGCGCTCCCTGCTCGCGCTCGACCGTCGGGCTCACCTTCATGCGCGACACGCGGGTCGGCCTTCCGTTCCCGGTCGGCGGCATGATGTCCACCGTTTCGGTTGAACAGAACGGCGGACCGCTCGGCGGCACCGGCAACTACCGCAAGGTGGACATGGAGTCGAAGTGGTTCACGCCCCTGGGAGTGATGGGTGGCAACGGAGCCTTCGGCGCCGGTGTCCAGTTCACGCTGGGCATCAGCGCCCGGTCCGGTTTCATCTTCGGTGATCCTGGCGGGTTCTTCACCGAGCTCTACACCCTCGGCGGCGTCCAGTACGGCATCCCGCTGCGCGGCTATGACGAATTCAGCATCACCCCGAAGGGCTTCGATCCCAACGCAGCGAGGTCGCAGGCCAGCGTCGACGCCTTCGGCAAGGCCCACTCTGCCTTCACGGTCGAACTCGGCGCCAGGCTCTCGCAGATGATCTACCTCTCGTCGTTCTATGACGCCGGCAACGTCTTCGGAAGTGTGCGTGCATGGGATCCCACTCGTCTATACAGGGGCGCCGGAGTGGGAGCGGCGATGATTTCACCGCTGGGTCCGATCGGAGTGGACCTTGGATACGGATTCGACAAGACCGACCTGCAGGGGAAGCCGGCGCCCGGCTGGCATCTGCATCTGAAGTTCGGCAACTTCTTCTGAACCCCAAACCGGGAAAGCACGGCAGGATGACAATGAATCGAATGATGCGGGGAATCGCAGTCGCGGCGGTCGCGATGGCCACTACGGGTGGCACGGCGGCGGCACAGGCGCCCACGAAGATCGGGTACGTCGCGGTGCAGGTGGTGCTCTCCCAGACGCCCGGATACGCCAGAGCGGACTCCATCTGGCGTCAGGAGGAGAGCGGCTTCCGGCAGCAGATGATGGCGCTGCAGGGACGGATGGACTCGGCCCAGGCGGTGTACGATCAGCAGACCGCAATAATGTCGGCTGCCAACCGCGCCGTCGAGCGGCAGAAGCTTGAGGATCTGGCCATGGCCCTACGGGACAGCGAGATGGAGCTGAATCAGCGTGCCGTTGCCCGGCAGCGTGAGCTTCTCCGGCCGATCGAGGAACGGGTGGTTTCGGTCATCGAGGGCGTCCGGGCTGAGGGGAACTACGCGGTGATCTTCGACATCTCGCAGCAGGGAGTCGGAATCGTTGCCGCTGATTCTTCACTGGATCTCACCAACCAGATCATCCAGCGTATCCGGGCTGCGGAAGCTCCCGGAAACGATTGAGTCGGTGCCGGCAAGGTCGATGACGGCAGAGGCGGTCGCCGACCTGGTCGGTGGCCGCCTGTCTGGTAACGGGGCTGCCGAGGTCAGGCGGCTCCGGTCCCTGGAGGCTGCCGGGGACGGCGATATCGCCGTCTGCGGTTCGGATCGCTATGCCGATGCCATGGCCATCAGCCGTGCGGCAGTGGTGATCGTCGGAGCGGAACTGGCCTCCCATCCCGGACCAGGCACGCGGATCGTCGTCGATGACCCGAACAATGCGGCCTCGGCCGTTGCTGCCCGCTTCCATCCGCCGGCGATTCCTGCCGCCGGAATCCACGGCACGGCGGTCATCGGAGCGGACACGGTACTGGGCGACGGGGCTTCGATCGGAGCCAGAGCAGTGATCGGCGCCAACTGCACGATCGGTCGCAACGTGTCGATCGGTGCCGGCACCGTGATCGAGGACGATGTGATCGTCGGCGATGACAGCCGGATCGATCCACTGGTGGTGATTCACCACGGTGCCGTGCTGGGGAAGCGGGTGCGGTGCAAATCGGGGTCGGTGGTTGGAGGCGACGGCTTCGGCTTCCACAGCGACCGTAACGGACACGTCCGTTCGCCCCAGGTCGGCGGCTGCATCATCGGCGACGATGTGGAGATCGGCTCGTCCACCTGCATCGATCGCGGCTCGCTTGACGACACTGTCATCGGAGCCGGCACCAAGATCGACAATCTCGTCCACGTGGGCCACAACGTCCGGATCGGGCGCCACTGCCTTCTCGTGGCTGGCGTCGGTATCTCGGGGAGCACCCGGGTTGGCGACGGAGTGATACTGGCCGGGCAGGCCGGTGTGGTCGGTCACATCTCGATCGGTGATGGTGCTCGTATCGGGGCCCAGGCAGGAGTGATCGCGTCCGTTCCCGCAGGGGTCGCCGTTTCCGGTTATCCCGCGAGACCGCACCGCGAGTTCCTGAGGGCACAGGCCGCGCTGTACCGGCTGGCTCCACATGTCGACCGGCTGGAGCGGCTGGCCGATGGCGAGGAAGGGTGACCAGGAGAACGCTGGCCGCCGCCGCCGGATGGCAGGGTACCGGGCTGCACACCGGTGCTGCGGTGACTGGCAGACTGGAGCCAGCTCCGGCCGGCACCGGTATCACGTTTCTGCGCACCGACCTCGCCGGGGCCCGGCCGTTCAGGGCCCATGTCAGCAATGTCGTTGCGGTCGAACGGCGCACCGCCCTCGGTCCGGACGGCAGTCGCGAGGCATCGATCGATACGGTAGAGCATCTGATGGCCGCACTCCATGCTGCCGGAATGGATGACGTGGCGGTCTCGGTCGACGGGCCGGAACTCCCGATCTTCGATGGTTCGTTCACTCCGTGGGTGGAACTCATTGCTGGCAGCGGCACGGTCGAACAGGCTGGTGAGCCGGCCGTCGTACGGATCAGGGAGCCGTTCGAGCTGACCGTCGGCAGCGCCCGCTACCGGGTCGAGCCGGCCGACCGGCTCACGGTTTCCGCCAGCATCGAGTGGGATCATCCGGTCATCGGTCACCAGGAATCCTCGAAGGTCCTGACTGCGGATATCTTTGAGAGGGAAGTGGCACCGGCCCGGACCTTCGGATTCATCCACGAAGTCGCCGCGCTCAGGGAGCGGGGCCTGCTTCAGGGTGCCACCGAGGCGATGGCAGTGGTACTCTCCGACTCGGGGGTCGAGACCGGCGAACTCCGGTGGCCCGACGAGTTCGTTCGACACAAGATCGGCGACCTGGTGGGGGATCTGGCCCTGCTGGGAGCACGCCTGGAGGCGCACGTCATGGCAGAACGTCCCAGTCATCAGGGCAATGTCGAGGTCGCGGAGGCAATCGCCCGCAAGGGCATCCGGAACGATCCGGCCGGTTTCGACATCGACCGGATCATGGAGATTCTTCCTCACCGGTATCCGCTGCTGCTGGTGGACAGGATCATCGAGGTCGAGCCGGAGCGGCGGATCGTCGGGATCAAGAACGTCACGATCAACGAGCCGTTCTTCCAGGGACACTTCCCCGGCTACCCGATCATGCCCGGAGTGCTCATCGTCGAGGCGATGGCGCAGACCGGCGGACTGCTGCTGATGGACCGGTTCGAGGATCCCGGTTCCAAGGTAGTCCTGTTCATGGCGATCGACGGAGTCAAGTTCCGTCGTCCGGTGCGGCCGGGCGACCAGCTCCGGTTCGAGCTGGAGATGCTCCAGCTCCGCGGCCGCAACTGCCGGATGCGGGGTGAGGCGTTCGTCGACGGAGAGAAGGTCTGTGAAGCCGAAATGATGGCCCGAGTGGTGGACAAGTGAGTCACCACATCCACCCGACCGCGCTGATCGATCCGACGGCTGAGATCGCGGACGGCGCATCGATCGGTCCCTTCGTGATCGTCGGTGCCAACGCGAGGATCGGGGCCCGCGCCACACTGGCCGCACGCGTCACGATCGAGGACAACGTCGTGATCGGAGCCGACGTCAAGCTCGGTGTCGGGACCGTCATCGGCGGTGCACCTCAGGATCTCAAGTATCGCGGCGAGGCTACCTGGACCGAGATCGGTGACCGGACCATCGTCCGCGAGTACTCCACAGTCAATCGTGGTACGCTTGCTACCGGCCGAACTTCGGTGGGCACCGACTGCTTCCTGATGAGTTACGTGCACATAGCTCACGACTGCCATGTCGGGAACGGAGTCCAGATAGCCAACGGCACCCAGCTCGCAGGCCACGTGTCGATCGAGGACCGGGCCGCCCTCAGCGGTCTGGTTGCAATCCATCAGTTCGTGAGAATCGGCGCCCACTCCTTCGTGGGCGGGGCGACCCGGGTCAACCAGGATGTGCCACCCTACGTTCGTGCGGTGGGAAATCCGGTCGAGCTGTACGGCCTCAATTCGATCGGCCTGCAGCGGAGCGGAATGCCCGCTGCGACGATCTCGGCGCTCAAGCGCGCCTACCGGCTCTGCTTCAATTCCGATCTCAATCTCGGGCAGGCGCTGGAACGATCGAGAGCCGACATTCCCGATCTTCCTGAGGTCCGCCACTTCATGGAATTCGTGGCGAGTTCGCAGCGAGGCGTACCGGCGTGACACCGCGCACGCCGGTCGGAGTGATCGGTGTGGGAGCGCTGGGCCGTCACCATGCCCGGCACCTGGCCGGAATGTACGGCTGTGAACTGGTGGGCGTATACGACTCCGATGCTGCCCGTGCCGCAGAGGTGGCCGAGGCCGCCGGAACCCGCGCGATGGGGTTCCACGAACTGCTCGGAGCGGTCCAGGCAGTGGTAGTCGCGGTGCCTACCTCGGCGCACCGGGAAGTGGGGCTCGAATGCCTCGGCCGCGGAGTGTCGGTGCTGATGGAGAAGCCGCTGGCAGCATCGCTCGGGGAGGCGGACGAGTTGCTCCGGGAGTCGAGTCGGCACGATTCGATCTTCGCCGTCGGGCACATCGAGCGGTTCAATCGCGCCATCCGTGCTGCACAGCAGGTGATCGATACCCCGCTCTTCATTCAGGGAGTGCGCCTTGCTCCATTCCAGCCCCGCGGTACCGATGTGGCTGTGGTGCTGGATCTGATGATCCACGATCTCGATCTCGCAAACCACCTGGTCGGGGGAACTCCGGCGGCTGCGGTTTCGGCCAGCGGTGTCTCGGTTCTCTCGTCGCACCTCGACATGGTCGACGCCCGGGTGGAGTTCGAGAATGGTGCCGTGGCATCGATGAGTTCGTCGCGGATTGCCCGGTTCAGGGTCCGGAAGCTGCGGATATTCCAGGCTTCGGGATACATCTCGCTCGATCTGGGCGACGGTACTGGCACCTTCATGCGACTGCGTGACGGCTGGCGTCCGGGGATGGGGGCGGCGCTGGAGGAGATCGTGGAAACGGTGCCGCTGTCGGCTCCCGATGCCGATGCGATGGGACTGGAACTGGCTGCCTTCATCGCGGCGGTTCGCGGAGAGCCGACCACCATCGTCACTGCTTCGGAAGGGCGTGCCGCACTGGCGCTTGCCCACCAGGTAACCGAGGCCGTCCGCAAGGCACCGATACCAGCGCTCGGCCGATGACCCCCCGGATTCTGGTGATGGCGGGGGAACCTTCCGGGGACCTCCACGGTTCGCGCGTCGTCAGATCACTGGCTCGACGGATTCCCGGAGTCACCCTCGATGCGGTCGGTGGCCCGCTGATGGCCGGTGCGGGAGCTCGCATCCGTCGCGGCATCGACGATCTGGCTGCGATGGGACTGGTCGAGGTGGTCCACGGAATCCCGGCTCACCTGCGGCTGCTCCGCGAGCTGAAACGCGAGTTCAATGCTCGCACCTGGGATCTGCTCATCACCATCGACTATCCCGGATTCCATCTCAGAGTGGCCGAGGCTGCCCGGCGGGCTGGTATTCCGGTGCTGGGGTATGTCGCGCCGCAGTTGTGGGCCTGGGGGCCGTCACGGGCCGACCGGTGGAGTCGCGCAGTCGATCAGCTCGCAGTGATCCTCCCGTTCGAGGCCGACTTCTTCCGCTCGCGTGGTATGGCCGCCACCTATGTCGGGCATCCGCTGCTGGACGGGGACGCTCCGCCCGGGCGGAGTGAAGCCCGCCGAGGCCTCGGCATTGGTGAGGCCGAAAGGGTGCTGGCGGTCTTTCCCGGATCACGAACGGGAGAGGTCGAACGGATCTGGCCGCAGTTCCGGGACGCCGCTCTCGAGCTGATCCACCGCGGCAATGTCGATCGTGCAGTCGTTGCGGCCACCGCAGCCGGTCGCTACCCGGGTGCGGAATCGTCGTTCATCTTCATCGATGATCCTGCCAGCGCCCTCGCTTCGGCTGACGTGGCCCTGGCGAAATCCGGTACCACCACACTCCAGGCCGCTCTGGCCGGAGTCCCGATGGTCGTGGGTTACCGGACCAACCGCCTCACCCATGCGATTGCCCGGCGACTGGTGACGGTCAGATGGGTAAGTCTGGTGAATCTGGTTGCTGGTCGCGAGGTGGTGCCGGAACTGGTTCAGGGTGACCTGAGCGTGGACCGGCTGGTAGATGGCATCGCGCTGCTGATTCCCGATGATTCACCAGAGCGGATGGGACAGCTCGCCGGATTCGCCGAAGTGCGGCAGCTCCTTGGAACTCCGGGTGCCAGCGATCGGGTGGCAGAGCTTGCTGCTGCAATGCTGGGGCTCCGGGAATGATGGTTCACGGTACCCTGGTGCGGCTCCTCGCGCCGCCGGTCATGGCTTCGCTGGGTTCCTCGTGGCGGGTGCAGGTGCATGCCGGGGAACGACGCAACCGGCTGATCGAGGCGCGCGAGCCGTTCATCTATCTGCTGTGGCATGAGACCCTCCTGCCGCTGCTGTGGGTGCACCGTCACCAGGGAATCGCGATCATCGTGAGCCAGGGACGTGAAGGTCGCTACCTGAGTGACTATGCTTCAGGCATCGGCTACACGCTGCTCCAGGGTTCGTCATCCCGGGGAGGCGCCAGAGCACTGCTCGGCGCCGTGCGGGCGCTCGCCACCGGCACTCCGGTTGCAATCACGCCGGATGGACCGCGCGGCCCCCGTCGGGAGATGAAAGGCGGGGTCGTGCGGGCTGCGGAACGCTCCGGTGCCTGGATCCTGCCGCTGCATTGTGCGGCCGGTCGGTCGTGGCGACTGAGCAGCTGGGATCGGATGCTCGTTCCCAAGCCGATGAGTTCACTGGTTGTCGGTTATGGCGAACCGTTCCGGATCGCTCCGGGGAGCGGGACGATGGAGCAGGGGATGCAGCAGTGCGACGAGGCTATGCGGTCACTGGAGAGGGAGTTGACTGAGCGCTGATGGCACAGGGGGCACGACGTTCCCGGGATTCGCACCGGTTCATCCGGTGGCTGTGGACAGCGCGGACGCTTCCCGCGCGGTTGGCGCGGGTGGCACTGCTTCCGGCAGCCGGCCTCTGGGTCACCGCGATGACGCTGCGACGCCTGGCGTTCACTCTGGGTCTGCGGCGGGTCCGGCGGCTTCCCAGGCCGGCGGTGGCGGTCGGCAATCTGACCGTCGGTGGATCGGGCAAGACCCCCATTGCCGGCTGGATCGGCTCGCTGGCCGCCGGAATGGGACACCGACCCGGAGTGATTCTGCGCGGCTTCGGCGGCGACGAGGTGCTGGTCCACCGTGAGGCCAATCCGGCAGCGGTGGTGGAAGCCGATCCGGATCGATTCCTGGCTGCCAGCCGGGCGGTCGATGGCGGTGCCACGGTACTGGTACTGGACGATGCCTATCAGCGTCTCGATGTGGCCCGCGACTGCAACGTCTGCGTTGTGAGCGCCGAGACCTATCGTGCAGTGCGGTGGCCGCTCCCGGCGGGGCCGTGGCGGGAGGGATGGGGAGCGCTGAGACGTGCCGACATCGTGATAGTTACCCGCAAGCGCGCCGGCTCCGAGGTCGCCGAAGCACTCGCCGACGAGATTGTGGCGATGACCGGTCTGCCGGTGTGCATGGCCCGACTGGAACCGGGGTGGCTGGCTGGAATGATCTCCGGTCGCCAGTCCCCGGTCCAGGCGCTGGCGGGCAGAAGGGTAGTGGCCGCCAGTGCGATCGCCGATCCAGGGGCTTTCGCCGACCAGCTCCGTCAGGCGGGTGCCAGGGTACAACTGGCGACCTGGCCGGATCACCACCCCTTCTCCGATGAAGATGTCGCATGGCTGGCACATGCTGCGGAACGTGCCGACCACCTTGTCGTTACTGCCAAGGACGCAGTGAAACTCCGTGATCGCTGGCCGGCCGGTTCGCCCGAACCCCTGGTCGCGATGTTGCAAATAGTGTTCGAATCGGGCGAGGATTCACTGCGGGATATGCTGAAGGAACGTTTGAGGCTCGACAATCATCAGTACCCCAACCTTTGAGGTCCTCAGGGACCGGAGAAGAACCAGGATGGCCACTTCGAAAGCGCGGCAGTCACAGCCGATCATCAAGCCGGACCGCGACAGGCGGTTCGTCAGCGAGGAGAATCCGTTCGAGGCGATGATGTCTCGATTCGACGATGCCGCGCGTCGACTCAATCTCGAGCCGGGACTCTACCGGGTGCTGCGCTCGCCGGAGAAGCAGCTCATCGTCTCGGTGCCGATCCTGCGCGATTCGGGTGAGGTAGAGGTCTACACCGGCATTCGCGTGCTTCACAACACTTCGCGCGGACCCGCCAAGGGTGGTATCCGCTTCGACATGGCGGTCACCCTCGACGAGGTGAACGCGCTTGCCGCGTGGATGACCTGGAAGTGCGCGGTCGTCAATCTGCCGTTCGGTGGCGGCAAGGGCGGAGTGATCTGTGACCCGTCCACGATGTCCGCCGCCGAGCTCGAGCGACTGACCCGCCGGTACACTGCATCGATCATCGCGGTGCTCGGCCCGGACAGCGACGTTCCCGCACCCGACGTCAACACCAACGAACGGGTGATGGCATGGGTGATGGATACCTACTCGATGCACAAGGGCCATACCGTCACTGCCGTCGTCACCGGCAAGCCGGTGGAGATGGGCGGTTCGCTCGGACGTCGCGAGGCCACCGGTCGCGGCTGCCTGGTCGTCACCAGGCAGGCCCTCAACCGGTTCGGGATCGATCCAGCCAAGGCCACCGTAGCGGTTCAGGGCTTCGGCAACGTCGGCTCCACTGCTGCCAAACTCATGGCTGCCGACGGGATGAAGGTGATCGCGGTCAGCGACAAGCATGGCGGCATCCACTCGCCCCGGGGAATCGACATCCCCGCGGCGATCCAGTGGCTCAGGGATCACGGCCAGCTCAAGGGATTCCCCGGCACCAAGGCGATCAGCAACGAGCAGCTTCTCAAGCTCAAGTGTGACGTGCTCGTCCCCGCAGCTCTGGAGAACGTGATCACCAGCGCCAACGCCGGCGACATCAGGGCCCGGATCGTCTGCGAAGGTGCCAATGGTCCGACCACCGCCAGGGCCGATGCGATTCTCGATCGCAACGGTGTATTCGTGATCCCCGACATTCTCGCGAACGCCGGTGGAGTCACCGTCTCCTACTTCGAGTGGGTGCAGGACCGCGGCGGCTACTTCTGGGACGAAGAGACCGTCAACGACCGCCTGGAGAAGATCATGACCAAGGCGTTCGACGAAGTGGTTGGCATGGCGGAAAAGCACGGTGTCAGCAATCGCATCGGTGCCTACATGCTGGCGATCGACCGCGTCGCCGCGATGCACCGGATGAGAGGGCTGTACGCCTGATGAAGCTGGTCCTCCGCGCGGTGGGGCGGTTGCGACCGGCGCTCAGGGAGGTCTGTGACGACTACCTGCGCCGGGCCAACCGACTGGTCACCATCACGGAGGTCGAAGTGCGTGAGGCTGGTCACCTCGATGGTGACCAGCGCACGGCGGAAGAGGATCGACGTCTCCTTGCAGGCGTCGGTCCTGCCGCAGGCATCACCCTGCTGGACCCCGCCGGCAGGCAGTGGTCGAGCGAGGAGCTTGCAGTGCGGCTCGACGAATGGCGTCTGGCTGCCCGGGATCGGCACCTGGTGATCGGCGGTGCTGCCGGTTTCGGGAAGGCGATTCGTGACCGGGCCAGCGAGACCTGGTCCCTGGGCCGGATTACCCTCCCGCACGAACTCGCCCGGGTGGTGGTCGCCGAGCAGATCTATCGTGCGGCTTCACTGATTCACGGCATGCCCTACCACCGCGGATGACGGCGATGACTTCTGCAGTGCCGGATGGCGAAGCAGTTGCAGGGGTTCTCGACACGACCGTAACGGTCGGTCATCCGCTGGCACTGGTCCCTGTGCCGGATGCTGCTTCGCTGGCTGTCACCACCGGTCAGCAGCCGGCACTGTTCGGCGGGCCGATGTACACGGTTCACAAGGCGCTGGGTGCCGCGGCACTGGCTGGACGACTGTCGAACCTGTGGGGCCGCAAGGTCGAACCGGTGTTCTGGATTGCCGGCGACGATCACGACTGGACCGAAGCAACCGGCACTGCGTGGTGGGCCGCCGACCGGAGTTTCAGGTCCTGGGAAGCATCGCCACGTGAGGGGCATTCCCCCAGTCTTCCGATGTACCGGGAGCCACTTCCGGAGGGTACGGCCGCAGTAGCCGATGCGATCGTGTCCGCGCGAATGCCGTCGCCGTCTGCCCGATGGGCGGCGGAATGGCTGAAGCGCCACTGGCACGCCGGTGCCACGGTTCACGGCGCCACCGCAGGGGCACTGGCCGAACTGTTCGAGCCTCTTGGCATTCGATGTATCGACCCGACCGCAGTGCCGTTCAAGGAAGCACAGGCTGGTCTGCTGCGCGAGGCACTGGATCGTGCGGGAGAGATCGACGATGCGCTCGCCCGAATCCCGGAATCGGGAACCGGCATCGAAGCCGGCAGCGGAGCGACTCTGGTCTTCATCGAGACAGCAGCAGGTCGCGAACGGCTGCTCATCGATGGCAGCGGCTTCAGGGCGAGACGCTCCGGAATGCGCTGGCCGCGGGCCGAACTGCTGGACCTGCTGGACTCCGAGCCCGTGAGATTCAGCGCCAACGTTCTGCTCCGTCCGGTGGTCGAGGCTGCTCTCATTCCTACGGTGGCGTATGTGGCCGGCCCGGGTGAGTACCGCTATCTCACCCGCCAGGCAGCAACCGTATACCAGGTGCTGGGACGGCGGCATCAGCTTCCGGTCCCGCGCTGGAGCGGTACGATGATCGACGTGGTGTCGAACCGTCTGATCAGGCGGCTGGGCATCAGTCCGGAGCAGGCCGTATCCGGTGACCGGGAACTCGAACTGGCTGTGCTGCGCAGTGACCTTCCAGCCGAAGTTTCCGAGGCGGTGGCTCGGATGGATGCGGGCATAGCGGAATCTTTCGGCGTGCTCGAACGGCTGGGGCCGGCAATCGATCCGGTACTCGAGCGCGCACTCGCCGGGCGACGACGGCATCTCGAGATCCGTGCCGGTGAACTGCGGGCGCTGCTCGAGCGTCACCATCGCCGGCGCGACGACATCGCGACTGCACAGTACCGTCGTGTGCTCGATGCCCTCCGGCCCGGAGGAACGGGGCAGGAGAGAGTGATATCAGTGGCGGCTGGACTGGTGAGATGGGGCGGTGAATGGCTCCGGACGGCCGACGAGGCCGCCCGGAACTGGGCTGCATCTCTGCCGATTCTCGACGAGGCGGCGCGGGAATGACCGTCATCGGTGTCACGCTTGCGATGGTCTTCGCGATTCCGCTGGTGGCACTGCTGGTGGATTCGCATATCGGGCGCGCCGTGGCACGGAGAATTGAACCGCGCCAGAACGATGTGCAGTTGCGCCGGGATGTCGATGCGCTGATCGAACGGGTCGAACTGCTCCAGGCCGGGATGGATGAACTGCGGGAGGAGAACGACTTCCTCCGTCGGCTTCTCCAGCGGAACGACGGCACGCAGTGACTTCGTCGCGTGGTGCCTACCTCGTCGGTGCCGGAATCCTGGCCAGCCGGATGTTCGGGCTGGTCCGCCAGCGGATCCTGAGTCATTTCCTCGGTCTCTCCGATGGTGCGGACATTCTGGCCGCCGCGTTCCGGATTCCCAATCTGCTTCAGAATCTGTTCGGCGAAGGAGCGATGTCCGCATCGTTCATTCCGGTGTATGCCAGGCTGAGAGCGACCGGGGATGAGCAGGGAGCACACCGGCTCGCCCGGGCAATGATGACCATGGTGACAGCCGCGATGGCGCTGCTGGTGGCCGTCGGCATCATCGCAACTCCCTTCCTGGTGAAATTGCTGGTCGGTGACTGGCCGGCTGACAAGGTTGCCGACACCGAACGTCTGGTCAGAATCATCTTCCCGGGTATCGGTCTGCTGGTTCTGGCCGCACTGCAGCTCGGCGTGCTCAACGCCCACCGCCGGTTCTTCGCGGCCTACGCCTCGCCGGTGCTCTGGAATCTGGCGATCATCGTGGCTGTGGTCGCGGCTCCAGCCGGCGCCGATCACGTGGTGACATGGGCGGCGTGGGGATCCGTGGCCGGTGCCGGCCTGCAGGTCCTGATGCAGTGGCAGGCGGTCCGTCAGGTGGCCGGAGCACTGCTCCCCGGCAGAATCACAGGGGCGCCGGGGCTCAACGTAGTCGGTCGCAACTTCGTGCCGGCCACGCTGTCACGTGGGGCAGGGCAGGTGGCCGGGTTCATCGACCTGGCGATCGCAGGGTTTCTTCCCGGCGGCGCATTGGCGGCACTGACCAGTGCCCAGCTTCTCTACCAGCTTCCGGTGTCGCTGTTCGGGATGGCAGTGTCTGCCGCCGAGCTTCCGGAAATGGCCAGCGAGCAGGGCGACGTGACAACGGTGGCCCGGGCACTCCGGGTGAGAATCGATGCTGCCACCCAGCGTCTCTCCTATTACATCGTTCCCTCGGCAATGGCGATGG
Source organism: uncultured Gemmatimonadaceae bacterium (assembly GCA_964608715.1). Lineage (GTDB taxonomy): Bacteria > Gemmatimonadota > Gemmatimonadetes > Gemmatimonadales > GWC2-71-9 > Palsa-1233. The sequence goes on along the minus strand of CAZSPH010000024.1, from coordinate 5,265 downwards.
TGGCGCTCGGAGGCGTGCTGGCCGGTGCCGTGTTCCAGACCGGCAGGTTCACCGCATCGGATACCGGTTACGTCTGGCTGATTCTGGCAGCAGCAGCGGTCGGATTGCTTGCCGCGACTCTTGCCCGACTCTATTCCTCCGCTTTCTACGCACTTCATGACGCAGCGACTCCGCTCCGCTTCGCGTTGATCAGGATTGCCATCGGCGCCGTCGGTGGTGCTACGGCTGCACTGTATCTGCCCGCAGCACTCGGGCTGCCGCGACACTGGGGAGCAGCCGGTATCGCAATCGCGGGTGGCATCGCCGGCTGGATCGAGTTCGTGCTGCTGCGGCGCTCGCTCTGCCGTCGACTCGGGCAGTTCTCGCTGCCAAGAGAAGTGCTGCTGCGACTGTGGGCAGCAGCAATAGCTGCGGCGATTCCGGCAACCGGCGTGCGGCTGCTGGTCGGTGACGTCCATCCGGTGATTGCTGCCGCGCTGATCCTCCCGGTATACTGCGGCACCTATCTGGCCGCGACCTGGCGTCTCAACATCCCCGAGGCGGCGGTAATCGTCTCGCGCCTCGGCCGGGCGCGACGAGGTCCCGTGCGATGAACGAATCGCTGGCCCGCCGTCTGGAGACATTGCCCGACGGTGCCGGTGTCTATCTCTGGAAGGACGCCACCGGCTCGATCCTCTACGTGGGCAAGGCCAAGAACCTGCGGAGTCGGGTGCGGTCGTACTTCGCGCCGGATCACGGCGAACTGCCATCCAAGGCGAGACTCGTCTCCCGGATCGCCGATGTCGACACGATCGTCGTGGAGGATGAGGCCCAGGCGCTGCTGCTGGAGAACAACCTCATCAAGGAACTGCTGCCGCCGTTCAACGTGCTGCTGCGGGACGACAAGAGCTATCCGTCGATCGCGGTCACCGTGGCCGAGCCATACCCCCGGGTGCTGGTCACCAGGCGTCGGGACATTCCCGGTGCACGGTACTTCGGCCCGTTCACCGATGTCGGCGACATGCGGCAGACGATGGACCTGGTCCGACGGATGTTCACGGTCCGATCCTGTGCCGACCAGGTGTCGAGCTGGCCGCGGGAACGCCCCTGTCTCGACTACCACATCGGCAGATGCCTGGCTCCCTGTGTCGGTCTTCAGTCGATGGAGTCGTATCGTGCAATGATCGACGAGGTGGTCGACTTCCTCGAAGGCAGGACGGTCGATCTTCGCACCAGGATCAGGGGTATGATGACCGAGGCCAGTTCGCGCGAGGACTACGAACGTGCGGGAGTGCTCAGGGATGCGCTCAAGTGGCTGGAGCAGGTGGAACGTCCCGGGTCGGTCGATGTGGTGGGTGCCGGAGATGCCGATGCAATCGGCTATGCCAGGGACGGTGAGGATGCAGTCGGAGTGACCTTCAGGATCCGCGACGGCCGGGTGATCGGCAGGGAGCACAGGTTGCTGGGCTGCAACGTGGATGACGGCGATGCAGATGTTCTCACTGCCTATCTGGTGGGCAGCTATCTCCAGTCGGAGAATCGCAATCGACGTGTCGTGCTGCCGTTCGTGCCTGCCGACGCCGATGCAGTCGGCATCCTCCTCGGCACCTCGTCCCTCAACGTTCCGCAGCGGGGCGTGGCAGCGCGATGGGTGGCCCTTGCCGAACAGAATGCACGACATCTGCTGGAGTCTCTCCGTATGGAGAGCTTTGCCACCGAGCAGCGCGCCGACGACCCGGTATACGCCCTGGGGCGCGAACTCGGCCTCGTTACCGTGCCGCGCACCTTCATCTGCATAGATATCTCCACCAACCAGGGGCGCGATACCGTCGGATCGCTGGTCACCTTCGAGGCGGGTCGGCCGAGGAAATCGGAGTACCGGCGCTTCCGTATCAGAGGACAAGGACAGCAGAACGACTACGCCGCAATCGCCGAGGTGGTGACGAGATATATCGAACGGCGGCGGAGAGAGGGGAAGCCGATGCCGGACCTGATCGTCATCGACGGCGGCAAGGGGCAGCTCGGTGCGGCCGACGAAGTCCTCACCGGCCTGGGCGCCGGCGACATTCCGCTGATCTCGCTTGCCAAGCGGGAGGAGGAGATCTTCGTTCGCGGCCGCTCCGAGTCGATCAGGCTGCCGCGACGTTCGCCTGCCCTCCGCCTGCTGCAGCGGGCCCGGGACGAGGCCCACCGCTACGGAGTGGCCTACAGCAGGTTGCGCCGGACGCAGCGAACCATCTCTTCGGCCCTGCTGGAGATTCCGGGGATCGGTGCATCGCGGCGGACCATATTGCTTCAGGCCTTCGGATCGCTGGCCGGGATCAGGGCCGCTTCGGTGGCCGAGATCGCCGCACTCCCCGGTTTTTCCACGGTCCTGGCCGAACGGATCATGGCACATGTCAAGGAGAAGTGAATGAGCGACTGGTATCTCGACTGTCCGGAATGCGGTGCCACTGCGGTTCCCGAGGGAGCTTCGGGCCTCTGCAATGCCTGTGGATCTCCGTGGCTGGTCCGCTATGTCGACCGGATACACCCGATGACTGAACGCGCCGAGACCAGGCGTCGCTCCGGGATGTGGCGATTCCGTTCCTTCCTTCCACTGGAGGAGGGAGAACAGCCGGTCACACTGGGTGAGGGAGATACACCGCTGCTGGCAGTGCCGCGTCTCTCCTCCGCTCTGGCTATCGGCGATATCCGGATCAAGGATGAAGGCGTCAACCCGACCGGTTCGTTCAAGGCCCGCGGCATTTCTGCCGCGATCACCCGCGCCGTGGCCGCTGGAACCACGGTGGTCACGCTACCCACTGCCGGCAATGCCGGAGTCGCAACGGCCGCCTACGCTGCGCGTGCGGGGATCGCGGCGCGGATCTTCGCTCCGGAATCGACGCCACCACGCATTCTGGAACAGATCAGAGATGCCGGTGCGGAACTGGTGACGACACCGGGGCACATCGGCGATGCCGGCAGGCTTTCCCGTCGCTTCGCCGAGGAGACCGGAGCATTCGATCTCGGCACGCTGCGCGAGCCCTACCGGATCGAGGGCAAGAAGACCATGGGACTGGAACTGGCCATGCAGCTCAACTGGAAACTCCCCGAGGCCGTAGTGTATCCGGCAGGCGGCGGCACCGGATTGATCGGGATGTGGAAAGCGTTCAACGAGCTGGCACAGGCCGGCTGGCTCGCGGAGGGTACCCTCATGCCGCGGATGTACGCAGTCCAGGCGGAGGGATGCGCACCGATCGTCAGGGCGTGGGAGGCCGGTGCCGAGCGGGCCGAGCCGTGGCAGGATCCGGTGACCGAAGCGGCCGGACTCCGGGTCCCGGCTCCGCTCGGTGACCGGCTGATGCTCAGGGCGCTGCGTGAGAGCGGCGGTGGGGCGCTGGCGGTTTCCGACGACCTCATTCTCCGGCTGGCTGCCTTCGGTCGCAGGGAGGAAGGGATCGACTTTGCGCCGGAGGGTGGAGCGGTGCTCGCCGGGATTCTGGAACTGACCCGGCGGGGAACCATAGTGCCGGGTGAGCTGGTGGTCGGGTTCAACACCGGTTCCGGCTGGCTATACCAGAAGGGCTGACGATTGCTCGCCGACGACCGGTGTGGGATATTACCCGGCGTTCCAGCGTGCATCCGATGACGACTTGCTCGTCACCTGTTGATATCGGCGGGCTCGGTCCCGCCACTTAACCGGGTCCCGGGACCATCCGGGCGATCTGATTCAGGAGTACCGATGAACAAGATGGGACTGGGGCTGCTGGTCGCGGCCATCACTGTCGGTGGAGCTGGTGTCGCTGCGGCCCAGGATGAACCACAACTGGTGGACCGGGTGGCCAAGGCGTTTCCGGCCAACCAGCACGAGGCGCCGGCTTGCGATCTCAAGCCCGGTCACTTCAGGGTCTCCAGCATCAGCACCTACATGAAGAGCGCTTCGGAGGCCAACGATCCGGTGCGTCGCGGCCAGCTGCTTGGCAATGCCAAGCGGGCAGCGGTCGAGGCGCTCGAGGCCGGCCTGACCGACAACCCGGCGGCCTGGTACTACCTCGGTCGTACCTACATCCTCCAGGGTGATATCGCCGGGGCTGACTCCGCATTCACCAGGGTGGAGGAAATGAGGCCCGACTGCGCCGAGGATACCAAGGCGTTCCGTCAGCGGGCCTGGCTGCCGCTGGTCAACGCGGCCTCCGAGATGCTCAACAAGGGCCAGGAGGACTCGGCTCTGGCCGTCTTCCGTCAGGCTGCGGCGATCTCGCGTGCCTACCCCCAGGGCTTCTACAACACCGCGATCCTCTTTTCCAACCGTGGCGAGAACGACAGCGCTGCCCATTACTTCCGGGTCGCTCGTGACATCGCGGCGAAGGACCCCTCCTTCTCACGCGACCGCAACAGCGCCACCATTTCGCTGGCTGCGATCCTGCAGCAGGGGCAGAAGCACGACGAGGCGATCGTAGAGCTTCGGCAGTACCTGCAGTGGGCTCCGAATGATGTCGAGGCGAAGCGTGGGCTTGCTGCGTCGCTCCGGGCCACCGGCAAGACTGAGGAAGCTTCGCAGATCGATCAGGAACTGCTCGCCGCTGCCCAGGCCTCGGGCAACCTCTCGGTCGGCGACCTGTTCAGCATGGGTGTCTCCTTCTTCAACGACTCCAAGTACCAGGAGGCGGCGGAGGCCTTTGGCAAGATCCATGCGATGGAGCCGCACAACTACGACGCCCTCGCCAACCTTGCCAACGCCTACTACGCGATGCAGGATGGTCCCAAGGTGGTCGAGTACGCCGGCAAGCTGATCGAGATCGAGCCGCTCAACGAGGACAACCACAAGCTGCTGATCCAGGGCGAGCGGCTGGCCGGCAACGACGCCGGGTTCGAGGCTGCGGCGGAGAAGTTCTTCGTCCTGCCGACCGCGATTTCGCTCGGTGCGGCGTCGGTTGACGGTGGCACCGTCAAGGTGGCAGGGCAGGCCATCGGTCGCCGGGATGCGATGGACATGAAGACCGGCAAGGAGGTTCCTCCTGCCGCGGTCAGCATCGTCTTCGAGTTCCTCGATGGTGAGGGTCAGGTGGTTGCTTCGCAGGAGATCACCATCCCGGCGCTGGAGCCGGATGCGACCTCCGATTTCACCGCCGAGGGTACCGCCGACGGAATCCGGGCCTGGCGCTATCGGGTCAAGTAGCGGGACCATGTGAGGGAGGCGGAGGCGATTGCAGCCACCGACCTCCCTCGCTATCTTCCCCGGCCGGTAGTGCGGGTGTAGCTCAGTTGGTAGAGCATCAGCTTCCCAAGCTGAGGGTCGCGGGT
>CAZSPH010000023.1:0-24967 GCA_964608715.1 uncultured Gemmatimonadaceae bacterium | reverse complement strand
GATCTTGGCGCTGGCCGAATCGATCGGATCGCCCAACTGAGGCAGTCCCGGAAACCTGGAGAGTTCTTCATGCCAGATTGCCACAGCAGCGTCTCTGGCATCGACATGTTGGTCGACTCCTGTCTTTGCCCATACCCTGAGCGTCTGGTTACAGGACCAGATGGGATAGAACTGCCCGAAGTTCTGAACGATGCTGCAGCTCGCCGCCGATGGACGGATCCCGTCTCCCGGATGGTCCGGCGGTAGGGTCGGCGGGGCGCATGAAAGAGTGGCCATAACCAACAGACCCGCCCGGAGGGGCATCAGGTCACATCGGGCGCGGAGGCTCACACTACAGGAAGTAGATCCGGGCATCAGCTCTCCGATATTTCTCAGGCGGGTGATATTCTCCCATGATACAGGCTGATACCGGAGTCGTCAACCTTCAGTGCAGGCCGATGCCGGGTAGTCCCGACCCCCTACTCCACCTGCAGGACGGCGAGGAAGGCCTCCTGCGGAATTTCGACCGAACCAACCTGCTTCATCCGCTTCTTGCCCTCTTTCTGCTTCTCGAGCAGCTTCCGCTTTCGGGAGATATCGCCGCCATAGCACTTGGCCAGCACGTCCTTCCGCATCGGCGAGATGGTCTCGCGGGCGATCACCTTGGCACCCACCGCCGCCTGGATGGCTACCGTAAACAGCTGCCGGGGAATCAGTTCCTTCAGTTTCTCGGCCACCTTGCGGCCCCACTCGTATGATTTGTCACGGTGGATGATCACCGAGAACGCATCGATCGGGTCGCCGTTGATCAGCATGTCGAGGCGGACCAGCGGCGACTGGCGGAAGCCGATCATCTCGTAGTCGAGCGAGGCGTAGCCGCGGGAGATCGACTTGAGCTTGTCGTAGAAGTCGAGCACGATCTCGCCGAGCGGGAAGTCGAAGTCGAACTCGACCCGGCTGGTGTCGAGGTACTTCATGTCGTTGTAGACGCCGCGCCGCTCCTGGCCCAGCTTCATGATCCCGCCGATGTACTCGGTCGGCGCCATGATCCGGGCCTTCACATACGGCTCCTCGATCCGGGCGATGTTGGCCGGGTCGGGCATGTCGCTCGGATTTTCGACTTCGAGCATCGTTCCGTCGGTCAGGTGGACATGGTACTCCACCGTCGGAACGGTGGTGATCAGGTCCAGGCCGAACTCGCGCTCAAGGCGCTCCTGGATGATCTCCATGTGCAGCAGGCCGAGGAAGCCGCAGCGGAAACCGAAGCCCAGAGCGGTGGAGGATTCCGGCTCGTACTGGAGCGAGGCGTCGTTGAGGATCAGCTTCTCCAGCGCGTCGCGGAGATCCTCGTACTGATTGACGTCGGTCGGGTAGACCCCGGCGAACACCATCGACTTGACGTCGCGGTAGCCCGGGAGGAGTTCGGGGGCCGGGTTGTCGGCATCGAGAATGGTGTCACCTACCCGCGCGTCGCGGACCTCGCGCAGCGATGCGACCACATAGCCGACATCACCCGCACCGAGCGAGCCGGTGCTCCGCTGACCGAGCATCAGGTAGCCGCAGTCGTCGACTCGATAGATGTCGTCGGGGTGCGCACCGAATGCGACCGACATGCCGGTGCGGAGTTCGCCGTCGACCACCCGGATGGAAGGAATGGCACCGCGGTAGCGGTCGAAGTAGGAATCGAAGATCAGCGCGCGGAGCGGGGCATCGGGGTTGCCGCGCGGCGGCGGCACCTTGGCCACGATCTGTTCCAGCAGTGCGTCGACTCCGGTGCCGTCCTTGGCCGACACGGTGAGGATGTCTTCCCGCTCGCAGCCGATCAGTTCCATGATCTCTTCGGCGCGGCGGTCGGGTTCGGCGCCCGGCAGGTCGATCTTGTTGAGGACCGGAATGATCTCGAGGCCGGCGTCCAATGCCAGGAAGAGATTCGAGAGCGTCTGCGCCTGGATTCCCTGCGAGGCATCCACCACCAGGATTGCGCCCTCGCAGGCATTGAGCGAGCGGGAGACCTCGTAGGTGAAGTCGACGTGTCCGGGAGTGTCGATCAGGTTGAGCGCGTAGTCGACTCCGTCCTGCGCCCGGTAGCTCATCCGCACCGCATTGAGCTTGATGGTGATCCCCCGCTCGCGCTCCAGATCCATCTGGTCGGTGAGCTGCTCGCGCATCTCCCGCTTGGAGACGGTGCCGGTCAGCTCGATCAGCCGGTCGGCAAGGGTCGACTTGCCGTGATCGATGTGGGCTACGATGCAGAAGTTGCGGGTGGTCGCCTGGCTCATGGGGGGCAAATATAGGGGGAGGGGTGGTCCCACCGCCCCCGCTATCTTTGCCCCACGGTCGCCATGGCCGGGTCAAGCAACGGAGCGGGTCCACGGTGTCCGACAGGTCGCGGTCAGGTATCTCCCCGGCAGCGGGGATGCTCCTCACCACCCTCTTCTGGGGTGGCAACTTCACCGCTTCGAAGGTCGCCTTCGAGGAGATCCCGCCCCTCGCCTTCACCGCAGTCCGCTTCCTCCTAGGTGCGATCCTCCTCTGGGTGATCGTCCGCCGGACAGAGGGAAGGGTGAAGATCCCTGCCGAAATGATCCTGCCGCTCACCATCCTCGGCGTGCTCGGCAACACCATCTACCAGTTCCTCTTCGTCGAGGGGCTCGCCCGCACCTCCGCCACCAAGACGTCGCTGATCCTGGCAGCCCTGCCCGTGGTGGTGACGATGAGCGCCTGGGCACTGGGGATCGAACCGGTCTCCCGCCGCCAGCGCGCCGCAGTGCTGATCGCCACGGTCGGCGTGGTTGCAGTGGTACTGGGCAAGGGCGGCTCGATAGGTGGTGGAATCGGGACCGGCGAACTCCTGCTGCTTGCGGCAACACTGGCGTGGGCCGCATACACGTTGCTGCTCAGGCACTACGCTCTGCCCCTGTCAGCGCTCTCGCTCACCGCCTGGACCGTCTATACCGCCGTCCCTTCGCTCTTCCTGCTGGGTCTCCCTCAGATCACCAGGACCGACTGGGGAGCGGTATCGCTTGCAGGGTGGGGAGGACTGGCCTACTCGACCCTCCTGTCGCTGGTCGCCGCCTACATCCTCTGGACCCGCGGCGTCACCAGGCTCGGCGCCTCGCGCGCCGCGCTCTACAACTCGATGGTACCCTTCATCGCCACCGCGATCGCAGTGATCGCGCTGGGTGAGCGGCCGGGTATTCTCCATGTTGTCGGGGGTGGCCTGATCGTGGCTGGGGTCCTGCTTGCCAGCCGCGGGAACAGCTCCAGGCTCGCGGAGTCGTAGTTGCGACTGTGGTGACTAGCTCGTTCCGTCCTGATTGAATCCATCTTCACGAGTAGCTGCACGGCTTGCCTGGCGGATGAGACAACCAGTCTGACAACTCAGGGGCGACCTACTGCCGTCCTGGCGATCCGAGGCGGTACCTGACCGGATGATCCAGTCCGTCCTCGTCCTCGAGCATTCCCCAGAAGTGGGTGGCGCTCGCTGCCGTGATGTAGACGCTGGATGGTACGGTCATCGTCCCCCGCGTGGTGCCATCCGCATTGAGGATGAGCCACCTCCTGCCGGATGCCTCGGGTCTGAACCCGACCCAGACGGCGTCGTCGCTGGCTACCAGGATCTGTTTCACCGGCGACAGCCATTTCTGATACTCCGCATTGGACCAGTAGGTGACGGCGCGCGGGTTGCCGCGAACCATCTCCACGATGCTGTCGATATAGCGTTTTCCCAGCGGCTCCGGCGTAAACGGAATTCTGCGCGAGAAGGCAGTGTCGCCACTGCTCCGTGTCGACGTGACGGTGATATAGGCAGATCTTGAGTCGTTGATGGTAGCAGAGACGCTGGCGTACACCCGCGCGTTGTCGCTCGCACGGAACTGGATCGTCAGGCACTCGCTCTGCATCGATGACTGGCTCGTGCACAGATCGGTGTGTGAAGGTTCGATTGCGATCAGGCTCTGCACTGTACCGTTCGGTGATGTATGCACCACGGCAGTCTGACCGGCGGCCTGTGGACCGATGTTCCTGCGCCAGGTGGCAGGAGTGCTGCCGTACAGCGACCTCCTGACGAGAAAGTTCCCGTTGCCGTCCATCCCCCAGATGCTGGCGTAGCCGCCTGTCAGCTCTCCATGACCTGATACCGCCGGGACGGGTAACCGGAACCCTCTCACCAACTGCCCCAGGCTGTTGAAAAGGAGATAGCGGCCGTCCGTTCCTGCGGACAGGAGCAGGCTGTCTCCCACGAACATCGGTATCACACCGACTTGGCCGAACTCTCCTGGGCCCGAGCCTGCCCGCCCGACGTTGGCAAGACGTCTGCCGTCCGGGGTGAAGTAGACAAGCCGTTTGTCCTGGGGCTGGGACACGACGATCGTGCCGTCCCTGAACGCAGCCACGAACCAGACCTGGCTGAGGTCATGCTCATTGGCATCGATCAGCAGTTCCCTGGTGAAGGAGATCTGCTGAGAGAACACCGGATGAGCGGTTGCGAGCGTGACCACCAGGCCGACAGAGCAGAGCAGAGAAGCCGCGCTTGGCATCGATGTTCGCCTCCATGTCCGGAGTTCTGCACCTCCGGCCAAGGTAGCCAAGCCGCCGCTCCCGCCGCCACCCCGACCCCGCAACGACAATCCCCTGCCCACGGCAGGACCACCATCGGTTCATGCGCCCGGGGATTGCTTCGGCCGCTCTGCGGCCTCGCAATGACAGCCAACCGCCGAGTATCTTGTCCCCATGTCATCCATCGACGATTTCAACGCCTTCCGCAGCCGGATGAACGAACAGATCCTCGGCGCCGGCAACCTGACGATCAACCGCTTCTTCGCACTCGACCACCGCGCCTACGAGCCCGGTGCGCTTGGCACGAAGCAGAAGGAGATGCTGGGCCTGGTCGCCAGCATGGTACTCCGCTGCGACGACTGCATCACCTACCACGTGGTCCGTTGCCACGAGGAGGGAGTCACCCGGGAGGAGTTCCTGGAGATCTTCTCGGTCGGCCTGGTGGTGGGCGGCAGCATCGTGATCCCGCATCTCAGGCGGGCGATGGCGAGGCTGGAGGAGTTGGGCTAGATCATACCCGCAGCGGCGACCGGTCGGTCGCCACTATGAGGGATCCGGATGGGGTGGAACACAGGGCGCAGCATGCTGCGCCCTTATGATCTGATCTGTGCCGTGGGGGCGCAGCATGCTGCGCCCTTACGACTCGGCTCCCGACGTACGATCTACTTCTTCTCTACGAACCTCTCGTAGCTGGCGGGATCCCATGCCGGTCGCGCCGCCGCATTGGCCACCTCGGCTGCGAGGTAGAAACCGAGCTTGGCGACGCGGGAGATCTTGTCGACGTCCATCAGCTCGACATGATCGCTGGTGCGGTGATACTGGTCATGCACGCCGGCGAAGAAGAACAGTACCGGGATACCGATCCGGGCGAAGTTGAAGTGATCCGAGCGCTCGTAGAAGCGCTGCTCCGGCCAGATGTCGTCCGACGGGATCAGCTTCAGTTCGGGATGGCGCTGACCGATCAGGTTGAGGGTATTGCCGAGGTCGGAGTGCTCCTTGCCGATCACCACGATCGAGTCGGGAGAGTTGCGCCCCACCATGTCCATGTTGACGTTGGCAACGATCTGCTCCGCCGGAACCGTCGGATGATCGGAGTACCACTCGGAGCCGAACAGGCCCAGTTCCTCGGCCGATACGTGCAGGATGATGATGGACCGCTTCGGCTTGGTCTTCAGCGAGGAGAATGCTTCGGCGATTCCCATCAGCGCGGTGGTGCCGGAACCGTTGTCGTCGGCACCGTTGCAGACCGAGTCGGACGGCGCATCAGTGCCGCGGATACCGCAGCCGCCATTGAACCCGACACCGACCCGGCCGACGTGATCCATGTGGGCCGAGAAGACGACATACTCATTCTTGAGGCGGGGATCCCGGCCCTCGATCATCGCGACGACGTTCGGAGCGGTGGCGCGCTCGACGATCTCCATCTCGCTGGCAAGCCGGAGCGAGATGCCGGCAGGAGTCGGCGTGACGACCGGGAAGGACGAGCTGCGGATCGCAGCCCAGTCCGGTCCGTTGGCCCATTCGGCGCGATTCGCGAAGGCAGAGTCGTGCACGGTGATACTCATCACGCCGCCGGTCGGCAGCGGAGTATCCAGGGTCCAGCGGGCCGAACCGGCGGCCCGGTTGCGGTTCGCCGTAAACTGGGCCGGCGGATCATTGCGGATGGTCAACAGCGCTGCCGGACCCTGCTGGGCGATGGCACCCATCCAGTTGCGCCACTGCGCTGCCTTGGTGATGTCGTAGACGACGATGGCCACCTTGCCGCGGAGGTCTGCCGCCGCGATTGCCTCCGCAGTCAGATCGCCACCCAGGATCACGCCGGTGGCATTGATCGGCGCGGCGGGCGGGAGGCCGGCAGCGAAGGCCCATTCACCCATCCGAAGCGTCATGTCGGCGTCGCCGCCCACGACTTCGACCGTGGTGGCCTGCTGATTCAGCCGCCGCCGGACCAGCGGATAGCGCTGGATGTAGCTGCCGTTCTCACCGGCCGGCTTGAGGCCCCAGCGGGCATAGGTGGCAGCGAGATGCTCTGCCAGACGGTCGAGTTCGGGGCTCGGCGTATCACGCCCGCCCATCGAGTCGTGGGAGATCGCGGCAAGACGGTCGTAGGTCTTGCCCGGAGTGATCAGGTCGGCGGCCTTGCGGAGGTCGCCGGCAGACTGCCCGACGAGGATTGCCGGGATCAGCAGCGCCGCAGCACTGATCGAAAGCTTGTAACGCAGAGACAAGAGTTCCATCCGGTTGAAGGTCCGATCGCTGTCAGGCTGCCCCGGCTGACCGGAACGGCCCGAATCATCCATTCTAATTGATCGTACGGTTCATTGTCCGCTTAAGTTGCACCCCGACCCAGCCACCGGAGCAGCGGCAATGACCGGAGTTTCCACCCGAGGGGCCAGTCGACGACCGGATCTTCTGGATCCGGTCGAAGTCGCCCGTCTGGGCGGACTGGAAGTCACCACGGCCCAGATCGTCGACGGCTTCCTGGCCGGTCTCCACCGCTCTCCCAGGCGCGGCTTCTCGGTCGAGTTCGCCGAACACCGTCCCTACCAGCCGGGAGATGACCCCCGCCACATCGACTGGAAGCTGCTGGCCCGAACCGATCGCCTGCACGTCAAGCAGTTCGAGGAAGAAACCAATCTCCGCTCGATGCTGGTGATCGATGCCTCGGCGTCGATGGGCTGGAGCGGCTCTCCGGGGCGAGTGACGAAGCTCGATTACGCCCGCAGGCTGGCCGCGGCTCTGGCACTGGTGCTGCTGCGCCAGCGCGATGCAGTGGGGATGATCGGGTTCGATGAGGAGGTCCGCCGGGTGGTTCCGCCGCGAGGTGGGCGTTCGCAGTGGCACCGGGTGGCCCAGGGACTGGCGGACCTGGCAGTCGGTGCTGGAACGGTTGCGGAACCGGCGCTGCGGCAGGTGACCGCGTCCCTCACCCGCCGGGGCATGGCGGTGCTGATTTCCGACCTGCTCACCGACCGTGACCTGATCCTCAAGGCGCTGCGCTTTCTCCGTCACCGCGGTCACACCGTGATGGTGCTGCATCTGGCCGACCCGGCCGAGCTGGAACTGGCCGAAGGCGAGGAAACGGCCTTTCGTGATCCGGAGACGGGTGAACTGATCACTGTGGTGCCCAGCGAGTGGCGTGATGCCTACCGGGAGACGGTCGGTGGTGCGGTCGATGCCTGGCGCGCCGGCTGTCGCAGCGCGGGAGCATCCTACCATCTGGTGACGACCGACCAGCCATTCGGTCTGGCTCTGGGTCGGGTTCTCGCGACCCGGTGAGTCGATGACCTTCGTCGCACCCTGGGCACTGCTCGGACTGGTGGCCGCCGGAATCCCGCTGCTGCTGCACCTGGTCAGACGTCAGCCGCCGCCGGAGCAGTCGTTCCCTGCAATGCGCTATCTCAGCGAGGCTACTCGGGATCACCGTCGCCGGCTCCGGCTGGAAGATCTGCTGCTGCTGATCACCCGGACGGTGCTGATCGCTGCCGTGGTGCTCGCCGCTGCCGGACCGGTGCTGTCGTTTGCGGTGCCGTTCGGGCGACATGCACCGACTGCGCTGGTGGTGATTCTCGACGATTCGCCCAGCAGCACGGTGATGATCGACGGTGAGCCGCTGGTCGATCGACTGCGACAGGCCACTCTCGAGGTGCTGGCACAGGCGACTCCATCCGATCGCATCTGGCTGATTCCATCCGACGGATTTCCCAGGCCGGGGACCTCATCGCAGCTTGCGGAACTGCTGCCGCAACTGACCGGTTCACCCGGCTACTTCGAACTCGGCCCTGCGGTGGATCTGGCCGACCGGCTGGTGACCGAAAGCGGTCTGCCGGGACAGGTGGTCGTGATATCCGACATGCAGGCTACCGCCGTCACCGCCGCCGAGCCGAAGGCCCCGCTGCTGGTGCTGCGGCCTGATGGCGCACCGCCTGCGAACCGGCATCTCCCGCTGCTCGATCCAGGGGCTCAGCCCTGGGGGCGCGAGGGTGGTACGCTGCTGATCGGAATCGCGGCGGCCGATTCGACGCCGGTGCCGGTGAGTCTCCGCATCGATGGCAGCGAGGGTCGCGAGGTGCTGGCGAAGTCCGGTACGCCCGCAGCCCGGCGGATCACTGCGCCGGCCGCCGGCTGGCGGCATATCAGGGTAGAGCTTCCGCCCGACGAACTGCGCTGGGATGACGTTCGCGACCTGCCGCTACGGGTCGTCGAACTGACCGCCGCCGCCTGGGATGCGAGCGATCGCTTTCTCGCAGCGGCGATGGATGTGCTGGCACAGGAACGGCGGGTGATGAGAGGAGAAGGCGCCCGCGCGGTCAGTGTGGGAACGCTGGGGCCAGGGGCGTCGCTGGTGATGCCGCCGGAAGATCCCGCTCTTCTCGCAGCTCTCAATCGTGAACTCTCCCGCAGAGGTTCCGCCTGGCTCTATGGCGACGTGACTGTCGGTGAAGCGGTGACTGACTCCGGCGCCACCGTGCCAGGTGGAGTCGCAGTGCGGCGACGGGTGGAACTCCTGCTCACCGGTACCGTTGGCGATACCCTTGCCACGGCAGGTGGCGAACCTTGGCTGGTCCGCTCGGGGAACATCGTGCTGCTCGGCTCCAGGCTCGATCCGCTCTGGACCGATCTGCCGGTGCGGGCCCAGTTCGTACCGCTGCTGGACGCGCTCGTCACCCGGAGCGTTTCCGGCGAAGATGTGGTGCCCGTGATTGCCGCCGGCACGATGTTCTCTCTGCCGTCGCGGGCCGGAACCGTAATCGGTCCGGGCGGCAGTGAAGCGGTGGAGGGCGGTGCACGCTGGACTCCGCGTGAAGTCGGAATCCACTGGCTGCTGGCGGGCAGCGACACCATTGCCGGAGTATCGGTGATTGCCGATCCGCGCGAGTCGGACCTTGGCCGTGCCGACGACGACGTGATCGCGTCGACCTGGCAAGGTGCGGTGACTGCTGATCTCGGTGGGTCGGTCGGACGACTCTTCGCGATGGCGGGGCGCGGTGACCTGCGGCCGCTGCTGCTGACGCTGGCGGCAATCGCCCTGCTGACCGAAGCCGTGATTGCCGGTCGACGGGTACGGCGTTGACCTGACCCTCCCTGCGACCTAGGTTCCCGCCCGCTGCATGCCCGATCAGTCCGCCGCCCCGCTCGGGGCAATCCTGCACGCATTCGCGAAGACCCCTGCGGCACTGGCCGTCGGGGCGGAACTGCCGTCGCCCGGACGGGCCGTGCGGATCGGCGGACTCCCGGGGTCGAGCCCGTCGGTGCTGGCAGCCTGGCTGGCGACGCGCCGCCTGGTGGTACTGACTGCTCCCACTCCGGCCGACGCCGAACGGTGGCTGGCCGATCTCCAGCAGCTCGTTGCCGGCGGAGTCCGTCTCTATCCGCAGCGGGAGGCACTGGGAGAAGAGGAACACCACTACGAGATCGCCGGTGAGCGGATCGAAACGGTCGAGGCGCTGCTCTCCGGTGATGTCCGGATTCTCGTCACCACCGCTCGTGCCCTGGCTGAACTCACCGCGGTGCCACGATCCCTGGCCGATTTCCGCCTGGTTCTCACATCCGGTGAATCACAGCCGCTCGGCGAGCTGATCGCCCGACTCGAAGCGATGGGGTACCGCCGCGAGAGCGTCGTGACCGAAGTGGCAGAGTTCTCGGTTCGCGGTGGCATCGTCGATCTCTACGGTTTCGGCATGGCCGCTCCCGCGCGGCTCGAATGGTGGGGTGATGTCCTCGCTTCGATGCGCGAGTTCGATCTGACCAGCCAGCGATCCGGCGCGGAACTGAAGTCGATCGCGGTGCTGCCGATCAGGGGACGGATGACCAGCCACGATCGCAGCGGTCCGGTGATCCGCCGGTCGCTGCTCTCGCTGCTGCCCGGTGATGCCCTGATCATGGAGGATGGAGCGGGGCCGAATCGTGAGGAAGTCTCGCGGTCGTGGCGCGAGGCCGAGCATCATCTGGAGATCGCCAGGCGGATGGGAGAGGAGCCTCCCTCCCGCGCCGACCTGATGATCTCACCCGATGAGTGGGAACAGGCCGTGAACGGCTTCGCCCGCCTCACTCTCCGCGATGATGTCAACGACTTCCAGTTCGGCTTCCTGCCGCCTGAGCGGATAGATCGCGACCTCAGACGTCTCCGCTCGCTGCTGGGACACGGTCAGTCGACCCTGATTCTCTGCGACAACGAGGGACAGCGCGAACGGCTCGACGATCTGCTGGACGAGGGCGGGCGACCGGACCGCACCACACTGGTGGTCGGAGCGCTCGACGGCGGCTTCATCATGCCGGAACTCCGGGTTCTCACCGACCACGAGATCTTCCGTCGCGCGAGACGTCTCAGGCGTCCCCGTCGCTATCGTCAGGCAGCACCGTCCGCTGTTACGGGCACGCTCGCCGCCGGCGACTACGTGGTGCATCTCGATCACGGCATCGGGATCTACCGCGGCATCGCGACGATCACTGTGGATGGCGGTGAGATCGAGGTCGCGACGATCGAGTACGAAGGCGGCGACCGTCTCAACGTTCCACTCTACCGTCTCGATCAGATCGAACGCTATCGCAGCGGAGACGACGACGGTGATCGCCCGCCGCCGCGCATCCATCGCCTGGGCGGCACCACCTGGAGCAAGGTCCGCGACCGCACCCGTGATGCGATCCGCATGATGGCGGCGGAACTGCTCGATCTCTACGCCCGGCGGCGGGTGAGTGGCGGATACTCCTTCCCGCCGGACGGTCGCTGGCAGCGCGAACTGGAGTCCTCGTTCCTCTACGAGGACACCGCCGACCAGCGCAGCGCAACCGAGGCGATCAAGGCGGACATGGAGCGGCCGCAGCCGATGGACCGGCTGCTGGTGGGAGACGTGGGCTACGGCAAGACGGAGGTCGCAGTCCGTGCCGCGTTCAAGGCGGTGCAGGGTGGCAGGCAGGTGGCGGTGCTGGTGCCGACCACGGTGCTGGCCGAACAGCATCTGCGCACCTTCTCCGACCGCCTGGCAGACTTTCCGGTAAAGGTGGAGGCACTCTCCCGCTTCCGCACTGCCAAGGAGCAGAAGGCAACGATGGCCAGGCTCGCCTCGGGCGAACTCGACATCGTGATCGGTACCCACCGCCTGCTTTCGAAGGATGTCGAGTTCAAGGAACTCGGTCTGCTGGTGGTCGACGAGGAGCACCGCTTCGGAGTGAAGCACAAGGAGCGACTGAAGCAGCTGCGGCTCGAGGTCGACGTGCTCACCCTCACCGCGACTCCGATTCCGCGGACGCTGCATCTCTCGCTCGCCGGACTGCGTGATCTGTCGGTGATCGAGACGCCGCCCAGGGACCGTTCGCCGATTCTGACCTTCGTCGAACCCTGGGACGATGCACTGCTGGAGGAAGCTGTCGCCCGCGAGCTGGATCGCGGCGGCCAGGTCTTCTTCATCCACAACCGGATCGAGACCATCGACACCATCGCGGCCAAGGTCCGCTCGCTGGCGCCCGCGGCCCGGGTGGCTGTCGGTCACGGTCAGATGTCGAGCGACGATCTGGAGGTGGTCATGCAGCGGTTCGTGGCCGGTGAAGTCGACATCCTCGTCTCCACGATGATCGTCGAATCGGGGATCGACGTCCCCAATGCCAATACCATGATCGTCCAGGATGCCCACCGGTTCGGGCTGGCACAGTTGTATCAGCTGAGAGGCAGGGTCGGCCGGAGCCACCGCCGGGCCGCCTGCTACCTGCTGGTCCCCGACCGGATCGACCCGGTGGCCGAGGAACGGCTGAAGGTGCTGGAGCATCATACCGAGCTGGGGGCGGGCTACCGTATCGCTCTGCGGGACATGGAGTTGCGGGGGGCTGGCAACCTGCTGGGCTCGGAGCAGTCGGGCCACGCCCAGGCGGTGGGCTTCGATCTCTACCTCAGGTGGCTGGAAGAGACGGTGACCGCTCTCCGGCAGGCGCCGGGATCGCTGGAGAGTGTGGCCCCTCCCGAAGTGGTCTTCGACGTGGCCGCCCGCTTCCCCGACAGCTATGTCGGCGAGGACGGGATCAAGCTGGATCTTTACCGCCGACTGGCGCGGGCGTCCGGACCCGGCGACATTGCAGGGTTGGAGGCGGAGATCCGCGAGCGTTTCGGTCCGGTTCCCGAAGAGGTGGCCAATCTGCTGGACATGGCCCGTCTGCGGGTGATGGGGGCCGGACTCGGGGTTCAGCATGTCCTGGTTCGGGGGGAAGAGGCCCGGCTGAGTTTCCGGGCCGGTACTTCCCCGCGGCTTTCGGGGCTGACCCGGGCACTGGACGGGGTACAGCTGGCAGCGGAGGTCCGGCGGACGGTGCCGCTGTCGCTCAGGCTGACCCGCCTGGGGGGCGAGCCGCTCATTCCGACCCTGGTAAGGGCGTTGGCGCAGGTTGCCGCCTGATGGCGGTTCGAGATCATTCTTTCGTCAGAGGAACACGATGAGAAGCTCGCTGTGGTTGGTCGGTACACTCGGATTGGCGCTGTCGGCCTGCGGTGGGGATGCGTTCAGTGGTCATCCCGATGTTGTCGCGCGCGCGTCCGGACAGGAGCTCTCGACCGAGCGGCTGGCCGACATCATGACGAAGGTGAAGGGGATCGGCGGCACGCCCGAGGAGGCGGAGCTGATCGCCTCGATCTGGACCGACTACACCCTCTTCGCCCAGGCGATCGCCGAAGGAAAGCTCGAGGAAGATTCGACGGCGATCCGGGAAGTGATGTGGGGGGACATCGCCGAGATGACCACCGGCTACTGGTGGCAGCACCTGGTCAAGGAGCGCGGCGGGGTCACGGCGGCCGAAGTCGACTCGCTCTACCGGAGCGGCGAGGCCATCGTGGTCCAGCATATCCTGTTCAGGACCGAAGGCGTGCCGGCTGCCCAGAAGCCCGCGATCAGGCGTGAGATCGACCGGGTCGCGCGTCTGGTCTCCGCGCCCGGCGCCGATTTCGGTGCCCTCGTAATCGAATACTCGCAGGATGTGAACACCCTGGCCGACAGCGGTTTCATGGGCCCGGTTCCGCCGGGAACATTCGTGCCCGAGTTCGACGCGATGTCGTGGTCCCTGGCGCCTGGCCAGGTGAGCCCGGTGGTCGAGACCAGCTACGGCTACCATATCATCCGCCGCGCCAGCGACGAGCAGGCGCACCCTCGGTTCGAAAACGTGCTGATACAGCGCGCCAGCCAGAGCGTCGAGGCCGCCTACTTCACCGAACTCGATGCCGACGTCTCGCTCTCCAGAGGAGCGGTCAACCGGGTGCGCGAGATCGCCGCCGACATCGATGCCGCCCGTGGCAACCAGAAGAAGGTCGGCAGCTACGCCGGGACCCCTCTGACGGTCGACAAGATCGCCCGCTGGATCAGGATCGAGGCCCGGAACCCGGTCGAAGCTCCGATGTTCTTCGAGCAGATCCGGACCGCACCGGACTCGATGGTGGAGATGTTCACCCGCTACATCGCCCAGCGCTATCTGATGATCGATCAGGCGGAGGCTGCGGGCTTCACTATCGATGCGGATGACTGGACGATGATCTCCGACGGCTTCAAGGCCCAGGTCGACACCATCAAGCAGATGCTGGCAATCGATGATGCGACATTCGATCCGAATGCTTCGGTGGGTGACCGCAAGCGGGCAGCGGCCCTCAAGGTCGACCAGTTCCTGGAAAAGGTCGTGGACGGCTCCGGCCCCCGGCTGCGCCCGCTCCCGGGAGTCCTCTCGTGGACCCTCCGGAACCGCGACAATACCGCAGTCAATCCCGCCGGGATCCAGCAGGCCGTCAGCATGACCCGCACCGCTCTCGGCATGCCCGATGAGATCCCGGCGCCGGTCGACGTCGGCGGTCCGCAGCCGCAGGTCGTGCCAGCTCCGGGCGGGCCGCCGGTAGGTGCTCCGTCCGGAGCCAACCCGTGAGCTGGCGGCACGCCGGGGCGGCGCTGCTCCTCCTGACCGGCATGGCAGCAGCACCGCTGTCCGGTCAGGAAGGTCGTGAGACTGTCGACCGGATCGCTGCCGTGATCGGCAGTGCCGTCGTGCTCGAGTCGCAGGTGGATGAGGAACTCTTCGCCCGACTGCAGGCCTCCGGACGTCAGCCTCCCACCGACTCCTCGGTCATGGCCAGGCTGCGCCGGGAGATGCTCGATACCCTGATCGACGCCGAGCTTCTCTACCACGAGGCGCTGAAGGACACCACCATCAAGATGAACAACCTCGAACTCGCAGACCTGGTTGAACAGGAACTGCGAGGCTTCAGGGCGGAGTATCCGAGCGAGGAGGCGTTCCGTGCCGACCTCGGGAACTCGGGCTACCAGAGCCTCGACGAGTTCCGGCGGGCACGCCTGGACGCGATCCGTCGCCATCGGGTGATCGAACAGTTCCAGACGATTCTCGTCGAACGCGGCGTCCTCACCCCGAAGGCACCGACCGAGCGCGAGGTCAGGGAGTACTACGAGCTGCGCTCGGCTGATCTGCCGATGCGTCCGCCTACGATCTCCGTCAAGCAGATCGTCATCATGCCGAAGCCGAACTTCGCCGAACGCGAACGCGCCCGCCTGCTGGCGGATTCGATTGCTAAGGAGATCAGGGGCGGGGCCGATTTCGCGGTGGCCGCGCGACGCTTCTCCCAGGACCCCGGCTCGGCGCAGCGCGGCGGTGACCTCGACTGGTTCCGCCGTGGCGGCAATGCCGACGGTTCCGGACGGATGGTGAAGGAATTCGAGGATGCGGCCTTCTCACTTTCCCGCGGAACCGTCTCCGAGCCGGTGGAGTCGCCGTTCGGCTTCCACATCATCCAGGTCGAGCGGATCCAGGGAAGCGAGATCAGGGCGCGACACATCCTGATCATTCCACAGGTCGACTCGATCGGTGCGGCTGCAGCCCGGCAACTGGCCGTCCAGTTGCGCGAAGCGGTGGCCGCCGGCGCCTCGATCGACTCGCTGCAGAACATCTACCACGATCCGGTCGAGGAACGGGATGTCCGCAGCATTCCGGTAGACTCGCTGCCGCAGATGTACGCCGATGCCTTCCGCGGCGTCGAGGTGGGACAGATCACTCAGGTATTCGAGCTTCCCCCCGACCGGAGCGGCTGGAGCAAGTGGGCGTTCGCGAGGGTCTACGATCGCCAGCCGGCCGGGCCGCTCACCCTCGACGATCTGCGCGAGGGGATCAGGCGCATGCTCGGCGAGGCGATGGCGCGAGATGCCTACCTGAAGCAGCTTCGACAGGCGAACTACGTAGACATCAGGATGAAATGAACCGGAGGGTCCGACTGGCGGTCACGCTGGGGGACCCTCGCGGGATCGGTCCCGAGATCACCGCTGCGGTGTTGCCGGATTTCGGCGACGCCGATTTCACCGTGATCGGTGCCCGGGAGCAGGTCGACGCGATTCCCGGTGTCGGCCGGATAGCTGTCGGCCGCTGGGGAGATGGTGCACCCGGGACGGCATCACCACGC
Organism: uncultured Gemmatimonadaceae bacterium; assembly: GCA_964608715.1. Lineage (GTDB taxonomy): Bacteria > Gemmatimonadota > Gemmatimonadetes > Gemmatimonadales > GWC2-71-9 > Palsa-1233. Next base: position 9,003 of record CAZSPH010000023.1, on the reverse strand, counting down.
GAGGCGGGGCTGCTCGCCGGCCGGTCGATCGAACGGGCCGTCCTGGAAGTCCGCGAAGGACGGGTCGACGGGATCGTCACCGCTCCGATCGAGAAGCACGCGGTACATCTCGCGGGCTACCATTTCCCTGGTCATACCGAGTGGCTCGCACGCCTCGCCGGCGGCGTCGATGTCGCGATGATGCTGGCAAGCAGCAGGCTCCGGGTCGTGCTGGTTACCACTCACATTGCCCTGCGTGATGTACCGCTGGTGCTGACCGCCGACCGGATAGTCCGGACGGCTGCAATCACCAGACGGGCGCTGGTGGACCAGTTCGGGATCGCCGAACCGAGGATCGCGATGTGCGCGCTCAATCCCCACGCCGGTGAGCAGGGCCTGTTCGGCGACGAAGAGAGCAGGATCCTCGCGCCGGCAATCGAGCGGGCCGGCCTGGTCGGACCGTTGCCTGCCGATACTGTCTTCGTGCGGGCGATGCGGGGAGAGTTCGATGCGGTGCTGGCCCCCTATCACGATGTCGGGATGACCGCAATCAAGGTCGCATCGTTCGGGGCCGGGGTAAACGTGACCCTGGGGCTCCCGTTCGTCCGGACCTCACCCGATCACGGTACCGCGCTCGACATCGCCGGCAGGCGGCTCGCCGATCCGTCGAGCATGAAGGCCGCGGTGGAACTGGCAATCGAACTGGCGGGAAGGAGAATCTCCTGATGGCCCTGCGGGTGTCGATTCTGATTCCGGTCTACAACGAAGAGCCGACTGTCGAGATGCTGGTAGATATGGTCCGGTCGGTGCCGCTCGATACCGAGATCATCTGCGTCAACGACGCCTCCAGTGATGGCAGCGCGGCGATTCTCGACCGCCTGCTGGCCCAAGGCAGGATCGACCAGCTCCACCACCAGCCCGTCAACCGGGGGAAGGGAGCCGCGATCCGTCAGGCGATCGAGATGGCCTCCGGTGACGTGCTGGTGGTCCAGGACGCCGATCTGGAGTACGATCCGGCAGAAATACCCACCCTGCTGGGCCCGATCGAGTCGGGCAAGGCTGACGCCGTCTTCGGCTCGCGATTCCTCGGTGGCCCGCACCGCGTCCTCTACTTCTGGCATTCGATCGGCAACCGCCTCCTCACCCTCGTTTCCAACATGTTCACCGATCTCAACCTGACCGACATGGAGACCTGCTACAAGCTCATCCGCACGCCGCTGGCCAAGAAGCTGATCCTGACCACCGACCGCTTCGGATTCGAGCCGGAAGTGACGGCCAGGCTGGCGCAGGCGAAGGCGCGGATCTGGGAGATGCCGATCTCCTACAGCGGGCGGACCTACGAGGAAGGGAAGAAGATCGGCTGGAAGGACGGAGTCGCCGCGTTCTGGCACATCCTCCGTTTCAACATCGCACCACCGCGCAATCCGGTGGTCCGCTCGAAGAACCGCTCCCAGTTCGAAGAGCCGCCGTTCCCGCGGCGGGAGGAGTAGCTCCCCTCCCGATCGATTCCTGTCGCCGGTCTACGCGGGCGAGTCAGCCGCCCGGACCCGCACCCGGTCGACCCGGCGACCCGCCATCGACACGATTTCGAAGCGGTGCAGCCCCACGGTGATGATGTCACCGACCTTGGGCAGCCGGCCGAGCTGGCCGAAGAGGAAGCCGCCAATCGTGGTATAGTCGGTATCGTCGAGATCGGCGTCGAAGTCGGAGTTGAACTCAGTCAGCGGCATTGAGCCGTCGATCGTCACCGATCCGTCCTCGGCTATTGCCTGGACCAGATCCTCCGAGTCATGCTCGTCCCGGATGTCGCCGACGATCTCCTCCAGCAGGTCTTCCATCGTTACCAGACCGGCGGTACCACCGTACTCGTCGAGCACCACCGCCATGTGGGTCTTGAGCCGCTTCATGTCGGCCAGGACCTCCTCGACCTCCCGGGTACCCGGAACGAAGATCGGCTGGCGCATCATCGACCTCACCGCGACGCCGGGGGTCTCCCTGAGGGCCTTGAGGATGTCCTTGGCGTGGACCACACCGACCACTTCGTCCAGGGATTCGGTGAATACCGGATAGCGGGAGCGGCCGGATTCGGCGATCGCGTCAGCCGCCGCTTCGACGGTGGCGTCAGCCTCCAGTGCAGCCATCTCGGTGCGAGGAGTCATCACCTCTTCGGCGGTCTTCTCCGAGAACTCGAACACCCCTTCCAGCAACTGGGCATCACGACCCCGGAGCGATCCCCCTTCGCCCGACTGCTCCACCAGCATCCGGATCTCCTCCGGCGAGTGGAGCCGCTCATGCTCGGTCGGTGGCTTGATACCGGCCAGCTTGAGCAGCCGGTTCGCAGTGCCGTTGAGGATGAAGATCGGCAGGGCCATCAGCCATGCGAATCCGACCAGCGGCATGATCACCCAGCGTGAAACGTCTTCGGGAAAGAGCAGCGCCAGCGCCTTGGGCACCAGCTCGCCCAGGACAATATGGAGCACCGTGATGATGGTGAAGGCGCCGGCCACGGCGAAGGTGGTCGTAGCCAGCAGGTTGAACGGTGCCGGCAGGCCGCCGAACATCCCTTCGAAGAGGTGGGAAAGGGCCGGCTTGCCGATCCAGCCCAGTCCCAACGAGGCCAGTGTGATGCCGAGCTGGGTGGCCGAGATGTACCGGTCGAGGGATTGGACCGCCTTCAGGGCAAGGGTAGCTTTGCGGTCGCCCTTGCCGGCCTGTTCCTCGAGTCGGGTCCGCCGGGCGCCGACCAGCGCGAACTCGGCGGCGACGAAGAAGGCATTGGCCATGACCAGGGCCAGGACTGCCAGCAGGCCGACGACGGTCGGGATGGTACTGTAGGGGTCGGGTTCCATTGGTGGTACAAGGGTAAACCCGGCAGCCGGGCCGGGGGAAGCAGGGGAGTGAGTGGCAACGGGATTGATCACCAGAAGACTGGCCATGGTTCTCGGGCTGACCGCGACCTTTCTCCTGGTGGAGGTGGTCGGCGGGATCGTCAGCGGCTCGCTGGCACTGCTCGCCGATGCCGGCCACATGGCCACCGACGTAGGCGCCCTGGCCCTGGCTCTGATCGGTGCCCGGATCGCCCAGCGACGCGCCACTTCCGCTCACCACTTCGGCAACCTCCGCTGGGAAGTCCTCGCCGCCCTGATCAACGGAGTCGCCCTCTTCTCGATTGCAGTGATGATCGGGATCGAGGCGATCGAGCGGCTGAACTCGCCCCGCGAGATCGACGCGGTGCTCTTCGGACTGGTTGCCGCCGCCGGGCTGATCGTCAACCTGATCTCGCTCCGCGTCCTTCACGGTCACCATCACGGCGACCTCAACGTCCGCGGTGCTTATCTCCACATCATGGGTGACGTTCTGGGCTCCGTGGGCGCGATCGCGGCCGCCGTGGTCATCCGGACCACCGGCTGGCTCCCGGCCGATGCGATCATCTCGATCCTCATTGCCCTGCTGATTCTCCGCTCCGCTGCCCGGCTGATCAGCGAGTCGGCCACCATCCTCCTCGACCGGGTGCCGCCGGGAGTCGACGTGGCGGCGGTCGAGCGCCTTCTCACCGCTCCCGAGGAGGTCGAACGGGTGCATGACGTCCACGTCTGGACCGTCACCCCCGGGCTGAACGCAGTGAGCGCCCACCTGGTGGTTCCCGATCTCGAGGCCCATCCGGAGGTGCTGCGCCGGTTGCATGAGGCGCTGGCGGGGGCGGGACTGGGGCACGTAACGCTGCAACTGGAAACCGGTGGGGTATGTGGTGGCGAGCAGTGCGGCGAACTGGGGCATTCCCACGATCACGGTCATGGTCACGATCATGGATCGGGAAGAGAGCCGGTCCCGGCCGGATGAACGCCTTGCGGCGCCGGGGATGGTCCGGTATATATGGCGCCCTTGAGGCAGGCAGTGAACAGTGAAAGGCAGTCCACGGTGGAAATCCGCAATATCGCGATCATAGCACACGTCGACCACGGCAAGACCACGCTGGTGGACAAGATGCTCCGGCAGGCAGGAGCATTCCGTGCCAACCAGCAGGTCGACGAACGGGTCATGGACTCGAACCCGATCGAGAAGGAACGCGGGATCACCATTCTCGCCAAGAACACTGCGGTCGAGTGGAAGGGCGTCAAGATCAACATCGTCGACACTCCCGGCCACGCTGATTTCGGTGGTGAGGTCGAGCGGATCCTCCGGATGGTGGACGGCGTCCTGATCCTGGTCGATGCGGCCGAAGGCCCGATGCCGCAGACCCGGTTCGTCACCCGCAAGGCGCTGGCGCTGGGGCATCAGCCGATCGTGGCGATCAACAAGATCGACCGCCCGGACGCCGAGCCGATGCGGGTACACGACGAAGTGCTGTCGCTGTTTCTCGACCTCGACGCCACCGAGGCGCAGCTCGACTGCCCGTTCCTGTACACGTCGAGTCGCGCCGGCACGGCTACCCAGGAACTCGACCAGCCGGGCACTTCGCTGGAGCCGCTGTTCGACACCGTGCTGAAGACCGTCCCGGCACCGAAGGGCGACCCGGCGGCACCGTTCCAGATGCTGGTCTCCACCCTCGACTTCTCGTCCTTCCTCGGTCGCATCGCGATCGGCAAGATCGAGCGCGGCTCCGTGGCTGTCGGCGATCAGGTCGCGCTGCTGCCGTTGGGCGAGCCGGGCATGGTGGCGGACGAGCCGGCGATCGAACGCGGCCGGATCACCAGGCTCTACACCTTCGACGGCCTCAACCGGGTCGAGGTGCAGCAGGCCGGAGTCGGCGAGATCGTCGCACTGGCCGGCTTCGAAACGCTCGAGATCGGCAAGACCTTCGCCGCAGTCGATGCGATGGAGCGGATGGCCGGTATCGCGGTGGAGGAGCCGACGATCTCGGTCGACTTCATCGTCAACAACTCGCCGTTCGCCGGACGCGAAGGCAAGTACGTCACCTCGCGCCAGCTCCGCGACCGGCTCTACAAGGAACTGGAACGGAATGTCGCCCTCCGGGTCGAGGCGACCGATTCTCCCGATACCCACGCCGTCAGCGGTCGCGGTGAACTCCACCTCGGCATTCTGATGGAGACGATGCGGCGCGAGGGATTCGAGTTCCAGGTGTCCCGCCCCAGGGTGATTCTGCAGGAAGGACCCAGGGGCGAACGGCTGGAGCCGTACGAGGAACTGACCATCGACGTCCCCGAGGAGCACATGGGCGTCGTGATGGAGAAGCTGGGGCCGCGCCGCACCGAGATGACCGAGATGCGCAATCCCGGTCAGGGAATGGTGCGGCTCACCTTCCGGATTCCGTCACGCGGCCTGTTCGGATACCGTTCCGAGTTTCTCACCGACACCCGAGGCACCGGCATCATGAATCACCGGTTCCTCGAGTACGGACCGTGGGCCGGACCACTGGCCGGCAGGAAGCGCGGCGTGCTGGTTGCCGACCGCGAGACTCCGGTGGTAGGCTTTGCGCTGAACAACCTGCAGGAACGGGCACAGCTCTTCGTATCGCCCGGTGAGCAGGTCTACGAAGGGATGATCGTCGGCGAGAACTCCCGCCCGGGCGACATGGACGTGAACGTGGGCAAGGAGAAGAAGCTCACCAACATGCGCACCACCGCTTCGGACGAGAATATCCAGCTCGAACCGCCGCGGGCGATCACCCTGGAGTACGCGCTGGAGTACATCGAGGAGGACGAACTGATCGAGGTCACTCCCGACAACATCCGGCTCCGCAAGCGCCAGCTGCTGGCGCACGAACGCAAGAAGGCCATGCGTGCGGCCAATCGCGCTGCCGAGGCATCGTAGATCATGACCATGCTGTTGAACGTCAGAAAACCAAATATCCTGGAACCCCTGGAGGTACGCATGTCGGCGTGGGAGGCGTCTGTCGCAGCCGTGATGGAGGAAGAGGAAGTCCTGCTCAAGCGGCGGTTCGACGACGACGAAGAGAATCCCGAGGAGGATTACGACTTCGACGAAGATGACGAGGACTACGACGAGGATGACGAGGAAGAGGAAGACGAGGACTACGAGGAGGAGGAGGAGGAGGACTACGACGACTTCTCGTTCGACGACGACGACGAGTAGGGCTCCGACGTCCTGCAATATGGTGCCACCCAGCCGCCGCCGTCAGACGGCGGTCCATCAGGATGGGTGATGTCGCAATCGCGGCTGCCTGACCTTCAGGCCAGACTCGGCACCACCCCGGCTGGCCTGACCTCTGCCGAAGCGGCCCGGCGCCTCGCGGAGTACGGTCCCAATCGCATGGCCGCGGGGAGACCGGTGTCGGCCTGGCGGATCCTGGCCGCCCAGTTCCGCGGTGCAGTAGTCATGCTGCTTCTCGCCGCCGCCATGGTCGCCTGGGTAGTCGGCGATCACGTCGAGGCAATCGCGATCCTCGCGATTCTCTTCATAAATGCCGCCATCGGCTTCGTGACCGAATACCGGGCACGGGGTGCGATGGCGGCACTGCTTTCGCTGGACGTGCCGGTCGCAACTGTGATCCGCGATGGCGCGATCCATTCGATCCCGGCTGCCGACCTCGTTCCTGGCGACCTCATCACCCTCGAAGCTGGCCAGAAGGTTCCGGCCGACGCCCGTCTGGTCGAAGCGACCGAACTGCGAGTGGACGAGGCCCCGCTTACCGGCGAATCACTGCCGGTTTCCAAGTCGGTGGTAGATGAACCCGGTGAACTGCCGCTCGCCGATCGGGTCCACATGGTCTACATGTCGACTACGGTGGTGCACGGTACTGCCCGGGCCCTGGTAGTCGCGACCGGTTCGCGCACCGAGGTCGGCCGGATCGGCACCCTCGTGGGAAGCGTCAGGCAGGAACGGACCCCTCTCGAAATCCGGCTCGACGCTCTTGGTCACCAGTTGATCGGCGCCACGCTGGCGGTGACCGCCGTGGTGGTGCTGGTCGGTCTCTGGCGTGGCGAGCCGCTCGGCCGCATGGTCGAAACGGGACTGGCACTGGCGATCGCCGCAGTGCCGGAGGGACTGGCCGCGGTGTCGACCATTGCCCTCGCGGTCGGGGTTGCCCGGATGGCGCGTCGCCAGGTGCTGGTGCGGCGTCTGCCGGCCGTGGAGGCACTCGGCTCCACCACCACCATCTGCACCGACAAGACCGGGACTCTCACCGCCGGTGAGATGACTGTCACCGCCGTCGAGGCCGACGGAGCCCGGTGGACCGTGACCGGCGAGGGGTATCGTCCCGTAGGTGAACTCGTCGTCGAGGGCGACGCGACTGCGGGCCACGACCTGCTGCTCCGGCGCCTGATCGAAGCCGGTACCCTCGCCAATGATGCCGGTCTGGATCAGGAAGAAGGCGAATGGATCATCCGCGGCGACCCGACCGAGGTCGCACTCCTCGTCGTCGGTCGCAAGATGGGCATCGAGCGCGCCGAGCTGATCCGGCAGCATCCCCTCACCGGATCACTGCCGTTTTCGAGTGAACGGATGGTGATGGCAACCTTCCACTCCGACGGCAGCGGTGTTCGCGTGGCCGCGAAGGGTGCGCCGGGCAGGCTGCTGGCGCGCTGCGACCGGATCATGACAGCCACCGGAGTGGTATCGCTCGACCACACCCGGCGGGAGGCGGTCCTGCAGCGCAATCGTGAGATGGGTGCAGCGGGACTCCGAGTGCTGGCCGTCGCCGAGGGGGACCTTCAGACCGGCGAAGTCGATCGACTGATCTTTCTCGGCCTGGTGGGAATCAGTGATCCGCCCGCCGAGGGTGTTGCCGGCACCGTGAGAAGGTTCCGGGAGGCTGGGATCCGCACCATCATGGTCACCGGAGATCAGCGGACCACTGCACAGGCCGTTGCCCTGCAGCTCGGCCTTCTCGACAGCGCCGACGACGGTGTGGTCGAGGGCAGAGAACTGGAAGGGCTCGATGCCGATGCACTGCGCGCGCGGCTTCGTGGTGTCGCCGTGCTCAGCCGGGTGACCCCGGAGCAGAAACTGCGGGTGGTCGAGGAACTGCGCCGCGATGGTGAGATCGTTGCGATGCTGGGCGATGGCGTGAACGATGCCCCGGCACTCAAGCGAGCCGATATCGGGGTCGCGATGGGCCGGCGCGGCACCGACGTCGCCAAGGAGGCGGCATCGATCGTCCTGCAGGATGATCGCTTCCGGACCATAGCTAGTGCGGTCGAAGAGGGCAGGGTGATCTTCGACAACATCCGCAAGTTCGTCTTCTATCTTTTCAGTTGCAACGTCGCCGAGGTGATGGTGATCCTCGGAGCGTCGCTGCTGGCGCTGCCGCAGCCATTGCTGCCACTTCAGATCCTCTGGCTCAATCTGGTCACCGACACCTTCCCCGCGCTCTCGCTCGCGGTCGAACCCGCCGAGGAAGAAGTGATGCTGCGTCCGCCGCGGGATCCGGCCGAGGCGATCCTGTCGCGACGGTTCCTGGCCCGGGTCGGCTGGTTCTCGCTGCTGATCACCGCGGCCACGATTGCTGCGTTCCTGGTCGTTCTGCGTCGTCCGGGTGTCGAGGTCGAGCGGGCGATGACAGTGGCCTTCGTGACGCTGGCGCTCGCCCAGGTATTTCACCTCGGCAATGCGCGGAGCAGTCACTCCGTGCTGAGCTGGCGGGGGATGACGTCGAACCGGTGGGCAGTAGCTGCCGTAGTGGTCACCACCGCGCTACAACTGCTGGCCGTCTACTGGGAGCCGCTGGCAGGAGTGCTCGGTACCGTACCTCTCGATGCTGCCGACTGGCTGGTAGTTCTTCCGGCGTCACTCGCCCCCGCGGTGGTGGGGCAGGTTCATGCCGCCCTCGCCGGAGGCGAGTGGCGGCGCACTGAACCAACGTCATCCCTACCGTGACTGCGTGACGCCTGTGATGAGTCATCCCGACCGTCTGTGACTGCGTGACGCATGTAGTGAGTCATCCCGACCGCCTGTGACTGCGTGGCGCCTGTGGTGAGTCATCCCAACCGTAGCGATTGCACAGCAATCGCGAAGCGGAGGGATCTGCTTTTCGCTGAACGACCGACAAGCAGATTCCTCGACTGCGTGACCCTGCGGGTCACTCCGCTCGGAATGACGGTG
>CAZSPH010000022.1:0-25430 GCA_964608715.1 uncultured Gemmatimonadaceae bacterium | reverse complement strand
CTGGGAAGCGGACCGTTGCCCACCCTGGTGGTGTAGGCCTTTACCACGCCCAGCACACCGTCGATCTCGGTGGGCCCGATGCCGACGCCGACCGCGGCGCCACCTGCCGTGGTGGTCGACGAGGTCACGAATGGATAGGTACCGTGATCGACGTCGAGCATTGCACCCTGTGCCCCTTCCAGCAGCACCTTCCTGCCATCCCGTAGCGACCGGTATACCAGCCTGCCGGTGTCCGCAGCCAAGGGAGTGAGTCGCTCGGCGGCCACTTCTACCAGCCGGAGATGGGCATCGAGATCGGCAAGCTCGTCGCTGCCCATCATCTTCAGCAGCAAATTGGCATGCTCGATCCGCTCGGCCAGCATATCCCTGATGCCGGATTCACGGCAGATGTCGGCCACCCGGATCCCGCGACGACCGATCTTGGCCTCATACGCCGGACCGATCCCCCGACCGGTGGTGCCGATCTGCTGCTGGATCTCGCGGGCGCGGTCCAGCAGCTTGTGGAACGGCAGCACGACATGGGCGCGATCGGAGATGAACAGTCGACCGGAGACATCTACTCCCTGCGCCGACACCTTGTCGAGTTCGGCGAACAGGGTCTCCGGATCCAGCACTACTCCGTTGCCAACTACGCAGAGCACACCGGGGTGGAGGATCCCCGACGGGATCTGGTGAAGGATCACCTGGCGGTCGCCGACCACGACGGTGTGGCCGGCATTGGCACCGCCCTGGTACCGGACGACCAGATCCGCCTTCTCGGCCATCACGTCGACCAGCTTTCCCTTCCCCTCGTCGCCCCACTGGGCGCCCACCACCACCACGCAGTTGTGCTTGCGGTCGAACACTCGGTCGCTCCCGGGCAAAAAAGAACGGCCCCTCGCGGGGCCGGACATGACTCCCACGAAATCTACTCCGTGGGCCGGGAACGGTCAATCACGACCGGGATCCGGAAACAGCTCCGCGTCACCGCTGGCCGCCGCCTCGTCCAGAGCCGCACGGATCGCAGCCAGGTCATTCCCGCCGGCGATCGCGCTGCGCAGCGACGCCGTGGTCTCGGTCCATTCGACTTCCGGCAGCCGTCCTTCGCCATCCTCCGCGGAGACCAGATGCTGCACCACCACGCCACGCAGCACACTGGCCAGCCGTGAAGGTCCGGCAGTCCCACCGGCAGTTGCCGCCATCGAGCCGAGCTGAAGAACGACCGACGCCACATCTGGTGCCGACATCGCGGCGATCACCAGACACCCCGACTCGGCGGCACGGATCACCCGGGCCATCACAACTGGCGAGGACAGCTCGGCGACGACCAGCACGTCGGGGTCCTGGCGGGAGGCAGCCTGCACTCCGGAACCGAGATCGGGCGTGTCGGTCCCGACTTCACGCTGGGTAACTGAACCGTGCAGATCGCGATGGAGAAACTCGATCGGATCCTCGAGGGTGATCACATGGCCGGCAGTGTTGCGATTCAGGTGATCGACCATCGCCGCTATTGTCGATGTCCTGCCGCTTCCCGCAGGCCCGGCAACGATCACCAGGCCACGATCGAACTCCACCATCCGCTGAACGACATCGGGAAGGTTGAGCCCATCCAGCGTCGGCACCGAGAACGGGATCACCCGCAGGACGATCATGAACGAGGAACGCTGGCGCAGGATGTTCACCCGGAAGCGACCGACGCCGGCCACACCCCAGGATCCATCGAAATCGCGCAGTGATTCGAGTCGCGCGTCATCCAGCGGAATCCCGCTGAAGGTGGCGGCGAGCGCACGGGTCTGAGCCGGAGTCAGTCGCTGACGGGTAAGCGGCACGAGCTGCCCGTTCACGCGGGCGCGGAAGACATCGCCGGCCTTGGCATGCACGTCGGATGCGCCCCGGGACACGGCGGCCTTGAGCACCCGGGTGAGCATCGCCGATTCGCTCATCGGGCCGGCCTGAGGAATCCCATGCGGTCCTCGACACCGGCCATGGTATCCGCTGCGAGGCGGTTCGCGGTGATCGCACCGTCACCAAGAATCTCCGTCACCTTTGCCGGGTCGGCCGACAGCTCGATCGTCTTCTCGCGCAACGGGGCCAGCGTCACCGCCATGTTCTCGGCCAGCACCTTCTTGCAGTCGAGACAACCCCACGAGGCGGTGCGGCAGTTGTGCGCCACCAGTTCGACCGTCTCCGGAGGCGAGAAATGCCTGTGGAGCGCGTAGATATTGCAGATCTCGGGATTGCCGGGATCCTTCTTCGTCTTCCGGGCAGGGTCGGTCATCGCGGGGCGGAGTTTCTGCCAGATCTCCTCGGGCGTCTCGGTCACCGCGATGGTGTTGCCGAGCGACTTGGACATCTTCGCCTGACCATCGAGTCCGATGATCCGCCGTGCGCTGCCGATGATCGGCTGCGGTTCCGGGAAGTATGGTTCGTCGGCTGAGAACGCAGCATTCCAGCGTCGCGCCAGCTCGCGGGCCAGTTCCAGGTGCTGGATCTGGTCTTCCCCCACCGGCACCGCACCTGCGCGGTGGACCAGAATATCCGCCGCCATCAGTACCGGATACTGCAGCAGTCCCGCAGGTACGGATTCGAACCGCTGCGACTTGTCCTTGAACTGGGTCATCCGCTCCAGTTCGCCCAGCGGCGCAATCGTGGTGAGCAGCCATGCCAGCGCGGAATGAGCCGGCACATGACTCTGCACGTAGAGAATCGAGCGGTCCGGATCCACTCCCGCGGCGAGCAGTCCGATGGCCATCTCGCGGGTCCTGGTAGCCAGCATGGCCGGATCGTACTGACCGGTAATTGCGTGCAGATCGACCACGCAGTAGATGCAATCGTTGCCATCCTGCAGCGTCACCCAGTTGCGTATGGCACCCAGCCAGTTGCCGATGTGCAGCTCACCGGAGGGCTGGATGCCTGAGAATATCCGAGTCATGCGGGCAACCTATGGAAGGAAGAGGGGGACGGCAAGCTGCCGTCCCCGGATCAAGCTGCCGTCAACACCACCGGTCCATCGGCGGTAACCGCCACGGTGTGCTCGAAGTGAGCCGCCCAGGTGCCATCCACCGTGACGATGGTCCACTTGTCCTTGAGCGTCCGGGTGACCGGAGAGCCGATGGTGATCATCGGTTCGATCGCCAGCGTCATCCCTTCCCTGAGCGCCGGTCCGCGCTTGGGACGTCCGAAGTTCGGTACCTGCGGGTCCTCGTGAAACCGCGATCCGATACCATGCCCCACCAGTTCCCGGACCACGCCGAACCCGGCCGCTTCGGCCACCGTCTGCACCGCATGACCGATGTCACCGACGTGGTTGCCGATCACCGCGGCGGCGATCCCGGCCCGCAGCGATTCCTCGGTTACTTCCAGCAGCTTCACGACCGTGGGCTCCACTGCCCCTACCGGAACGGTGATCGCCGAGTCGGCATGCAGGCCCTCGAGATGCACACCGCAGTCGATCGATATGATGTCACCGGAGGCCAGCACCCTTCGGGGAGACGGGATCCCGTGGACGACCTCTTCATTGATCGAGACGCAGAGGCTCTTGGGAAAGTCGTACAGTCCCTTGAACGACGGAGTGGCGCCGGGATGGCTCCGGATGAACTTCTCCGCCGCAGCATCGAGATCCTCGGTGGACACCCCCGGCTGGACCATGTCGTGGAGCATCCTGAGCGTAGCGTTGAGAATCACACCCGCTCTTCTCATCGCCTCCAGCTCGCGGGAAGACTTGAGAGTGATCACTGTTCCTCGACTGCGCGCAGGATTTCAGCAGCAATCGCCTCGATCGATCCGGTTGCTGCGATGCGGACCACTCCGCCATGACCCTCGTACCAGTCGAGCACCGGCGCGGTCTGCTCCCGGTAGTTCCGCAACCGGGTGGCGACTGTTGCCGGATCATCGTCTCTGCGGCCCTCGAGTTCGCGGCGGCGTTCGATCCGCGCGACTACTTCGGCGTCATCCACATCGAGAAAGATGACCTTGTCCACTCTGGCGCCACGCTCGGCCAGCATCTCTGCCAGACCCACGGCCTGGGGAATGGTCCGGACCACGCCGTCGAAGATTACGCCTTCGGGAGCTCCCTGCTTGTCCAGTTCATCTCTCACGATGCCGAGAATCAGGTCGTCCCCGACCAGGTGCCCTGCATCCATCAGCGCCTTCGCCTGCAGTCCGAGCGGCAGTCCCGCAGCAACTGCGTTGCGGAGCAGGTCGCCGGTGGCAAACTTCGGCAACCCCAGCGCACGGGAAAGGATCAGCCCCTGGGTGCCCTTGCCCGAACCGGGTGCGCCGAGCAGCAGAATGTTCATGGAGTCTCCTCCTGTTGCAACGTCCCGAAGCAGAAGGCGACTCCCCGGCCCACAGATGGGTCTCGGGGAATCGCCTCAGTCACTCCATCCGTTCGAAAGATACCGTGTCGCGTCCAGCCGTGCCTCCGGATGGACGCGACCCCGGCATCAGATGCCGAAGCGGCCCTGCTGGCGGCCCCGGAACTTGACGCGGCCGGACTTCATGAATCCGTCGTACTTGCGCAGCGTCCGGTGCTGCTCGATCTGACCGATGGTGTCGAGCAGCACACCGACGACGATCAGGATCGAGGTTCCGCCGAACTGGAACTGCGGCACGCCGAGCCAGGTTGCCACGATGATCGGGATGATCGCGACCACCGCGAGGAAGACCGAACCGGGCAGGTTCACCCGCGACAGCACACCGTCGATGTAGTCCGCAGTGGCCGACCCGGGCTTCACACCGGGGATGAAGGCGCCCTGCTTCTTCAGGTTCTCGGAGATGTCGACCGAGTTGAAGATGATCGCGGTGTAGAAGTAGCTGAACAGGATGATCAGCAGGCCGAACAGGATGTTGTACGGCGTGCTCCCCGGTGCCATGAAGTTCGAGATCTCCGTCATGAACGGCGACCTGGTGAACTGAGCCAGGGTGGAGGGCACGATGATGATCGTCTGGGCGAAGATGATCGGCATCACGCCGGCGGTGATCAGCCGGATCGGGATGAAGGTCTTCTGTCCTTCACGGATCCGGCCGCGCCCCATGACCTTCCTCGGGATCTGGATCGGAATCCGCCGCGCGGACATGGTCATCGCGACGACCGCGGTGACCATCGCCAGCAGCACTGCGAGGAAGAGCACCGCAGCCGGGAAGGACATCACCCCGTCGCGGACGAAGCCGATCAGTCCGAGTGCGCCGCCCCAGAAGCCCTGGAGGATCGAGACGGTGATCATGATGCTCATGCCGTTGCCGATGCCGCGCTCGGTGATCCGCTCACCGAGCCACATCACGAATATCGCACCGGTGGTGAAGATCAGCACCATCAGCAGGCGTGACAGGAAGTCACGTGCGACCACTGGGCCGGTAGGCCCTTCCATCGACTGCAGGAAGACGGCATAGCCGTATGCCTGGGCCACGGAGATCGCGAGGGTGAGGTACCGGGTCCACTGGGTGATCGTCTTCCGACCGTCTTCGTCCTTCTGCATCTTGCTCAGGGTCGGGACCACGCCGGCCCCGAGCTGGAATACGATCGACGCCGAGATGTACGGCATGATGCCGAGAGCGAGGATCGTAGCCCGGCTCAGTCCGCCACCGAGGGCATCATAGAGCGAGAAGAGCCCGCCGAGGGCCGTGTTGCCGATGGCCGCCTGCAGGGCATTCACATCCACGATCGGCATCGTGATGTGGGCGCCGACCCGATAGATGAAGACGCAGAGGAGCGTGAAGAGAATCTTGTTCTTCAGCTCCTCGTCGAGGTTGAGTCCGGGAACTCGCGGAGCGGTCATCAGCTCTCGACCCGTCCGCCGGCAGCTTCGATCTTCGTCCGGGCCGAAGCCGAGACCGGGATGTCCTTGACGACCACGGCGCGGGTGAGGTCACCGTTGCCGAGCAGCTTGACCGGATCCGAGGTCTTCTTCATGATCCCGGCGGCGACCAGCGACTCCGGCGAGATCTCGTTCCCCTTGACCTTGTCGAGGTCGCGGAGATTGACTGCCTGATAGGTAACCTTGAACGGGTTGGTGAAGCCGCGCTTGGGCAGCCGACGGTAGAGCGGCATCTGGCCGCCCTCGAAGCCGGGATTGGTGCTGCCGCCGGTACGGGCCTTGTGACCCTTGTGGCCCTTGCCCGAGGTCTTGCCGAGTCCCGAGCCGGGACCGCGACCGACCCGGCGCCGCACCTGGCGGGCGCCCGGGGCGGGCTTCAGATTCGAGAGCGAGATCCGCTCGATCATTTCTTCGGAATCAGCCATTGCTCGGGTTCTCCTTGACCGGAACGACGGTGATCATGTGCCGGACCTTGTACAGCATCCCGCGCATCGTCGCGGTGTTGTCTACCTCGACGGTGGCCTGGTGCTTCTTCAGGCCGATCGCCTTGAGGGTGCGCCGCATCGTCTCGGCGTGCCCGATCCCGGAACGGATCTGCTTGACCCTCAACCGGGTGGCTTCCGCTTCGGACGGAATCTCCGCGGCATGGTACGCCGGGCCCTGACGTCCGACTACCGGATTGCGTCCCATCGTTCAGTTCCCCCGCTGCCGGGGGCGGTACCCGACCTGGTCGACTTCGATGCCGCGCTCACGCGCGACCCGCTCGACCGAGACCAGTTCCGACAGACCGGCAATCGTTGCCCGCACCATGTTGTGCGGATTGTTCGAGCCGAGGCTCTTGGTAAGGATGTCGGTGATCCCGGCGCACTCGAGCACCGCGCGGACCGGGCCGCCGGCGATGACGCCGGTACCGGAAGCGGCAGGCTTGAGCAGCACCTTGCCGGCACCGTGGACCCCGAGCACCTCGTGCGGGATCGTGGTGCCGGTCCGCGGAATCACGGTCAGCGCCCGCTTGGCCGCCTCGACGCCCTTGCGGACTGCCTCGGCCACCTCGTTGGCCTTGCCGGTTGCGATCCCGACCCGCCCCTTGCCGTCGCCGACGGCCACCAGGGCGTTGAACGAGAATCGCCGACCGCCCTTGACGACCTTGGCCACGCGGTTGATCGAGACGACGTTCTCGACGAATTCCTTCTCTGCCGGTTCGCGATCATCGCGACGGCCACCGGGACCGCCACGGCCGGGGCCGCCACGACCACCCTGACCACCACGTCCCTGACCACCACGGCCGCCCTGACCACCGCGTCCGCCCTGGCCACCACGGGCCGGTGCCTGAGTCTCAGCAGTTCCCTGCGTTGCTTCGTCGCTCATCAGAACTCCAGTCCGCCCTCGCGGGCCCCGTCGGCGACCGCCCTGACGCGGCCATGATACTTGTAGCCCGCACGATCGAAGACGACGGCGGTGATTCCCGCGGCCTTCGCCCGCTCGGCAATGAGCTTGCCGACGGCCTGTGCCTTGCCGACCTTGCCGGCTCCCTCGACAGCAATACCCTCGGTCCTGTCGCTCACGCCGAGCAGTGCCACACCACGATCGTCATCGACGAGCTGAGCGTAGATGTGCTTCAGGGAGCGGTAGACCACCAGACGCGGACGCTCAGCAGTGCCGGCGACCTGCTGCCGCACCCGGAGATGCCGACGGTAGCGCCGATCCCGGCGCGACTTCGGTGCATGAATCGCACGCATTACTTCGCTCCCGTCTTGCCGGCCTTGCGGCGGACCTGTTCACCAGCGTAGCGGATTCCCTTGCCCTTGTACGGCTCGGGGGGACGCACGCTGCGGATCTCGGCGGCCACCTGACCGACCAGTTCCTTGTCGATGCCCTCGATCTTCACCTGAGTCGGAGCGGCCACCGTGATCGTGATCCCGGCGGGCGCCTTGAAGTCGACCTGGTGCGAGAGTCCGACCACCAGATTGATTCCGGTGGGCCTGGGCTCGGCCTTGTAGCCGACGCCGTGCAGCTCCAGCGCCTTGGTGAATCCGTTGGACACTCCTTCGACCATGTTCGCGACCAGGGTCCGCGAGAGACCATGCAGCGCCCTGTGACGGGTCTCGTCACTCGGACGCTGCACCTTCACCTCGCCGCCCTCGACCGCAACGGAGATGTCCCCGGGGATGACGCGCGAGAGCGTCCCCTTCGGGCCCTTGACCGTGACCTTCTGGCCGTCGACCGACACCGTCACTCCGGCAGGAATGACGACCGGCCGCTTGCCGATACGTGACATCTCGTCCCCCTACCAGATGACGGCGAGAAGCTCGCCGCCCAGGTTGGCCGACCTCGCCTCACGGTCGGTCATCAGCCCCTTGGGGGTCGAGACGATCGCGATGCCGAGTCCGTTCTTGACCCGTGGAATCTCGCGGCTCTTGACGTAGCGCCGGAGGCCCGGCGTCGATACGCGGCGGAGTTCCCGGATGACGGGCAGCTCGTTGTGGTACTTGAGGAAGAGGCGCAGCGTTCCCGCCGGGCCGTTCTCGAGTAGCCGAAAATCGGCGATGTAGTGGTTGTCACGGAGCAACCGTGCCAACTCCGCCTTGAGCTTCGACGCGGGGATGTCCACGCGCTTGTGCCCGGCGGAGCAGGCGTTGCGGATGCGGGTCAGCATATCCGCTACCGGATCAGTCATGCTCATGCTTATCTCCTCAGGCCACGCTCAGCGCCCGGGGCGTCTCGCCCCGGAACGGCCAGCCGAACTCGCGAAGCAGCGCCATCGCGAGGTCATCGCGGCCTGCAGTGGTCACCAGCGTAATGTCCATCCCGTGGACCTGTTCGACCTTGTCGAAGTCGATCTCGGGGAAGATCATCTGTTCCTTTACGCCGAAGGTGTAGTTGCCACGTCCGTCGAATGACTTCGACGGCAGTCCGCGGAAGTCGCGGATCCGCGGCACCGTCAGCGAGATGAAGCGATCGAGGAACTCGTACATCCGCGCTCCCCGGAGTGTTACGGCACAGCCCACGGGCATCCCGGCCCGGAGGCCGAAGTTTGCGATCGCCTTCTTCGCCCGGGTCACCACGGCCTTCTGGCCGGTGATCTGGGCCAGCTCCACGACCGCGACGTCGACCAGGCGAGGGGTCTTTGACGCCTCACCGAGACCGATGTTGATGACGATCTTCGAAAGCCGCGGCACCTGGTTCGGATTGTCGAGCCCGAACTCCTTGGCGAGCCGCTGACGGATCGTTTCCTCGTAGTACTTCTGCAGTCGCGGCTTGCCGATCGAGGCGATCGGAGCCTCCTCGGTGGGGAACTGCGGCGTGCCGGCTCGGGAGCTTCCAGTTGCCGAAGTGGCAGCCTTGGAGGTCTTCTTCGCCGGAGCCGCAGTCTTGCCCTTGCCGGCCGGAGTCTTCTTGGTAGCCATCTTCAGCGGTTCCTCGTGATCGCCACGCCGGACCGGGCGGAAATCCGCTCGATCGTCCCGTCAGCGTCCTTGCGGCGCCGGATCCGGGTCGGAGTGTTGGTCTTCGGGTCGATCAGCATCACCTTGGAGTGATGCATCGGGGCCGGGAAGGTCACGATCCCGCCCTCGGTGGTCTGGGTCGGCTTGCGGTGACGCTTGGCCAGGTTGAGGCCGTCGACCACCACGCGCCCGGTCTTCGGAAAGACCCGGAGCACGGTGCCACGGTTGCCCTTCTCGTCGCCCGAAATCACCTGCACCATGTCACCCTTGGTGACGTGCAGCTTCTGGCGCTCGACCGGTGCGTTGCGCACCCGCTTCGTCTTGCGATGAACCAGCGGCTTCATCTCAGAGCACCTCCGGAGCCAGCGAGACGATCTTCATGTACCGCTTCTCGCGCAGTTCGCGCGCTACCGGTCCGAAGATGCGGGTCGCCTTGGGCTCGCCCTTGTCGTCGATCAGCACCGCAGCGTTCTCGTCGAACCGGATGTAGGAACCGTCCTTGCGGCGGACCTCCTTCGCGGTGCGGACGATCACTGCCTTGGCGACATCACCCTTCTTCACCTGGCCGGTCGGGATCGCATCCTTGATGGCGACCACGACGCGATCGCCGAGCGACGCATAGCGCCGCCGCGACCCGCCGAGCACGCGGATTACCAGTGCCTTCCGGGCACCGGAATTGTCCGCGATCTTGAGCACACTCTCCTGCTGTACCATTGCCTGGTCCCCTGCGCTCAGCGCGCCCGTTCGACGACCGCGACAGTACGCCAGCGAACGGTCTTCGCAAGCGGCCGGGTCTCCATGATGCGCACCGTGTCGCCCGTGCGGGCTTCATGCTCGTTGCGCGCCTTCACCTTCGTGGTCCGCGTGATCTGCTTCCCGTACTTGGGATGCGTGAACCGGCGGGTAAGCAGGACGGTGATCGTCCCCTGCATCTTGTCGCTGACCACGACGCCCTGACGGGTCTTCCGGGCAGCACGTGCCGCCTTGGCAGCTACGGTCTCTTCAGTCATCTCTCTCATCCCTCCCGGCTCTTCTGGCCCAGGATCGTCTCGATCCGGGCGATGTCGCGCCGCAGAGTCCGGAACATCATCGGGTTCTCGATCGACTCGGTGGCCGACCGGAAGGACAGCTTGAGCCGCTCGTCGCGGAGTTCGGCCAGCTTCGACTCCAGCTGTTCGCGGGACAGTTCCCGCAGATCACTCGCCTGCATTGATCAGATCTCCTCGCGACGGACGATACGGGTCTTCACCGGGAGCTTCGCCTCGGCGAGTGCCAGCGCCCGCTTCGCCAGCTCCGGTGCCACACCGTCGATCTCGAACATCACCCGACCGGGACGGACCACGGCAACCCAGCCCTCGGGATTGCCCTTGCCCTTGCCCATGCGGACTTCGGCCGGCTTCTTGGTGATCGGCTTGTCCGGGAAGATCCGGATCCAGACCTTGCCGCCACGCTTCATCTCGCGGGTCATCGCGACACGGGCCGCTTCGATCTGCCGGGAGGTGATCCACCCCGGCTCCATCGACATGATGCCCCACTCACCGAAGTCCACCGAATTGCCGCGCACGGCGACGCCGGTGGTCTTCCCCTTGAAAGTCTTGCGGAACTTGATCCGCTTCGGTGCCAGCATCTGACTCAGGCCCCCGTGCTGTAGGTGCCGCGGCCGGAGATGTCATCGACAACCTCGCCGCGGAAGATCCAGACCTTGATACCGATAGCGCCGAAAGTGGTACGGGCAGTGCCGGTAGCGTAGTCGATGTCGGCGCGGAGGGTGTGGAGCGGAACCCTGCCCTCACGGTACCCTTCGGTCCGGGCAATCTCGGCACCGCCCAGACGGCCGGAAGCGCGCACCCGGATTCCCTGGGCGCCCATCCGCATCGCGTTCTGGACCGCGCGCTTCATCGCCCGGCGGAACGAGATCCGCTGAACGAGCTGTGCCGCGATGTTGTCGGCGACCAGCTTGGCCGAAAGCTCCGGCCGCTTGATCTCCTCGACGTTGACCGCGACATCCTTCGTGGTCCCGCTGCCACGCCGCTGGAGCACCAGAGCCAGCTCCTCGCGGAGCTTGTCCACCTCGGCGCCACGCTTGCCGATCACCACGCCCGGACGGCCGGTATGGATCGTGACGGTGACCCTGCCGGGGCGCCGCTCGATCTGGACCTCCGCGATCGCCGCGTGACCGAGACGCTTCTGGATGTAGTCACGGATCAGCTGATCCTCACCCAGGAGCGCCGGCATCTCCTTCCCCGCGTACCAGCGCGAGGATGGCTGCTTGGTGACCCCGAGGCGGAAGCCGATCGGATGCGTCTTCTGTCCCATTACTTCGCCCCCTTCTTCTTTGCCGGCTTCTCACCGACCGAGATCTTCACGTGACTGGTCCGCTTGCGGATCGGAACACCACGGCCCTGGGCCGCGGCAGTGAACCGCTTGAGCGGCGTCCCCATGTCGACCTGCGCGTTGGTGACCACCAGCTGGTCGAGGTCGAAGTGCTCGCTCTCGCGCTCGGCAGTCTGTTCGGCGTTGGCCACAGCCGACTTCAGCGTCTTGGCGATCTGCTTCGCAGCCAGCTTCTTGTTGAACTGGAGGATCGCGTAGGCCTCGTTCACGTTCTTGCCGCGGATCAGGTCCATCACCAGCCGCATCTTGCGGGGCGACTGACGGACGTGCCGCTGAATCGCATATCCAGCCATATCAGGCCTTCGCCTTCTTGTCAGCCACCAGCTTGCCGCTGTGACCGCGGAAGAGCCGGGTCGGGGCGAACTCCCCGAGCTTGTGCCCGACCATGTTCTCCGAGACGTACACCGGAACGAACTTGTTCCCGTTGTGCACTGCGAACGTGTGACCGACGAACTCGGGCAGAATGGTGCTCGCCCGGCTCCAGGTCTTGATGACCTTCTTCTCGTTGCGGGCGTTCATGGCGGCGACCTTGTCGGTCACCGACTGATGTACGAACGGCCCCTTGCGAATGCTGCGTGCCATTACTTGGTCGCCTTCCCGCGCTTGCGTCCGCGCACGATCAACCGGTTCGAATTCTTCTTGCGGTCGCGAGTCTTGGTACCCTCGGGCTTGCCCCAGGGCGAAACCGGAGGCCGGCCGCCGGAGGTCTTGCCCTCGCCGCCACCCAGCGGGTGGTCGACCGGGTTCATCGCAACGCCGCGGACAGTCGGGCGCTTGCCCTTCCAGCGGTTCTTGCCGGCCTTGCCGACCGAGAGCAGCTCGTGCTCGGAATTGCCGACCTCGCCGATGGTGGCCATGCAGCGGTTGTGCACCAGCCGCATCTCGGAACTCTTCAACCGGAGCGTCACGTAATCACCCTCGCGGGCCATCACCTGGGCACCCTGACCGGCCGAGCGAGCCATCGAGCCGCCCTTGCCGATCTTGAGTTCGATGTTGTGCACCACCGTGCCGAGCGGAATCTCGCCCAGCGGCATCGCATTGCCGATCCGGATGTCGCTTCCCGGACCGCTCACCACGGTATCACCCTGGTTGAGACCGCGCGGATGCAGGATGTAGCGCTTCTCGCCGTCGGCATAGGCCAGCAGCGCCAGGCGGGCAGTGCGGTTCGGATCGTACTCGATCTCGGCCACCCGTGCCGGGATACCGAACTTGTTACGCTTGAAGTCGATCACCCGGTACATCCGCTTGTGCCCACCACCTCTGTGGCGCACCGAGATCTGCCCGGTATTGCTGCGACCACCGCTCTTCTTGAGCGGCTCGAGCAGCGACTTCTCGGGGGTGCCCCGGGTGATCTCCGCGAAATCGGCGACCGACCGGAAGCGCGTGCCCGCCGTCATCGGGCGGAACTGACGAATGCTCATCTCAGCCCTCGAACACGGCGAGTGAGTCGCCGTCCTTCAACGTTACGATCGCCTTCTTCCAGCGTGCGGTGAGGCCGCGCGTCTTCGCGCGGGCCACCGCGTTCCGGCGCATCTGCATCGTCCGGACACTGGTAACGGTCACTCCGAAGTGCTCGCGGAGAGCTTCCCGGATCTGCCCCTTGCTGGCATCCGGGTGCACCTCGAACACGTACTCCTGACGGTTCTGCCACGCAGCCGAACTCTTCTCGGTGATCAACGGCCGAACCACGATGGTGTGCAGATCGGACATTACTCACTCTCCTTGCTGCCGAGCGCGTCGCGCTCGATCACCAGAACCTCGGCCCGCAGGATCTCGTAGGCGGTCGCCTCGGAGAACGGCAGGACCTGGAGCCCGGGAACGTTGCGGCCGCTGAGGTGTACCGCCGGCTTCGAGCCGTCGGTCAGGATCAGCGTGCGCTGCCCGTTCTCGACCAGCCTGCCGAGGAGCGCCACCAGCGAGGCAGTCTTCGGAGCGTCGAATGCGATCGCGTCGATCACCCGGATGTTGCCCTCGCGGGCACGGGCATTCAGCGCCGAACGCCGGGCGAGCTGCCGGACCTTCTTCGGGATGTCGCTGCGGTAGTCGCGCGGAGCGGGTCCGAACACGATGCCGCCGCCGCGCCAGTGCGGAGCACGGGTGGTGCCCTGACGGGCCCGACCGGTCCCCTTCTGCTTCCACGGCTTCTGATTGCCGCCGGAAACCTCCTGCCGACGCTTCACCTTGTGGGTCCCCTGGCGCTGATTGCCCAGGTGACGCACTACGGCCTGGTGCAGGACCGCCTCGTTCACGGTGCCGTCGAACAGGTCGCCCGGCAGGGTGAAGGCGGCGGACTGCTTATCTCCGGCCGACGAAAAATGAGGTGCATCAATCATGACGGCTCTTCCCTCCCTGCTTCGCCACGGTCACGATCCCGTTCTTCGAACCCGGCACCGCGCCGCGGACGAAGAGGAGATTGCGCTCCGCGTCGACCTTCACGATCCGGAGCCCCAGCTCGGTGTGACGGTCCGATCCATGATGGCCGGGCATCCGCTTGCCCTTGATGACCCGCGACGGATTGGTACCCGGCGAGATCGAGCCCGGCTTACGGTGACGGGTGTTGCCGTGCGAGGCAGGTCCCCCGCCGAAACCGTAGCGGTGAACGACGCCCTGGAAACCGCGACCCTTGGTGGTGCCGGTGACCTTGACCAGATCGCCTGCCCCGAAGAGCTCGACGGTGACCAGCGCTCCGGGAGTCGGCGCATCGCCGGTCAACTGGAACGAGCGCACCACCTGGGGGGCGTAGTCGAGACCGGCCTTGGCGGCATGTCCGACCTCGCCCCGCGAGGCGCGGGTGACCTTCTTGCGACCCCAGCCGAGCTGGGCGCTGCTCTCACCGACCTGAAGGACGGGGCACGGCCCGGCCTCGATCACGGTGACTGGCACCGCGGTGCCGTCCTCGACGAATACCCGGGTCATCCCGAGCTTGCGTCCGATGATTCCGTTGGTAGCCATGACTACTCGACCTTGATCTCGACGTCCACACCGGCCGGAAGATCCAGCTTCGTCAGCGCGTCCATCGTCTGGGGACGTGAGTCATGAATGTCGAGCAGCCGCTTGTGAGTCCGAAGCTCGAACTGTTCGCGGCTCTTCTTGTCGACGTGCGGAGACCGGAGCACGGTCCAGCGCTGCATCTTCACAGGCAGCGGGATCGGTCCCGAGATCTGGGCACCAGTCTTCTCCGCTGTGCGCACGATGTCCGCCGCGGCCTGGTCCAGCACCACGTGGTCGAACGCCTTCAGGCGGATACGGATCTTGCCAGCCATCAATTCCTTCCCTTTCGTTGCTCATCATGGCGCGACGACCATCGCCGCGTCACTGCCGCCCTGCTTCGAACCCCATCCATTCGGCGGGATCCGGTTCGTACATCCGCGTCGACCCCGACCCACCATCATCGGGATTCCGTTCGTTGGGGCGCAGCATGCTGCGCCCGTGGTCCTGCGTCGACCCCGACCCACCATCATCGGGATTCCGTTCGTTGGGGCGCAGCATGCTGCGCCCCTACATGGTCCGACCCCTACCGATTATTTCGCCTGCGCCTTGCTGATGATCTGCTCGGCGACGGCCTTCGGCACTTCCTCGTAATGATGGAACTGCATCGTGTAGACTGCCCGTCCCTGCGTTGCGCTGCGGAGAGAGGTCGAATAGCCGAACATCTCCGCCAGCGGCACGTGGGCGGTAACCACCTGGCTCTCGCCACGCTGGTTCATGCCGCCGACCTTGCCACGCCGGGAGGAGAGGTCGCCGATCACCGATCCGAGGAAGTCCTCCGGAACGACGACCTCTACATCCATGATCGGTTCGAGGATCACACCGCCGGCCGCACGCACGGCCTCCTTGATCGCCATCGAGCCGGCGATCTTGAATGCCGTCTCGCTGGAGTCGACGTCGTGGTACGAGCCGAAGACCAGCTCGGCCTTCACGTCGACCATCGGGTAGCCGGCGATGATGCCGCCCTCCAGCGCCTCACGGATACCGGCCTCGACCGGCTTGATGAACTCGCGCGGAATGACGCCACCGACGATCTTGTCCTCGAAGACGAAACCGGCACCGGTCTCCGCCGGCTCGACGTTGATGACGACGTGGCCGTACTGACCCTTGCCGCCCGACTGCCGGATGAACTTGCCCTCGATCTGCTCGACCCGCCTGGTGACCGTCTCACGGAAGGCGACCTGCGGCCGGCCGACGTTGGCCTCGACCTTGAACTCGCGCCGCATCCGGTCGACCAGCACCTCGAGGTGCAGTTCGCCCATGCCGGCGATGATGGTCTGCGAGGTTTCCGGATCGGTCCGCACGCGGAAGGTCGGATCCTCTTCCGCCAGCTTCTGCATCGCGACGGCAAGCTTGTCCTGGTCGGCCTTCGACTTCGGCTCGATGGCCACGTCGATCACCGGCTCCGGGAACTTCATCGACTCCAGGATGACCGGCTTGTCTTCGTCCGAGAGAGTATCGCCGGTGCGGGTGTCCTTGAGTCCGATGACCGCGGCGATGTCGCCGGCGAGCACCTCGGTGATCTCTTCACGCTTGTTGGCGTGCATCTGCAGCAGACGGCCGGCCCGCTCGCGCTTCTCACGGGTGGCGTTGAAGGCGTAGCTGCCGGCCTCGAGCTTGCCCGAGTAGACCCGGAAGTAGGTCAGCCGACCGACGAACGGGTCGGTCGTGATCTTGAAAGCGAGTGCCGAGAAGGGTTCTTCGTCGTTGGCGTTGCGGGTGAGGATCTGTTCCTCGTCGCCGACGGCATGTCCCTCGATCGCGGGGACGTCCTCCGGGCTGGGCAGATAGTCGATCACCGCATCGAGCAGCGCCTGGACGCCCTTGTTCTTGAACGAGGCGCCGCAGAAGACCGGGACGAACTCCATCGCGAGCGTCGCCTTGCGGATCGCGCGGCGGATCTCGTCGATGGTCAGTTCTTCGCCACCGAGGTACTTCTCCATCAGTTCGTCGTCGAACTCGACCGCAGCCTCGATCGCCTCGGAACGGGCGGCCTCGACGGCATCGGCATACTCGGCCGGCACGTCGACGACCTGGAACTTGCGGCCCATCGTGCTGTCATCGAAGATGAACTGGCGACGGGTGATGACGTCGATGTGACCGGTGAAGGTCTCGCCCGATCCGACCGGCAGCGAAAGCGGGAAGGCCTTCCTGCTCAGCCGGTCGCGGATCATCGCGACGCAGCGCTCGAAATTGGCCCCGACGCGGTCCATCTTGTTCGAGAAGATCATCCGCGGCACGCCGTAGCGGTCTGCCTGCTTCCAGACCGTCTCGGTCTGCGGCTCGACACCGGCCACCGAATCGAGCAGGGCCACTGCACCGTCGAGCACCCGGAGCGAGCGCTCCACCTCTACGGTGAAGTCGACGTGCCCGGGAGTATCGATGATGTTGACCCGGTACTCCGGCCCGGTCCCCTCGCTGTCGCTCTCGCCATGCCGCATCCAGAAGCAGGTGGTGGCAGCCGAGGTGATCGTGATGCCGCGCTCCTGCTCCTGCTCCATCCAGTCCATCGTGGCAGCGCCGTCGTGGACCTCACCGATCTTGTGGCTCTTGCCGGTGTAGAAGAGGATACGCTCGGTAGTGGTCGTCTTCCCGGCATCGATGTGGGCCATGATGCCGATGTTGCGATAGTGTGCGAGCGGTGTCTTGCGTGCCATGATCCCGATCCATTCCCAGCGAAAAAGCGGGGCGACCTCTCGGACCCTGGGTCCGCGGTTTCGCTCCGCGCCACGTCCGGGCCCGAGGCCCGTGACAGGGATGCCCATGGGGCACCCCGGCGTCTGTTCAGGGAGTCAGAGGTGGGCGGACGATGTCCCGCTCACGTGGCTCCGATTTCGTCGGGCCGACTCCGGCCCATCATCCTCAGCCCTTCCGTCCGGACCACAGGGGCGCAGCATGCTGCGCCCCTGCATCCGCGGGCCTACCAGCGGTAGTGCGCGAACGCCCGGTTGGCCTCGGCCATACGGTGCGTGTCATCCTTCTTCTTGATCGTGCTGCCCTCGCCCTTTGAGGCCAGGATCAGCTCGGCGGCGAGCCGCTCGGCCATCGTCTTCTCGCTCCGCCCACGGGCGAAGGAGATCAGCCAGCGCATCGCCAGTGCGGTACGGCGGTCCGGACGGACCTCGACCGGCACCTGCAGCGAGGCGCCACCGACGCGGCGGGACTTAACCTCTACCGATGGCTTGGCATTATTCAGAGCCTGCTTGAAGACCGCGACGCCCGGCTGCGACGTCCGCTCCTCGATCAGGTCCATGGCCGAGTAGAAGATCGACTCGGCGAGCCCCTTCTTCCCCTCGAGCATCAGATTCGCCACGAACTTGGTGACGGTCTGGGAGTCGTAGCGCGGATCCGGAGCGACCGGCCGCTTCACTGCACTCTTGCGACGGCTCACTTCTTCTTACCTCCGGTCGCGGCCTGGCCCGGCTTCGGACGCTTGGCACCGTACTTGGAGCGCGAGCGACGACGGTCGTTCACACCCGCGGCGTCGAGCGTGCCGCGCAGGATGTGGTAGCGGACACCCGGCAGGTCCTTCACACGGCCGCCCCGGATCAGGACGATCGAGTGTTCCTGCAGGTTGTGCCCTTCGCCCGGGATGTAGGCAATGACCTCGATCCCGTTGACGAGTCGCACCTTGGCCACCTTCCGGAGGGCCGAGTTCGGCTTCTTCGGGGTGGTGGTGTAGACGCGAGTGCAAACGCCGCGCTTCTGCGGGTTTGCCTTGAGGTGCGGCGACTTGCCCTTGTATGGGGGCTCGGTGCGGCCATGGCGGAGGAGCTGATTGATCGTCGGCATCGTGTTCCGTGTTACCTATCGTACCGGCCAGTGGAAAAAGTCCGTTCTGGCCACAGATCCGAAAGATAGGGGATTTCCGGCGGGGGGTCAAGCCTGTCGGATATGGCGCTCCAAGGAGCCTCGCGGATCTGGCATCGTCGCCCCAATGTATGTACATTTCCTGTCACAGTACATACAAGAGGTGATCATGACAGGAAAACAGGAGAACGCCAAGAGGCGCGTCGAGCCCAAAGTCTCGAAAACCTACAGGCTGGCACCCAACAGGATTGCCGCGGCCCAGAAGATCCTCGGTACCCGCACCGCCACCGAGACCATCGAAACCGCGCTGGACATGGTGGTCTTCCGACAGGAACTGGTGGAAGGCAACCGCGCGCTGTTCGGGTTGGACATCAGTTCACCTGACCTGGCAACGTGACAGGCGGCCGAGAGCGCCGGTATGCGGTGGACACCAACCTGTTCATTCGCGCCTACCGCACCGAAGCTGACAACGCGGCACTGGAACTGTTCCTCCAGGCCTTCGCACCGTTCTGCCATCTGCCAGCGGTGGTCGCCCAGGAACTGATCGCCGGTGTACGCACCGAGGCGGAGCAACGATCGCTGGATCGACACCTGATCAGTCGCTTCGAACGGCGCGGACGACTGCCCGCACCTTCGGCCACCGGCTGGCTCGAATCAGGACGAGTGCTGAGATCGCTGGTTGTTGAGGAGGGACTCGAACTTGCCAGCGTACCGAAGTCATTCGGCAACGACGTGCTGTTGGCAGTAACCTGCCGCGAGCACGGCCTCTGCCTGGTGACCGAGAACATTCGCGATTTCACCAGAATCCGGCGACACCTGCAGTTCGAGTTCACCGCTCCCTGGCCGATGGCGAGCTGATCCAACAGAACGGGGCCGAACCTCGCGGCCCCGCCCCGTTTCTACCCCATTGCTGACAGACTGCCTTACACGGCAGCGTCCGCCCGATCCTGCTTCAGCAGGCGCCAGGCCATCGTCCACCCAATCAGCGCAAACAGTACGCTCGCCTGACGCGTGCTAGGGTCAACCAGCGCACTGACGGCCAAGCCGGTCGCTGCCAACGCGACGACCGCACCGCGTACCCGATTGGACATGGGCATCCGTGCCACAATGCCTCCGATACCGACGATGACCCGAACCGCAAAAGTACCTCTACACAGGCCCTCCTGACGGAGTTGCCCACGTACCATGCTCGTTTCGCCCTTCATGAAACCTGGATCGAGCCCCATTCGGCTGGTTGAGCAGGTGTCGGCGAGCCTCCGAAGCCGCTGTATGCCGCTGCGCGGCCTGGCTGCGCCCCCTCCCAGTCGCCCTAGCGCCAGCCAAAGGCAATTGCGTCCCAGCAGCCAGCACAGGTTGGCCAATGCGAAGAGCGTGTAGAGCCGAACCGTGCGTTTACCGCGCCGCTGGATCCGGTACCGCACTCCCTCACGCTGCTCCAGCTATTCCACGTTCTCCGTCGAATCGTAGGCTTGATAGCCGTCGACCACCGACTCGTCTCCGTGAAGCGGTTGCTTCAGCTGCGTGATGTCGGGAGTGGAGACATGCGTAGCCACCACCGTGTGCGCGATTGCCCGCAGATCAGTGCCGATATATGCCTTCATCCCGAAGTACCACTGGTCACCCTTCTTCGCTTGCCGCATCTCCGTGCCACGGACTTTTCCTTCGAGCTGGGAGTATTGACAGTCCTGGCATCAACGATGGTCCGGGCGCTCCGCAGCAGACAGCGCTCCTCCAGTAAATCGCGCACTTCCCCCGACCAGTTGCTTCGTTAAGGTCGGGACGCTCCAGCAGGTGGCGGAAACCGAGGATGGGACGACCCATCCGGATTTGCCCATCTCTCAACTCCACACCAACGAAGCGCCGCATCGACTCGCGGTCGTAGAGAGACTCCTTCGCCATCAAGTCAACCAGCGCGTACTACTGCCGCAGGGTGTAGATCCAAAAGAGAAACGTCAGCGGATGAAGCCTGCGACCACTACCAGCCTTGGGGAAGTGCAGAGCGGTCAGCACTTCCAAGCGAGCCCACGGATCACCGCGTTGATCTCGCCCAGGAACTGGTCACGCCGCGTCGTCTTGCCCTTCGCGGCAAGCAGCAATGCTAAACGTCCACTGGTTGCTACATCTCGATCTCCTCACAGAGGCATGCCCACCTCAACTCGCCCCCAAAGACCCCACCAGCGTAGCGACTTCTACGAGAGATTCCCTATATCTCCCTGCCGGTCAAGGTGAAAGGCGTGACAACCATCGACGTCGTAAGGACAACCATCGGAAATTTGAGCTTCTCGAACGCCATGACCACATTCCCCCGCCAATCGGCACAGTGTCTATCCAAGATGAACACCACCATCGCAGCAGCAGGCGCTTCAATTGCTCCCGGCAGACACTTGCACCCAGTCATAACGCCGAAGGTAACGCGCTCCATCAACCCCCTCGACGGTAGCCCATATGCAGTGCGGTCCGACTGCAACGTCCAAAACCGGCTCGGGAAGTCTCACAACCAGATCCAATCTACCGTGCCGGTCGAATCGAAAAAACGACATGACTGGCGAATCAACAGCAGGAATCGGCATCGCAAGTATACCCTTGGTTACCGTGATGGAGTCCGATGGCGGCACTGTAGACGTAATGACACTAGCCCATAGATAATCATCAGGAGAAAGCAACAGCCTCTCAAACGCCAATCGCCGGCTAGGGACTTCCACGCGCTCAGCGGGAGCACCAATCTTTCGCATCCTATCATACAGCGCATCGTACCTGAGCTGAAGCCTGGCGCGCTCCTTTGCCCCTCTGACCACATCCACCCCGTTGACCACCGTAGAATCCACCCCTCCCCCACGACGGAAGTACCTAAGCACGAATGCCTCACTATTCCCCACCACCTCGTCACCACCGGGAAGCAATCGAATATGAGTCACTGGGAACAAGCCCTCCGCCAGTGGCGGGGCATCATGTTCATGCTGCCCCAGCGGGTCAATCCACGCAGAATCTCCTCTACCAGGAAAGTACACATGGTACCCAGAAACTAGCTCACTAGCATCCGAAGAAAGCGCCGACAAAGCAACACCGCCACCTTCAAGTGCCACTAACCCATACCGGCCAGCTGGCCTAACCCCCCCGACGCTGGCAACGACCTGCCCAACCGTATCAAGCTGTAGGATTCGTGCGTTGATTGGATCTAGTATATATACAGTGCCATCTCCCGCATCGACTGCATCTACAACAGTCCGAATTTCTCCAGGCCCTTCACCTTCAACTGCCAACACCCGATATGACTTCCCACTGTACTCAACCAACCATAGCCTCCTACCTGTGTCGCTCTCGCTGTCATAAACCAACACGGAGCAATTCGGCATCACACCAACGGGCCGCGGTGACCCAAATGCCGCTCCGCTAGGCAGGCTGTCCATACTGGCGCCAACGGCTGCATCTCTAGTCAACTCGGATATGTCAGAGGAACCATAGAGCCTAATGGATTCAGAAACGTCGGGTGAATCACTCCCCGAGCTGCAGCCGCCTAAGAAGGCCAATCCCGCCAGCACAACAGTCACAGCCACGGCGCTGCGGAACCGGAACGCTCCGACAGCGGTCACTTGACTCCACCACCGGGTAGCGAGACAGAGACATAGCAACGCCCCGCTTCGCATTGGCTAGGCGCAATAAACCGGAGACGAACGATATCTGCTACCCACAACCCGCGCGCGAACCGTGAGACCGGCAACCTTGCCACCGTCTGAGCACGTGAGCTACCTTCCTGGAAAAGGTCAAAAGCGATGGAGTCAACCCCCACCCTGACAATAACAGCCCCCTTCTCCAGCGGGAACACGCCAGCCAGTCTCTCTCCGACAGGAGGAGATGGCGACGGTATGTAGGCCTGCCCATGCTCGTCAATTTCAAACGCCTCATCTGGCCCTGCGACCTGAACGCCGAGAGGACCAGCTACCCGCGATCTTACTGTACCATCCTCCCTGTACGCAACAAGCTCATATGGTCGCTGCCGGACACCTAATATCTCCCTGCCACGATAAGCGACCAACCCTCCGCCAAAGAGCCGCCTAACGACGTCACTCTTGGAGCTGACGCTGAGTTCGCCGAACGAAAATAGTTCTGATGGTGGTCCGGAAATCTTGATGCTATGGATTGCGGAGACACCCTCCATGGCGGCGCCAGCGATTATCATGGAGACGACACCTCCATTACTACCTATAACCACCGAAGACGAATTTTTTATTTTCTTGAGCGACGGCACCGCCACGATGTCAAGGCCATTACCTACCACCCTACCAACTGCGCCACTTGCCATATCTAGGACATAGACGGAGTCTGAATTTACAGTCACCACACGCGTTGCTGAGAATACCTGTCCACGCAAAGCATCTCCTGTGAGACTGATTCGCCTAAACTCAGGAGAGGGAGTGGGGCTGACGCAGGCGAGGATTCCTTGAAGAAAATTGAGTTGGCAAGCTGTGCCATCTCGACCAATAGATAGCTGTGTCCCTAATTCTATAGGAAGCGCCGACGCCAACTCCCATTCAGAGACCGCCTGCGCTCCCGCTCGAACTCCTGGGACAAAGGATACTGCGAGAAACAGTATGACCGACAACTCAGTCCGACCAGCACAACGTCGCGTCATCATATAGCTCCTAGTCTCCTTCTTCACTTTTCACCTTCTCGGCAAGAATAGCTGCACGTACACATTGACCCAACTACTACAACCCCCTAGCGAGCGAATCGAGTTCGGCTACAGTCGGCATACCACGAAGAACCCTAGACCGCCCCACAGCCGTAGGCGTAACACGAATCCCCAATCCTTCACGAAGGTCGCTTTCTCGTGACAGCACTTCGCCAGGATAGTCAGAAGACAAGCAATCGAGAATACCCTGAGTTGGCTCTAATCCTATCGACTGTGCTATGAGTACAGGCTCCGAGAGACTCACCCACGAATCCTGAGACATGAGTCGACGATTGACCTCAGGGAATACATGAAGATGTGAAGCACACACCGCTAGTTCCGCAGAGGCCACCGAAGAAGTGGGATTCAGGGGCAAATGCCTCACTAATATCCGGACATCAGACAGGACACTAGAGGTATCAACAATCGTAAACAGTTCACGACAATACCGGCAAGCGTAGTCGGAATACACTACGACAACCGGCGCATCCTCGTCGGGTGGCGATGAGGCAGTTGAGCCTACAAACTCATCATCTGTAGTAATCAGTACCGGCCATACGCGGGCAAGCTCCTTCTGCCGTGCTACTTTAACACGCCATTCGCGAAGCGGCCTACCAACTATTCCATTAGGACGTAACGCCATCGCCGTAGCACCTAATAGCAGTGCAACGACGATGACGTTAGTGAACCGCCCCTGAGCTCGGCTAGTCAAGGCAGCCTGACGATGCACACCCAACCAGACGTGCCCAAATGAACAGCTACCAAGAGCAGTCCGTCGTCCCCGTGCACTTCATGCTCGGGTAGTCGATGAAGGCGCCCTGGGCCAACGGACCATTGCCGCATTCTGTACGACAACCAGAGTAGGCGCCGCCCCAGATGGTGCAGCAGTGCCCTGCATGGCAGTGACCAGTGACGTAGCCGACCTCGAATGCTTCCTCCTCCGCGGCGGCAGGAGCCGCTTCCAACGACCCGGCAGCGAACGCAAACAGCGCGATCGCTACCTTTGCAGAGCTTGGAACACGAACCATCGCACCCTCCCCAGATGAAAGTTGCTAACCCGGGCCTAGCAGTTGGAGGACGCACCAGTTGCAGGGCCGGTACTATAAAGCTAGCGGGCTGAATCTGGGTGCGCAAGGGGGCCGAACCTCGCGGCCCCGCCCCGTTTCTCTGCCTTGAATCACTGCCTACTACAGATCATCATCCCCCACCAAGGCGGTCAACGGCACTTCCTCCACCACCACCGGCTCCGGCGGCGGGGGAGGCTCGAACCCTTCCGGCGCCTCGATCTCGAGATCGACGTACCGGTAGTGGCCGGTACCGGCCGGGATCAGGTGACCGATGATGATGTTCTCCTTCAGACCGATCAGATCGTCCTTGGCGCCGCGGATCGCGGCGTCGGTAAGGATCCTCGTCGTCTCCTGGAAGGAGGCGGCCGAGAAGAACGACCTGGTCGAGAGCGAGGCTTTGGTGATGCCGAGCAGTACCGGCTCGGCGATCGCCGGCTCACCCTTGCGACGCAGCACCCGCTCGTTCTCCTCCCGGAAGGAGAGACGGTCCACGGTCTCGCCGTCGAGGAAGGTGGTATTGCCCGGATCGACCACGCGAACCTTCTGGAGCATCTGGCGCACGATCACGCCGATATGCTTGTCGTTGATCCGCACACCCTGCAGGCGGTAAACCTCCTGAACCTCGTTCAGCAGATACTCCTGCACCGCCCGCGGTCCCTTGATCTGCAGGATCTCGTGCGGCGACACCGGCCCCTCGGTCAGACGGTCACCAGCCCGGACACGGTCACCCTCGTGCACCCGGAGGTGCTTGCCGGCCGGCACTTCGTAGACCCGTGCCTCTTCAGCCTCGGCCGCACCTTCGCCGCCATCGTGAGCCGTGGGGTAGACGAAGATCTCGCGCTTGCCGCGCTTGATCTCGCCGAACTTCACCACCCCATCAACCTCCGCCATCGTCGAGGGATCCTTCGGACGACGCGCCTCGAACAGTTCCGCAACGCGCGGCAGACCGCCGGTGATGTCGCGGGTCTTGTAGGCCTGGCGCGGAATCTTGGTGATCGTCACACCCTTGAGAACCTTGACCGGCGGAGACAGGAAGACGGTCTTGTCCTTGGCCTCGCGCTTCGACTTGCTCGGCCAAGCATCGATGATCGGACGCTCTTCCACCATGAACTTGTCCGACCACGGGTTCGCTTCCTCGGGAATCTCCATTGCCCGCGAGACCGGATCGGTCGGCGAGCCGAGGATGATCCGCGAGCCCTCGGCCAGGGTGTACTCCTGAGGGTCCTTGCGGTTCTTCTGGTAGACCAGCACCGAAGGATGC
>CAZSPH010000021.1:0-26503 GCA_964608715.1 uncultured Gemmatimonadaceae bacterium | reverse complement strand
GATTCGACCCGCGTCGGACTGCACGGTCATTCGTGGGGAGGCTACCAGACCGCGTTCATGGTGACCCAGACACCGTACTTCAAGGCAGCGGTGGCTGGCGCTCCGCTCACCGACATGATCTCGATGTACTCGTCGGTCTACTGGAACAGCGGCTCGGCCAACCAGCCGATCTTCCAGAGTTCGCAGGGCCGCTTCCTCGGCAACTTCATCGAGAACCGCGAGGCCTATGAGCGGAACTCGCCGAACCGCTTCGCCGACCGGATCACCACGCCGCTGATCATTCTGCACAACGACAAGGACGGCGCGGTCGACTACAACCAGGGCATCACCTTCTTCAACACCCTCCGCCAGCTCGGCAAGGATGTGATCCTGCTGGAGTACACCGGTGAGAATCACGGCCTGTCACAGCTCAAGAATCGGCGCGACTACACCATCCGGCTGATGGAGTTCTGGGATCATCATCTGAAGGGTGAGTCTGCGCCCGCCTGGCTGGAGCGTGGCGTACCGCGACTCCAGCTCGAGGATCACCTCCGCGACCGGCGTTCGCTCTACAAGCCTGCCGCCCCCGAGAAGAAGGAACCGGAGAAGAAGGAGGAGGGGACTCCTCCAGCATCAGGCTCGCGGAATTGAGCGAGCCGGATCGGGAGCGCCATCGCGGCGCTCCCGTTTCGTTCACGACTCCGCGGATCGAGGCGGTGGCGATGAATGGAAGCCACTTCCCGCTGCTGCGGGTGATGCACCAGGACGAAGCGATGATGGCGAGGATCGGCGGAGTGCGCGATGCGGAATCCACCAGCGCCTATCTCGATGCCCACATCGGGCACTGGCAGGAACATCACTTCGGGTTCTGGATGCTCTTCGATCGTGCCACCGGAGAGTCCATCGGCCTCGCCGGTCTGCGCTGGTTCGAGTATGAAGAAACCCGCCACCTGGAACTCGGCTACGGTTTCCTGCCCGGCTGGTGGGGCCGGGGCCTTGGAACCGAGATCGCCGCAGCCTGCATCGACCGGGCTCGTGATCTGGGCTTCAACGACCTGGTCGCGATCACCACCGCCGATCACCGTACCTCACAGCACGTTCTCACCAAGCTCGGCTTCGTCGATGCCGGGACCATCATGCTGAACGGTGCGGAGCGGGCATTCTGGCAGAGAACAGAGGGCGGCGATCTGCGAACTGATCAGCCGCTGTCGTCAGGCGGCGGCGACCGCGTCACCATTCCGGTCGCCTGACGATGGCGGTTGAGAGGGCAGGCACGGGGGCCTGCCCCTACGGCTCCGTTCGCTGTTCCCCGTTCGCTGTCATCTGTCCATCCGATAGAGCCACACCCTCGGCGTTCCATCCACCAGGTCTACTCCAGAGCCGAGGATGTAGTCGCCGCCGATCTCGTGAACCGTCATCTCCATCGGCAGGTCCAGCGAGCCGATCTCCTCACCCGACGGCGAGAAGGCCAGCCACCTGACGGTTTCCGCCGGTGCGCGAGGGAAGAGCCGCACCCAGAGATTGTCGTCCTGGTCGATCAGCAGCGCGGTGTAGGCTGGCACCGTCGGTGGGAACTCGAATGTCTCCCACTCGCGCATCTGCCAGTTGCGATCGCGCTCGCTCAACCCCAGAGTGTCGAGCAGCTTGTATCGGGCGATGTCATCCGGCGTGGTGGTGAGCTGAACGGACGTCTTGCGGATCGGTGTGAGCGGTGAGCCGTCCAGCGCGAACGTCAGCACCACCAGTGAATCTGCGCTGCCGATGTATACCCGGTCCCTGCCGATGGCGATCTTCGGCTCCTTGCCGAGCGGGTGCGGGCCGGATCCGCCTTCGCTCACCAGACGCTCGGAGCCCGGGAACTCACCGAGTCGGTGGGTGACTTCGCCTGAGGGGCCGGTGAGCCAGTATGGCACCAGACCGCGCCGCCGCCCTGGTCCGTCGCCTTCGGATCGAGACCATCCGTTGTGGACGAAGATGCCGTCCCGGTTGCAGGCACTGTTGTACGGTGACTGTCCGGCATCGGACGCCGCGATCGACATCGCCCGTCCGAAACCGCCTTCGGGTGAGAACACCAGGTGGACCCGGTTTACGATGTCCTTGATGTAGAGCGAATCACCGCAGCGGATCATCGCTGCTAGATAGCCGATCTCGCCCGGGCCCGATCCCTCCCTTCCGAATGCGCGCAGATACTGGCCTCCGGCTGAATAGGTCCGGATCGACAGCGATGGCCGGTCGGCCACGATGATGTCGCCGTTGGGCTGTCGCGTAGCACCGGCCACATGACCGAACGACAGCAGCGAATCGCTTTCGTCGGCACCGAGGGTCAGCAGCGGAGTCGAGTCCACCCGCCAGGTGGCTGCACCGGTGTCATCCGAAGGGGTTGGTCCGCCGCAGGCTGTCAGGGAGATCGCGGCCAGCAGGGCCAGTGTGGATCGGTACGTCAACGTTTGTAGCCTCCATGTGCGCAGCATACTGTGCCCTGCCAATGAGATTTCGATGAACGGGTCGGGAGCCGGGTCGACGCATGCGTCACCCCTACGCCGTCATCCGTGCGGCCACCGCGTTGGCCCGCACCTGATCCGCGTTCTTGCAGCCCGGGATCACCGCACTCACCACCGGATCGTTCAGGCACCACGCCATCGCCCACGCAGCCATCGGCACGCCTTCGGGTACCTCTTCGCGCGCAATCCGTTCGACTTCGGCCAGGTCGGCGTCCACCTTTTCCTGCTTGTAGCGGTTGCGGACATCGCCGTCGCCGAACCTGGTGCCGGGAACGTACTTGCCGGAAAGGAATCCGCTGGCGAGCGGCACCCGTGCCAGCACGCCGAGGTTGTCACGACGCGCTGCCGGGAAGTGGGCCGCCTCCGCCCGCCGGTCCAGGCGGTTGTGAATCACCTGGAGCACTTCGGCGCCGACGGACAGCGCCTCGGCCGACTGCAGCTTCGTCGTAGTGTTGAGCGACAGCCCGATGTGCCGGATCTTCCCGGCCTGGCGTGCATCATCGAGCATGCGCCACAGCTCCTGGTCGTGGAAGGCGTCATCCGGGCCGGAGTGGAACTGGTACAGATCGATCGTCTCCATTCGCAGTGCCCGAAGCGAGTCCTCCAACTGTTGTCTGACGCTCGAGACGGTAAAATCGTCGCGTCGCGAGAGGAAGCCGTCGAAGTGATGGCCGAACTTGGTGGCCACGATCCAGCGGGAACGATCGCGTCGCGAGAGATAGTCGCCGATCAGCTTCTCGGAGAGGTGATCGCCGTAGCACTCCGCCGTGTCGATCAGGTTGATGCCGCACTCCTCGCCGGCATCGAGGATCGAATCGACCACCGGCTGGGTGAACTCCATCCCCCATTCGCCGCCGAACTGCCAGGTGCCGATGCCGACTACGGAAACATCCACACCGGTGCGTCCGAGCTTTCGATACTTCATGGTTCTCCTCCTTGCAGTGCGTGCGATTTCATCGGCCCCGACTTCGCAGAGGCCGCGGATCAGGGCATCGTTCCGGTCGGAGATGTACCTGTCGATCATGCCGCGGATGCACCGGCGTAGAAGCGATACATCCGCACCTTCATGATCATGGGGCGAGGGGCGGATACTCGCCCGGGCGGTAGCTCTGCAGAGCT
This sequence comes from uncultured Gemmatimonadaceae bacterium, assembly GCA_964608715.1. GTDB lineage: Bacteria > Gemmatimonadota > Gemmatimonadetes > Gemmatimonadales > GWC2-71-9 > Palsa-1233. The sequence continues at coordinate 22,904 of CAZSPH010000021.1, read as the reverse complement.
CCTGAAGGGCAGCGTGCAACCTGGGCATGCACCTCGTCGGGCGATGCAGCTTCCGGGGCGATCCAGCGTTTCCGGCTGACATCGAACACTGCGGGCAGCTCACGCACACAGCGCGCCGCGTGGGTGCAGATGTTCGGGTCGAAGGTCACGGTGATGTCGTCGGTCTGGTAGACCTGCAGGCGCTTTTCCATCTTCCCCTCCATGGCCGACTTCCGGGCTCAGCAGATCTGGGCGACTGCGTTTCCGGAAGTACTGGTGGATTCCGTAAGATCACGGAATCGGAGGGAGGGTACAACCCGGCGTGACCTCAGCCGGGTGCGTGGGCTCCGTGGCTGCGATCGGAGACCATCTCCTGGACTCCCGCGGCGAGGTATCCTGCCAGGCCGACGACCACCAGCGTGCCGAGTGCCATCAGTGCGACATCGTCGACTCCCGCGCGCATGGCCGGGCCGAAGACCGTCTCGACCTCGTGGAGTACGCCGCTTTCCAGCGGAATCTCGGTGAGCGAGTAGAAGGCGTCGCGGAGGGGGAGGACCAGGTAAAGTCCCGGGGTGATCGCGGCGACAGAGCCGATGGCCAGCCATTCCGGCTGGTCGCCGATCGGCAATCCCACGACCAGGTGCATCGCGGTGGCGATGGCGGTCGCGACCAGCGCGACCACCGCCGCGCGGGAGAATCTGGAACGGACGGTTGTGACAGGCACCCGGGATCTCCTGGTGAATCGTTCTGCCAGCCGCGGAGCCTCCCGGACCAGCGAGGCGGATGGCAACGTTTCCAGTATCGGATGGTGGGGCGGGGATTGTAGGGGGCACCGCCCCTCAATCCCTTCCGGTCACGCCTCCCCGCATCCGGTACCGTACCAGATATGGTTCCCCGTTGGGGCCGTATTCCGCCAGCCAGACCCGCTCGCCCTGTACCGCCAGAAGTTCGGCTCCCTCCGGCAGCACCAGTCTGCCGAGCCAGGTACCGTCGGGGCCGAACCTGTCGTGGGCCGACTTTGCCCGCCAGGTGATTACCGGGAAGTCGGGAGGCGCCGCGCTCACTCTCAGTTCATCGTCCGGAATCCGCTCGGACGGCAGGGGGGTCGCCACCCAGATCGTTCCATCACTCCACTGCTGGATCCGCTCGATCATGTTCCGTTGGCCCGGCAGGCCCTGCACAGGTTCACCGGACCGACCGTAGTTGTACATCGCCTCGATCTGTTCGCGTTCGCCATCCTGCCAGGGTGCAGGTGGTATCTGTCGCTCGATCCTGAGCGGAGCACCGACGCGATTGAGGTCGATCGAATACCGGCTTCCCTCGGCGCTGATCGCATGACCGTAGGGACCGATCACGAAGTGTCGCTGCGGGTGATGAACGGTGCCCGGTCTGCTTTCGGCGGATACCATCGGCCGCATGATGGTGTCGACCACCGTTCCGTCGCGATCGAGCACCCGGTATCCGATCGGTGGCATGCCGTCTTCCAGTGGCACACCAGTCACCGACTGGTAGAGCAGTCTCCCGGCCGTATCGGTCACCAGCGCGTCGCCCGTCCAGAAGGCGCCTGGAGCAGGCCAGCCGTCGAGCACTTCTCCCGACATGCTGTAGCGATTGATCCGTGCCTGCGATGGATCGAGCTGTGCCACTACACCGTCGACGGTGACAACCACCCCCACATCGTCCTGATACTCTCCGGGACCACTGCCATTGCGGCCAAGGGTGCGGATGTAGTTGCCGGCACCGTCGAAGAGCTGCAGTGCAGGGATCGATGCTTCATAGAGGACGAAGCCTCCATCCGGTGTCGGTGCGAAGCTGCCGATCCGTCCATAGATATGGCCGGCAGTCTCATCGGGACCACCGGTCCGCCATTCCTCTTCGAGGGAGATGGCATACCTGTCGCCGGGAAATCCGGCGGTCCTGACAATGGTGGTATCACCCGCCATCAGGGTATCGACCGCGAAACGGTGGTCGCCGGTGCTGCACGCCGATGCTGCCAGCAGCAGGAACGCCGCAACCCTCATTCGACCGGCTCGACTACCACTGCGGTACCGTAACAGAGGACTTCGGTGACCCCAGCCATCATCTCGTTGGCGTCATAGCGGACGCCTATCACGGCATTCGCTCCTGCCTCGTGAGCGTGATGCAGCATCGTGTCGAATGCCTGTGCCCGTGCCTTCTCGGCCAGCGTCGTGAACATGCCGATGTTGCCGCCCCGGATGGTCTGCAGCGAACCCCACATCGTCCCGAATACGTTGCGGGACCGGACGACGACGCCGCGCACCACGCCGAGCGAGTGGACGATCCGGTAGCCCGGCAGGTCCAGGCCGGTGGTCGTCATTTCGTGGGGCACATCGTCGAGCTGGGAATGGATGATGTTTCGTCGCATCGGTTACTTCCCCTGCCACTTTCCCCTGGCCACCGCAGGTACGAATGAGTCTAGTCCGCGCGGCGGGAACGCCAGCGTCTTTCCCTGTTCGGCGCTCATGTAGGCTGCCATCAGGGTCTGCATCACCGCGACACCGTCGTCGAAGGTGAGCAGCGGTTCTTCGAGCCCCAGGAAGACGCGACAGAAGTGCCGGTTCTCCGCCGCATAGCCATAGGTGGAAGCCTCGTCCGGCACCACCGGCATCAGCCCCATCTCGGCGTTCTGCTTCTCGACCAGGTCCTCGCCGGTCGCACCCATCACCTCGCGCGAGAAGAAACAGTTGAGTTCGCTGTTGAGCGTGTTCCAGCTCATCGAATACTCCGGACCGAGCAGCTCGCCGGAAAGCCGGAGGCCGGCGCCGACGAAGCTCCACGAAGTGCTCGCCTCACCGATCACCCGATTCCCCTTCTCGTCCTCGAAGGTGATGGTGAGCGACGCGAAGTCTTCGCTCGGCCGCTTCAGGTAGTCGACTTCCTTGCCGTAGCGCGCCTTGAGCTGCTTCGCGTACTCGGGACGGCTCCACTTGAGGGAGGCTATCCGTCCGTTGACCGAAACCGGCTTGAGCGACGACCGCGATTTGGCAGGGTCGGTGAGAAGAAAGCGCACCACCTCGACCGAGTGGCACATCATGTCGTTGAGTACCCCGCCACCCTGCTTGTCTCCCTGCCAGAACCACGCTGCATGCGGTCCCGAATGCTCCTCGGCGGCGCGGGCGAGATAGGGACGCCCGGTGGTCTTCGCACCACGGGCCCACATCAGATCGCGGCCCCGAACGATGCCGGGAGAAAAGAGCTGGTTCTCGAGATAGCCGGTGGGAATGCCGGCCTTCTTCACCATGTCGCGAACTTTCTTCGCCTCGCCGACGGTGCGGGCGAGCGGCTTCTCGCAGGCGAGTCCCTTCAGTTCTCCCTTGCCGGAGCGGACCGCATCGCAGATCTCCTCGATGTTGTCGAGCCGGGCGTGGTTGGGGCCGCAGAGCCAGAGCGCATCGATTGCCGGATCGGCCACCATGTCGGTGATCGACCTGTAGGCCTTCGCGTCACCGGTGCCGAGCGAGCGCGAAAGCTTCGCAGCATCGGCGGCGTTCTTCTGGTTGGGACTCCAGATGCCGAGGACATCGCCCTCGCGGACGGTCTGCCAGGACTGGATGTGGAAGCGGGTGTTGAAGCCGGATCCGACGAAGCCTACTCCGAGACGCCGGGGCACAGAGTTCTTGGTCATGCGGTGAGATACCCTTTGGTTGGGGTGCAGCATGCTGCGCCCTTACGATACGATTCCGATCCGAGGCTCGCCCTGATGATACTGCCCGTCATCCGGAAAAGCAGATCCCTCGCTCCGCTCGGGATGACGGTGAGTGCTACCGTCGCCCCACCGGCGGTGGCGGCCAGCTCTTCGGCTTCTCGACGCCGAGGAGACGGTACGATTCATCCGGTCCACCGGTCCACTCCATCACCGGCGTGTTGCCCATGAACCCGATCGCGGTGACACCGATCTCGGAGGTCCAGTAACCGGTCGCGGAGAAATCGCGGAACGAGTTGAACCACGACACTCCGGCGGCGTACTTTTCCGGTGCTCGGGCCGGCCAGGCGATATCGTCGAGCATCTGATGCCGTTCGGTGGCAGCGCAGGTGACGAAATCCTTGCCGAACCGGTCGCGGCACTCGTGATCGAGCCAGGCGAGGCCGCCGCGATGCGCGGTGCGCATGTTCGGTTCCAGGTCGAGGATGGTATCCATGAATTCGGGAACCATCGCTTCGGTGGCGGCACCACCGATCTCGTCCTTCGGGAAGATCTCGTCGACCAGTGCGCGGACGGTATTCCATTCGTGCGGAGTGTAGATCTTCGGTGCATATCCGCTGGTACCACGACGGACGATCCGGTGTGCCTCGGTTGCCTGGAGCTGTGACGGAGCCGCTACTGCTCCCGCTGCAGCGGCGGCAGCCATCGCAGCTACCGCCTCGCGTCGGGTGAAGGTCATGGTGTCGCTCACAGCCGTCCTCCCTTCCGTTCATCGACGATATGGCGCGAAGCGCGCATCGCGAGTGCCAGGATCGTCCAGGTGGGGTTCTTGTCGGCCTGCGAAGTGAACGGGCCGCCATCGGTGACGAACAGGTTCCTGCAGTCCCACGCCTGGCACTGACCGTTCAGCACGCTGGTGGAGGCCTTGTCGCCCATGCGGGTGCAGCCAAGTTCGTGGATGATCGAACCACCGGTGGATATGCCGTACCCGTTCTCCCGGGTTGGCATCGACGAGGTAACCGTGCCGCCCATTTCGGCCAGCAGGGTGCGGAAGGTCTCCTGCATGTGCTTCACCTGCAGGTACTCGTGTTCACTCCATTCCCAGTGGAAGCGGAGCACCGGGATCCCCCACTTGTCGACCATGGTCGGATCGAGTTCGCAGTAGGACTTCTCATTCGGGATCATCTCGCCGCGTCCGGAGAAGCCGATCGAGGTTCCCCAGAGTCGCTGGTAGTCCTTCTTGAGGTCCGTACCGTAGCCGCCGCCGCGACCTCCCTGGTGGCGCTGGATCCCGCCCATGAAGCCGTAGCCGGGCATTCCCATCCCGCCCCAGATCTCGATATGGTAGCCGCGAGGGAAATCGAGCTTCTTGTTGTCGAGCCACCACGGCATGTAGAGGTGCGCGCCGCCGACGCCGTCGATGTTGGCCCGCGGCTGATCGACCAGTGCCGGAATGAATGCGCCGAGATCAGTGCCGGTGGTATCGGTCAGGTACTTGCCGACGGTGCCGCTGGAGTTGGCGAGACCGTGCGGGAACAGCGACGACTTCGAGTTGAGGAGAATGCGTGCCGACTCGCAGGCCGAGGCGGCTAGCACCACCACCTTGGCATCGACCTTGTGTTCCTCGCCGGTCAGCGTGTCGATGTAGATCACTCCGTTGGCGAGCCCGTCACGGCCTACCGTCACCTCGCGCACCATCGCATTGGTGCGCATCGTCAGTCTTCCGGTACGCAGTGCCGGATTGATCAGCACGTTGCCTGACGAGAAGTTCGCGTTCACCGCGCAGCCGCGGTTGCACTGGCCGCAGTAGTGGCAGGCGGGGCGACCGTTCAGCGGCTTCGTCAGGATCGAGAGCCGGGACGGGATGCAGGTCACCTGGTGCTTGTCGGATGCCTTCTTGACCAGCATCTCCCAGGGGCGGGGAACCGGCGGAGGAAGGAAGTGCCCGTCGGGATGATTCCGGAGCCCCTCATTCGACCCGAAGATCCCGACCAGCTTGTCGACCTCGTCGTAGTAGGGCTTGACGTCGTCGTAGGAGATCGGCCAGTTGTCGCCGAGACCGTCGCGGTCCTTGCCCTTGAAGTCGTCGGGGCCGAACCGGAGCGAGATCCGTCCCCAGTGGTTGGTCCGGCCACCTACCATCCGGGCGCGCCACCAGGAGAACCGGCTGCCCGGAGCGGTGGTGAAGGGTTCTCCGGGGACGGTCCAGCCGCCGATGCAGCCGTCGTGCTCGCCGAACGGCTTCTCGGGAGTCGAGCCACCCCGGCGGTCGGTCTCCCAGGGCCAGGTGAACATCGCCGAATCGGTGGCATTGTCCCATGGACCGCCAGCCTCGAGCATCAGGACATTCACGCCGAGCCGGGTCAGTTCGTAGGCGGTCATGCCGCCACCGGCGCCGGAGCCGACGACTACCACGTCGTGCACGTCGCGTCGTGTGAGGAGTGAGATCACGGGCTTACCAGGTTGTCGGGAAAAGTGTGCGACGCCGAAACGCGCCGTATTCCGGAAAGATACGGAGAACCGGTGGCTGAGACCAGAGAACCGGGCGGTCTCCGTAACGGTCAGGTGCAGGGATCGCGGATCGACCGTTTCTCCGTTAGTCATTCAGTGTCCCTCAATCAGCGAGCATGGCCATGGCTACCGGTGAACGCAGCATCCACGACTTCTGCTGGATCAACGTCCTGACCCCTGACCCGGCGGGCTCCCGCGACTTCTTCACCCAGCTCCTGGAATGGGAGTTCGCCGAGATCCCGGGGATGGGATACCGGATTCAGCGCGGGGGACACGACATCGGCGGCCTGTGGGACCACGCCGCCCCTACCGTTCCTCCCGGCACCCCTCCCGGCATCGGTCTGATGGTACGGGTAACCAGCGCCGACGAATTCGTGGGCAAGGCCGCGGCACTCGGCGCCGAGGCGCGACCTGCCTTCGACATCATGGATCAGGGGCGGATGGCCGAGATGGTTGATCCCACCGGCGCAATGCTCGATGTCTGGGAGGGGAAGGCGAGCCCGGGAATGACCGCCGATCCCGAGCTGCATGGCGTTCCCTGCTGGTACGAGCTGATCACCGGCGACGTTCCGAAGGCGCTCGACTTCTACGGTGGGCTCTTCGGCTGGACCGGCGAGGGGATGCCGATGCCGGGATTCACCTATCATGTCATCTCGCTCGACGGGCGGCCGGTCTGCGGCATCATGCCGAAGACGCCGGAGATGGGCGAGATTCCCCCGCACTGGGCGGTGTACTTCAAGGTTCGGGATGTCGACGAGACGGTGGCGCTGGCCGAAAAGATGGGCGGTTCGGTCTTCATGCCGGCGATGGATGTCGAGATGGCCGGCAGAATGGCGGGGCTGGTCTCGCCGCACGGAGTGCACTTCTACGTGATGAAGCCGGTGATGCCTGCCGTCTGACCTCCGGTCACAGGGGCCGCATTGCGGCCCCGCATTCTCGCTTCCTCACGCCCCGCCAGCTACCACATCACGCGCCTCGGTCAGTCCTGCTACGGCATCACTGGTCGAGAATTCGTGGGCCAGCCAGCCGTCGAATCCGGTGGCAGCGATCGCCGCGGCTATCGCGCCGTACTGCAGTTCCTGCTGCGGACTCAGCCTGCCCCTGCCGGGATTCCCTGCCGTGTGATAGTGCGCGAACCACTTCCCCTGGTTCCGGATGGCGCGGATCACGTCGCCTTCCATGATCTGCATGTGGTAGATGTCGTACAGCAGCCGCACCCGCGGTGAGTCGACCTTCTCGCAGACGGCGACGCCGAAGGCACTGGTGTCTCCCTGGAATCCGCGGTGGTCCACCCGCGAGTTGAGCATTTCCAGGATTACCGTAACACCGTGCCGTTCGGCCGACGGCGCGATCCGGGCCAGGCCGCTGGCGCAGTTGTCGATGGCTTCCGCGTCGCTGATGCCTTCCTTCCGGTTGCCGAACATCGCGATCACGTTGGGGATTCCCGCTGCCGCTGCGGCCGGAATCACCGCTCCGAGTTCACCCAGGATCAGGTCGTGGTTGGCCGGATCGTTCAGTCCTCGCGCGATGAAGTCACGTCGCGGCGACGAGTTGGCCGTCGAGATCGCGAGGCCGTGGTTCCGCACTGCATCCCAGTCGCCCTGATCCACCAGATCGACCGCACCAAAACCCAATCCCTTCACCATGCGACAGAAATCGTCGAGCGGCATGCCGCCGAACGGCCAGCGGCAGACCGACTGCCGCGAGGCGGGGATGCCGCCGGCAGTTCCTTCCGTGGCGGACAGTGAGACACCGCTACCAGCCAGGCTCATCATTCCTGCTCCCGCCAGCGAACCGGTCACGAACTCACGTCTGGTCGGCATCGGTCAGAACTCCAGCGTGCTGAGGTGTCGGTACGACGCGCTGGCACTTGCCAGCTCGTCGGCAGGATTGTCATGCTCGACCAGCAGATGCTTCACCCCGGCGCGGTGCCGTTCGGCGAAGATCCGCCGCCAGTCGATGATGCCACTGCCTACATCGGTCATCGCACCGCCGACCAGCATGTCCTTGAGGTGGAGTGCCGGCGTGCGACCGGGATAGCGCCTGAGCCAGACCAGAGGATCGTGCCCCGCACGGGTCACCCAGTAGCAGTCGAGTTCGATCACCACATGGTCGGGGTCGGTCTCGTCCCAGAAACGGCCCACCGCCGGGAATCCGTCGACCGGCTCGAATTCCACCGCGTGGTTGTGAAATCCCAGCCTCATGCCGCGCCTCCTCGCCTCCGCACCGCATTCGCTGAAGCGCTTCACCAGTTCGGCAACTCCCGACCTCGTCTTCCACATCTCGTTCGGAACTGCCGGCACGAAGAGCCAGCGGTGACCGAGTATCTCTGACCGGTCGAGCGTTGCGCTCCAGTCATCCAGTTCGTTCCACTGCACATGACCGACATCGACTCCCAGACCGGCGTCGTCGATCATCTGTCTGAGTGCGTTGGCATCGTGGCCGTACAGCCGTGACAGTCCGATCTCGCGGTAGCCGATCGCGGTGAGCGCGTTGAGCGTTCCGGCGGGATCTGCGGTCATGCCGCGCTGCACGGTGATCGTGGCGACGCCGAAGGGAGGACGGGATGGTGGCAGGAGGTTGCTTCGCACCGCTGGTGCGGTACTCGCAATGACGGCCAGGAATTCGCGGCGATCCATCACAGCTCCCGTCGGTCGATCAGTTCGACGGCATGTGCCGCCGCACGCGCGGTCAGTGCCATGTAGGTGAGCGACGGGTTCACGCAGGAAGACGAGGTCATCGCGGCGCCGTCGGTGACGAAGACATTGGGCGCATCCCAGAGCTGGTTCCACCGATTGAGCACGGATGTCTTCCGATCCCGGCCCATCCGCGCGGTCCCCATCTCGTGATTGGTCTGCCCCATGGGTGGCGGAGTGCCATGATTCATCCTGACGTCCTTCACTCCCGCCGCTTCCAGCATCTCCGCGGCCTGTTCGGCCATGTCTCGATGGAGCCGGAGATCGTCGTCGTTCCATCGGGTGCTGATCTGCACCGACGGAATCCCCCAGGCATCCTTCAGGTCGGGGTCGATCACCATCCGGTTGGCGGCATCAGGCAGTGCCTCGCCGAAGCCGGCCAGCGAGAACGACCAGCCCCCGATGCCGTCGAGGCTCCGCTTGAAATCGGCGCCGAAGCCTCGCCTGGATGCACCGCCGCTCCAGGTCGATCCGCGACCAGCCGCCCCTCCCTGATAACCATAGCCCCGCGAGAAACCGGTCTGGCGCGAACGATCGTCGATGTTGCGGAAACGTGGCAGGTAGATCCCCGTCGGTCGTCCGCCCACGGCGGTAAGGCCGTCGAGCCCTTCGACTCGTCCCGATGCACCGGCGTTCTTGATGTGATCCATGATATTGCGGCCGAGCTGGTCACTGCTGTTTCCGAGGCCAGCCGGATGAGTGCGGGAGGTGGAATTCAGGAGAATACGCGCCGACTCCAGCGCGGAGGCGCAGAGAAACACCACCTTCGCGGCGAAGAAGAGCTGCTCTCCCGTTTCCGCATCCACCACATGCACGCCGGTTGCCTTGCCCTGGCGTTCGTCCCACTCCACCGCGCGCACCACCGAATGTGGCCGGATGGTGCAGCGGCCGGTACGGGTGGCCGCCGGAAGAGTGGCATGTACCGAATTGAAGTAGGAGAAGGTCGAGCAGCCGCGCGAGCAGAGATTGCAGTAGTGGCAGGGTGCCCGGCCGTTCAGCGGCTCGGTGAGCACCGCAGTGCGTCCGATGGTAAGAATCCGGTCGCCACCATATGCCCGTGTCAGGCCATCGCGTACCTGCTCCTCGGCGCAGGACAGCGGCATCGGCTTCTGGAAGATCGAGTCGGGGAGATGGGGCAGCCCCAGGGATTCGCCGGAGATTCCCACGAACCGTTCGACGTGATCGTACCACGGTGCGATGTCGGCATAGCGGATCGGCCAGTCGACCGCGATTCCGTCGCGCAGGTTGGCCTCGAAGTCGAGGTCGCTCCAGCGCATGGCAACCCTGCCCCAGAGAATCGAGCGGCCACCGAGCACCCGCGATCGCAGCCAGGAGAAATCGGTGCCCTCCTCGACCCGGTACGGGTGCTCGCGGTCGTCAATGAAGAACTGCCTGGTCTGCTCGGTGTACCCGACCGACCGCCGCTGGACGAAGTGCTTCTCCGCACTCTCCGGGTCACCCATTCCCCGCCAGGTGAACTCCCAGGGTGGAGTGTCCATCACGTAGTCATCCTGCGGAGTGATCATCCGCCCCGCTTCCAGCACCAGCGTGCGGAGCCCGCGCTCGGCCAGTTCCTTCGCCGCCCAGCCGCCACTCATGCCGGAGCCGACGACGATTGCGTCCCATGTCTCGGTGGTCATCGCGACCTCCCCTGCTGGCCGAAGAACAGGAGGGCAAACACCAGGTCGTGCTGGGTCCGCTGCCACCTGCTTCGACTCACGTGATCGGCAGCCGATGCGACGACGCGGTACGGGCCGACGTCGAGCTGGTGTGACGCACCGAGGCGTATGGTCAACGCCACCTGGTCTCCACCACCCAGCCGACCACTACCTCCGATCGCCTCCCCGGGAATGTCCGGGGGAGGGGCGTCCAGAATCGTCAGCAGATCGGCCCTGCGATAGTCGCGGACGCCGCCACCCAGTTCGAGCGTGAGACTCCGGCCACCGATATCGAACTGATGAGCCTTGTTCAGCGTCACGGCAACGAAACGGCCGCTGCTCGTGTGGCCCTCTCCGCACCAGTACTTGCAGCGGTCGAGAGTACGATAGCTGGTGCCGTGCATGAGTGCCTGCACCATTTCCAGGCGCAAGTGTCTGCCGATCGTTCCGTACTCGATTCCCAGAGTCACTACGGGCGCCATCGTGTGACGACCTACCGACGCGCCGTGGACACCCAGCTCGGTAGTCGGAACGTATGCGCCCAGTCCCAGCGAGGTGCGAAAACCCTGCGCACCTGCCGGCAGAGACGGTGCCAGGAACGCCGCAATCCCGACTGCAATGAAGCGTCGAATCACCTCGCCTCCCTGCCTCCTGATCGTGCCCGTTCGAGCAGCCCCCGCCACTCTTTCCCCAGTGTCCGCCCGTCAGCCACGTCCTGCAGTTTCTCCTGTGCATGCTGCAAGGCCATGGGCGATCCCGCCTCGCCGTGTGCCCGGCCGATTGCCACCTCCGCGCCGTTGGGGACCACGAACGACAGCCGGTACCACTTCCCGTCGATGCGGAGTTTCACTCCGCCGCCGAAGTAGTACCACGGGAAGACCATCCGCTCCACATCCCGGAGCCGGGTCGTGAAGATCAGCCTTCTCTCCTCCCGATAGGACAGCACGTCGCCGGTGAGCGAAAGTCGTCCACCGGAGGTTCCGGTGATGCCATGCAGCTGCCAGGCGGGGGATGCGAACGTCTCGCTGGTCATCGGCGCAGATCCGTTGCAGAGGGATTCCGAATGCTACAGCGCCATCAGGTTCGCAGCAACAGCAGCGATGCGAGATAGGCCAGGTAGAGCCCGACAAAGATTCCTCCCTCGACTCGTGATACCCGTCTGCCGGTGACGAAGACCGGAATGCAGAGGATCAGGACGGCCGCCATCATCGGCAGGTCGAGCTGAAAGAGGTGGCGGTCTACCGGGAGGCCCCCGGGAACGACCATGGAGGTGATGCCGAGGATCACCAGAATGTTGTAGATGCTGCTGCCGAGGAGGTTGCCCACCGCGACATCCCGCTGGTCCCGCATCGTGGCGACGACGGTGGTGACCAGTTCGGGAGCGGAGGTGCCGATCGCGACGATGGTGAGGCCGATCATCGCCTCGGACATCCCGAAACCGCGTGCCATTTCGATCGATCCGTTGACCAGCCAGTTGGCTCCGAACACCGTCAGTCCGATTCCGGCCACCAGCATCACGGCGTTTCGCGCCCGTTCCCGGGTCGCGGTCCGTCGTGCGGCACCGTCACCGAAGCTGTTCGCGAACACCTGCTCGGTTGCAGCCGACTCACGCCTGCTGATCATGACCAGCGCGGCGGTGTAGACGACCGCGCAGGACACCAGGATGATGCCATCCGTGGTCGACAGGTTGCCATCCCAGGCCAGCACCGCGAAGAGCCCTGCGGTGCCGAGGATCACCGGCAACTCGAGTTTCAGGATCTGGAGCTGCATCGGCAGGGCGCGGATCAGTGCGCTGAGCCCGAGAATGCCGAGGATGTTGAAGATGTTGGTGCCGATGATGTTGCCGACAGCAAGTGAGCCACTGTCCCGCATCCCGGCGGTGATTCCGACTGCGAGTTCGGGAGCGCTGGTTCCGACCGACACGACAGTGAGCCCCAGGATCAGCGGTCTGATGCCGAGGGACAGCGCCAGACGGGACGCTCCGCGAACGACGTACTCGGCACCGATCACCAGGAGGGCCAGTCCGGCGGCGAAGAACGCAAAGCCGCCGATCATCTGGTCGTCATCTGGTGTCCGGGTCGTCGCGGGTCCGGCGGACCAGCAGTACGTCGGTGCCGATTTCGCCCAGCATCTTGCGCGCCACGCTGCCGAGGATCATCCCCGTGATGCCGGTTCTGCCCTCGGTGCCGAGTACCACCAGGTCGATGCCGCGGAGGTGCACCAGGTCTCCGATCAGCGCCGGAATGGAGCCGGTGTCACCGTATTCGCAGATCGTTTCGATCCTTCTTCCGGAGGTTTCCGGTGTGGCATCGATGAACTGGCGGCTCCGGTCCATCGCCCGTTCCCCTTCCAGGGCACGGGCGGTCATCCTGTCGGTAACGTATCCCTCGAACGCCACGTCATAGACGTGCAGGGTGCTGATCTCCACCTCGGGCAGCAGCGTGGCGGTGGCGGCCAGCGCAGCGCGCGATCCTTCGGAGAAGTCGATCGCCACCAGGGCGCGGCGGTACCGGGAAACGGGACGGGTCCGCACCACCAGCAGTGGCACGGCGACTGTCCTGGCCAGCTTCTCGACTACGCCACCGGCAATGAACCGGCCCAGCGGCTCGTCGCGGGCCACTGCGGTGATCACCAGATCCGCCCGGTGATTCCTCGCTGCTTCGGCGATCATTGGCGCGGGATCCCCCTGCACCACCATCACGTCGACAGTGATCCCCGTCGCATCGCGCATGTCGTGGTCGATCTGCTGCCGGGCGACATCCCGGGGGTCGGCCGCGCGCCGCCAGGATGGGATATTGACCGTCGGCAGTGGATCCTGGATGACATGGAGTACGATCAGGCGGGCCTTCCATTCGGTGGCCAGGGCGACGGCGCGATCGAGGGCACGGTCACACCGTGCGCTCAGATCGGTCGCCAGCAGGATGGTGTTCGGCGTCATCGGTTCTCTCCGGGCCAAGTCTCTCAGGTCGTCGGTCGCCAGTCCGGCGGCCGCTGCTGTTGCCGGATGGTGTTCCTCGGCTACCTTGAATAATGCCCACATCGATGATCATTGGCACCGGCATGGCCGTGCCACCCCGCGTCGTCACCAACGACGAACTCGCAGAAATCATGGACACCTCGGATGAGTGGATCACTCAGCGCACCGGGATCCGGGAGCGCCACTGGATCGTGCCGGGAGAGACGGGGGTCGGGCTCGCGAAGCAGGCCGGTGAGCGGGCGATCACCGCAGCGGGAATCGAACCCGGCGAGATCGACGCGATCATCTACGCCACCAGCAGCCCGGATCACATGGCTCCCGGCAACGGAGTCCTGCTGCAGCACGCGATGGAACTGGGAAACATTCCCGCGTTCGATCTCCGTGCACAGTGCTCGGGCTTCGTCTATTCCATGTCGATGGCCGACGCCTTCATACGTTCCGGAGTCTTCCGGACCATCCTGGTCGTGGGGGCGGAAGTACAGAGCACCGGGATGGACATCTCGACCCGGGGCCGGAACACCGCGGTGATCTTCGCCGACGGGGCCGGGGCCGTTCTGGTACGCGCCGTCGATGAAGTGTCCGGTGGATCAGCCTTCCTCGCCTTCGATCTCCACGGCGACGGTGCCTACGCCGACAAGCTCTGGGTCGATGCCCCGGGCGCCATTTACCATCCCCGCAACCAGGTCGAGCACCTCGAGACCCGCAGCTACCTCTCGATGGACGGCAAGGAAGTCTTCCGACACGCCACCACCCGGATGCCTGAATCGGTGATGGCAGCGCTGGGCGGGGCAGGGAAGACGCCGGCAGACCTCAAGCTGCTGATTCCCCATCAGGCCAATCTCCGGATCTCGGAGATGGTCCAGAAGCAGCTTGGTCTCAGGAACGACCAGGTCTACAACAACATCCAGCGCTACGGCAACACCACCGCCGCCACCATCCCGATCGCCCTCGACGAGTGCATCCGCAATGGCCTGGTCGAGCGGGGTGATCTGGTGGCGGTCACCGCGTTCGGCTCCGGCTTCCTGTGGGGGAGCCTGGTCTTCCGGTACTGAGCAGGACGGTTCCCGCTCCGGCAGCAAGGGAGGGGGCACTGAAACAGAACGGGGTCCCGTTACGTAATGGAACAGTACCCTGTCGTGGAGGCACGATGTTCGGAGCGCTGATCGATCTCGTTTATCTCGGAGTCACCGTGGTTGCCGGTCTGGTGACTTTTCAGATCACCCGGGAGTTCGTCCGTCGGCGACTCCGGTTCGTCGACGGGGCCCGTCATCCGCTGACTCCCTGGCTTGCCGGGCTTGGGGTGGCGGTGGTCGCACTGCCGGTAGCCGGTCTCCTGCCCATTGTGACCGCCACCACGGCTCTGGTGGCCGGTGCCGCTGCCGGCCTGGGCACCGCCAGTGGGGTGAAGGCGCTGAGGAGCGGGGAAATCTGACGCCGGCTATCTTTCCGGCATGAGCAACGTGACATGTGTCCGCTGTGGCCGCGAGGGTGAGCGCCAGGCGTTCAAGCCGTTCGCCAGCGATCTGGGGCAGCGGATCTACGATACGATCTGTCGGGACTGCTGGGCCGCCTGGCTCAAGTCGCAGCAGCAACTGATCAATCATTACGCCCTGGTGCCACACACCCCGCAGGCAAAGGCCTTCCTCCTCAAGAACATGGAGGCCTTCCTCTTCGGCGATGGCGCACCGGACGGCATCGCATAGCGTCGGGTGGCGGTCGGAGGTAGCTTCAGAATCCCCCTGCCGGAGGCATCAGGATGTCGGAATCCTCCCGTCACCCTTCTGATCGTTCCACCATCCGCGAAGGAATCGTCGCCGGTCTCCTCGGTGCCGCAGTGGTGGCTCTCTTCTATCTCGGCGTAGATCTCGCTCGCGGCATCCCGTTCCTGACGCCCAGCGTTCTGGGTGAAGTGGTGGTGCTGCGGCATGACCATCCGGTTGCCACCTCAGCCGACATGGGCGCCGTCGGCGCGTATACCGTGGTCCACGTGGTCGCCTTTGTCGCCTTCGGGCTGATCCTCGCCGGACTGGTCAGGCGAGGCGAGACCTCGAGCCTGGCCCGCTATGGCGCATTCCAGGTGCTGATCGCCTTCGAGATTCTCTTCTTCGGCCTCCTGGCAGTGGCCTCGGAGGGAACCCGGGGACTCTTCCCGATCTGGAGCGTGCTGGTGGCAAACACCCTTGCCGCAGTAGCGATGGCGGTCTGGCTGTGGCGGCGGCACCCGCGGCTCAGTGCCGCGATGGTACGCACCCCGTTCGGTGCTCCGGAGCCGGCCAGCGAATAGTCGATCGACTCTGCAATGACGGTTGCCGTTCGAGTTCTGCGCAAGAAAGGGGAGGTGCTTCGGTGGGTCCGGGGTACCTCCCCTTTCCGTGGAGGCACGAAGCATGTTCCTGCTGTTCCTGCTCCTTATCCTGCCGATCTGGCTGGTGATCCGGTTCTACAACGGCCTGCAGCGCCAGTCACACGACATCCGCGAGGCGCATTCCAATATCGTCGTCGCGATGAAGAAGCGGATCGATCTGGTCAACAAGCTGATCGATATCGCCACGACCTACGCCGACCACGAGAAGCTCACCCACATCTCGATCGCCCGGGGCGAGTCCGACTCGGCGGTGATCTCAGCTTCCACCGCAGCAGCGGGAGCCGTCCAGACGGTAATGAAGCTTGCCACCCAGTATCCCGCCCTTCGCGCCAGCGAGATGTACGGCAACCTGATGTCGCAGCTCGAAGGAGTCGAGGAGACGATCCAGCGGCGGCGCGAGGAATACAACGCCACCGTGAAGCGCTACAACTCAGGCCTCTCCCAGATCCCCGCCAACCTGATTGCTCCGGCCCTGGGTTTCCGCAGCGCCCCCTACTTCGCGGTGGATGACGCCGATTCCCTCGAAGGACTCCGGGAGTTCTCGTCGGCCGACGGGGAGGCGCTCAAAGCAATGTTCTCCGATACCGGGAAGAAGATGGCCGACGCTACCCGGGAGGCGTCGCGCCGGGCGGTGGAACTGGGGAAGGATGCGGTGGAATTGGGTCGGGACGCACTCGACAAGGGAATCGAGGCCGCCGAAAAGCATCGCAACAATAAGTAGTAGCTCAAGCTACCACTGAACTCCCAGCTTGAATCCTGCGTCGACTGCCGGGCCGCGGGGTAGGAGGTCTTCGGTCATCCCCACCTGGATGGCCGGCCACCCCTCTCCCAGGCGGATCAGTCCACCGAAGTCGAGGGTGATCTCCATGCCGTCCATCTGCGGGAAACCGGTTCCGTGCCAGTTCGACGACTGGATCCAGAGGGTGCCGAAGATCGCCTGCTGGCCGATCGCCTTCCACCACAGGCCGGTGGAGCCGCCGGCGAACCAGCTCCGCTGCCACTCAGCCAGTTGCCCATGAGTCGGAGTCCAGCCGACGGCGAGGGAGCCTTCCAGCGCCAGACGGGAACTCCGGTAGAGCGGCATCGCGGCTGACACCGCCGCTCCGACCGTCCCTCTTCCCCAGTCCTCCTCCCCGGCAGTGGTAGTGGGAAGGGTGACCGTCGCGGTCAACTGCGCGGGACCGATCTCCCGTCCCACTCCAACCCGCAGATCGCCGATGAAGGAGCCGGGCCGCTCGCGGGAGAAGTCTTTTCCGGGAAACCCGGTCTCCCAGGCGAATCGATTCTCGGGGCGATGATTGCGGGCCGGGACCGGGATGCCGATCAGATCATGGTACCAGTTGAGGAAGGCGTCGAGATGGCCGTCGTATCCTCCCCGGAGCGGCAGGTTGATGATCAGGAAGCTCTTCCTCCCGATTCCCCGCCTGGCCCAGAGATCGACCTGGAGCAGCTCCGCGTCGAGCAGCATGGTCCTGCCGTCGCCGCTGCTGCGCTGTTCGATCGCGTTGGTGTAGTCGGTCACGATCCACCCCGCCCACCCCGGTGTCATCGGAGCCAGCGGCTGGGCGTAGAGCGGGCTCCGCGCGGCGAGAACGGGAGAGACGGGCACGTAGGGTGGCAGCTGC
Source organism: uncultured Gemmatimonadaceae bacterium (assembly GCA_964608715.1). GTDB lineage: Bacteria > Gemmatimonadota > Gemmatimonadetes > Gemmatimonadales > GWC2-71-9 > Palsa-1233. The sequence continues at coordinate 5,429 of CAZSPH010000021.1, read as the reverse complement.
TGGGCCACGAGCAGGGTCGGCGTGACCAGCGAGGCGGCGATGAGGAGGCGATTCATTGGTCTGAAGGATATACTTCCCGCTTCCGATGAACAGAACTGCACGGGTCACCCTCTTCGCGGTAAGTGCGATCGTCGCAGCCCATCTCCTCGATTCGTGGGGGTGGACGGTGCTCCGCACCGATGGGGTATACGACAACGACCGGGGTCGGCTCCTCCGGGTGATCGGCTATCTCCCGCTCTGGTGGGTGGTGGCCGCCGGGATCTGGCTGGAGAGCCGCAGCCGCCGCAATGCGCTGCTGGTCGCACTGGCGCCGGTCGCCGCTGGGCTGCTGGCCGAAGTGCTGAAGATCGTATTGCGGCGGGAGCGGCCGCGGCTTCACGACGGGGAGTACTTCTTCCGGCCGTTCTCCGACCTGCCGTTCTACACTCGCGACATCGGCCTGCCGAGCAGCCACGCGCTGGTGGCCTTCGGTGGGGCATGGATGCTCTGCCGCATCTGGCCGCGAGCCTGGCCGGTCTGGGTCCTGCTGGCGGGAGGCTGTGCGGTGACCCGGGTGCAGGCGGGGGCTCACTTCGTGAGTGACGTCACCGTCGCTGCGGTCGCGGCCTATCTGCTGGTCGCAATGATCTGGCGTCGCTGGGGTGGTGAGGTCAGCGGGCCGGTTCGTCCGGCTTCCCCTCAGGGCGCATGAAGAGATCGAGAGCCACGAACATCATCTTCGAGATCGGGTAGAACAGCAGCGGCGAGATCAACGCCAGCAGCGGGATGCCGTACTGCAGTGCCGTCCACGGCGGATCAGGCCAGGTGCGTACCAGTGTCACTACCAGGCCGATCATGACCGCGAACTCGGCCACCACCAGGTTGAGCAGCAGTGCGCCGACATTGTTCCCCGGAGCCAGCGAGTGGCCGCAGGTGGGGCAGGCAGGCTTCATGCCGAGCCAGTGCTGGAAGACCTTGCCGCCACCGCAGTTGGGGCAGCGACGGAGCAGTGCCCGTCCGATCAGGGTGGCGCGGCGACTCATTCGGTGCTCCGGGCTGCTGGCGGTACCAGGGTGACGACTCTGATCCGGCCTGACGGGACCGGATCGCTGACCGTGGGGGTGGTGGGGACTGCGGTGGTGCGCTCGCTGGTCACCCGGCTGTCGGTGCTGCTGCGGGGAAGGCCCCGGATCATCCCTTCGAGCAATGGAATCGGGCCGTCGGTATCGAAGCTCTGCTGCCAGGCAGTCCCCGCCAGCAGGCCCGAGACAAGCGAATCGGCGACAGCTTCGATGTCGATCAGCGGGAACTCTCCCCGGTCGATTCCGTGCCGCAGTGCACGGCCGAACCCGACGCGGCCAGCGGCAAGCTGCTCACCGAACCAGGTCGCCGCCTCCGCCGGGAAGCGCGCCGCCTCCCGGGTGACGATCAGCAGGAGGTTCCGGTTGGTCGGCAGTGCCAGTTCGCCACTCCAGCGCCGGACCAGCAGCTCCAGGATCTGTCTCGCGGTGCGCGAACCGTAGGCATCCGCGACCTCGCGGCCGCGATGCCACTCGACCGGGCGCGGCCGGGCGACCAGTGCGGTCACCAGCGACTCTTTCGAGGGGAAGTAGCGGTAGATGGTCCCGACTGTCACTCCGGCGTCGGCGGCGATCTCTTCGATCCGGGCAGCGGCAAATCCGGAGGTCACGAACCGCGTCAGGGCGGCGTCGAGGATCTCGTCGGGCCGGGCCTCCGCGCGCCTGGAGAACTTGGGCATGGAAGTAAATTAGGGCTCATTTATATTGATAGCAAGAGCCGGAAGATCGAACGGGCCCCCCGCAAACCGCGGAGGACCCGTTCAATCCCGCCTTGCCCTGGGGAGAAAATCAGGGGATGCGGGCGCTCACCTTGCGCGAGGACTTCTGGCGCATGACCTGGAAGGAGACTTCCTCGCCCTTGTCATAGGACGAGAGGATCCGGAAGAACTGCACCGGGGTCGATACCGCCCGGCCACCGACTTCGAGGATCACGTCGCCCGGGAGGAGGCCCAGGTTGTCAGTCTGATCCTGGGGGATATTTACCACGAGCACCCCGGTACCGGTGCCGAAGTAGCTGCGCAGGCCTTCATTCATCGGTGCCAGCTCGGCATTCCTGAGCATGGCGCGAGAGGTCGAGGACCAGGCCAGGGTGACCGCAGGCGGGGTGCCGGCGGTGCTGATCTCGCCCCTGGGGCTGAAACTGAAATTGCCCCAACCCGTGATCGTGTCGGCCAGAGCCGAACCGAAGAACTCGCCCGGCACCGATCTGGCAATGAACCGGTCGATCAGGATACCCTCTGCAACCGGGGTCACCTGGGCCGTGCTGGTGCGGTCGTTGCGCCGGTACTCCACGGACACCGGCTTGCCGATCTCCAGGGTCGCACTGGTGACTTCGATCAGTCGGCTGCCTGGAGCGCTCGTTCCGGCGGCACCGGATCGCCCCGCAGTCTGGCTGGTGCCGAGGCTGACGTCGCCGATTCTGGTGATGATATCGCCGGAGCGGAGCCCGGCCCGGGCTGCCGGGCCGCCGGGGGTGACCGCAGTGATGTAGGCACCGTAGCGGTCGGTGTCACGGCTCCGGGTTTCGGGGGTGACACCGATGATGGCGCGACTGGCAATGCCGGGAACGGTGGCGATCGATGGCATGGCAAACAGCCGTCGCTGTTCCTCCAGACCACGTACCTGTTCATTCAGCCGCAGCAGGACGGTGGAGTCCTGCCGCAGGCTGCTGACCAGCGCCGGTGTCCGTTCGCATGCCGCGGTAGCGGCGCTGCCGGAAATGACCCGGTCGCCAACCCGGACGGTACACTCGGACCTGCCGTCACGCCGGATGATGGTGATCACCGTGTCGCCGGTTCCGGCGGCTCTCGTTTCGGCAATGTAGGTAGAAGCCCGGGCGGCGCTCTGCGCTTCCAGCGCTGCCGGGAGGGCGGCAAGACTCGCCACCACAACTGTTGCGAGCGGTACTGCGAAAAGTGAGTTCTTCATTCCTGCATCCTCGGTACGTTCGGGACCCCTCACGGAGTCACATTGGCGGTCCTGGTGACACGAACCTTTACCAGTTCGTTCATCAGTCCCACCCTCTCCTGCCACAACTGTACTTCACGGAGCAGCCGGTGCTCACGCTCCAGTCGCGCGACCTCTGCCAACCGCGCGTCGACATCGGCAATCCGGTCCTCGAGCTTGACGATCACGTAGACCGTACCGCCGTCCAGCACCTGGTCATCCGGCCGGACCTCCTGCAGCGTCCGCTCCAGCACTTCCGACTGCATCATCGCCTGGTCGAGCTTGGCTTCCGCACGGAGCAGGTCGGGATCGGCGAGATCACCACCCACCAGCGCGATCGCCAGCGAAGCGGCGGCAGCGAGCCCGGCCACCGCAATCCGCCGCCCCCACCGCACCTGGGTTTCCTGCCGGATCACCGTCCGGACCGCCGGAAAGCGATCGGTGGGCGGATTCAGCATCGGCAGCGCCCGCAGATGAGCGGTGCGCTGGTGGAGCCGGGAGAGTTCTTCCTGGCAGAGTCCGCACTGCTCGATGTGGAGGTGGGCCGCAGCAAGTGCCGGCTCGCTTCGGTCGCCGTCACGGACGGCCAGCAGCTCGACCATCGAGAGATGGGCGCCGGTCATGAGACCACCCCCTCGCCATCGAGCCAGCCCCGCAGCCGCTGATGAGCGCGGGCCAGTTGCGACTTGGAGAACGAGACCGTCCGTCCCATCTGGGTGGCGATCTCCTCGTGGGTGTAGCCCTCGACGTCGTGCAGCCACACCACTGCCCGGGCAGTGTCCGAGAGCCGGCCTAGCGCCGTCTCCAGGTCCATCCGGAGCCCCGGACTCGCTTCCCGCGAGGGGGCGATCTCGTCGTTCAGTTCGTCGGTGTCGCGGTAGCGGTTCCGCCGGAGCCGCATCAGCGCCTTGCTGGACGCGACCGTCCGGATCCAGCCCCAGATCGAGCCATCTCCGCGGTAGTTGCCGATGCTGCGACATACCTCGAAGAAGGTCTCCTGAAGCACGTCCTCGGCGTCTTCCGTGGTCCGGCAGATCCGCCTGGCCAGATTGTAGACCTGGCCGGCGTAGCTGCGGTAGATGGCCTCCAGCGCCACCGGGTCGCCCTGTCTGGCGCGGGCGATGATGGCGTCGACCTCGGTGGTCGGCATCGAGTTCAGGGCAAGAGTACGTGTCGTCACATCCCAAAGATGCAGGAGGAGGGGGGAGGGTCGCAAAGGGGTGGTTTCCCCGGCGCTGCCGACAGGAGCGCCACCGGGGGGCGCCCCTGCCGCCCTTCGCCAGTCTAGATTGCACCGGTACCCCGACCTCGGACACCGCCATGCTCTCTCCCACGATTCAGGATGCCCTGAACTCCCAGCTCAACCTGGAGCTGGAGTCGTCCTACGCCTACCTGGCAATGGCCGCCTTCTTTGAATCTTCGTCGCTCTCCGGGATGGCCAACTGGATGCGGATCCAGAGCGCCGAAGAGCAGATCCACGCGATGAAGCTCTTCGACCATATCTGCGATCGCGGTGGTCGGGTGGTGCTGCAGCCGATCGGACAGCCGCAGCTCGACTTCGACACCCCACTCGGCGCGTTCGAAGCGGCACTCGGTCACGAGCGCAAGGTCACCGGGGCGATCAATTCGCTCTACGCCCTGGCGCAGCAGGAGACCGACTACCCCTCGCAGGTGCTGCTGCAGTGGTTCATCACCGAGCAGGTCGAGGAGGAGAAGACTGCCCAGCAGGCGATCGATCAGCTCCGGATGGCCGGCAGTGATCCCTCCGCCCTGCTGATGCTCGATCAGAGCTTCGGGGCGCGCACTGGCGAGGAGGGGTAGCCGATGGTTCGCAAGTTCGGATGGATGCTGCTGGTGATCCTGCTGGTGATCTTCGGGACCTGCTGGTTCGGCTTCAGGAGGATGACTGCCGGTGGCGGAGTGATGGAGACGACCATCGGCGCACCGATCGACCGGGTCTTCGCGACTCTCGCCGATCCGGATTCGATGGCGGCCTGGATGCATCCCGGGACCCGGATCTCGCCACTCGGTGGTGGTCAGCTCGTGGCGGGCGACACCCTCCGGATCGTACCTCCCGGCGACACCACTTCCGTCACCGACACCCGGATGCTCTGGCGGGTGATCGAAGTGATACCGCCATCACTGCTGGTGATGGCACTCGAGACCGATTCGGTCGGCCATGCCAACAGCACCATCGTGGTGATGACCGATTCGCTGGTCGCGATCGCTCCCGATTCGACCAGACGGGTCACTCTCTTCCATTCACCGCTGATCGATTCGGTCAGCGCTGTCGCAGCGGACAGCAGCCGCTTCGCCGGTGCGATCCTGGGCGCTGGACGGAAGATGATGATCGCCGGGATCCGGATGGTCGCCGAGGGTGAGGGACGACGACTCAAGGCGCGGCTGGAAGGGAAGCCGATGCCG
>CAZSPH010000020.1:0-27607 GCA_964608715.1 uncultured Gemmatimonadaceae bacterium | reverse complement strand
CGCTCGAGCCAGACCAGGTCTCAGCCGTGCGGGTGCGCTGGGAGCGTGAGAAGCGTAAGAGTTCCGAGCAGGCGCCAGCCAAGGGACGGCGCCGGAAGGCCGAGGCGGTGGAACCGCCAGCGCCGGTAGAAGCCAAGCCGGTCCGCCGGCGCCGGACCGCAGCCGAGGTGGCCGAGCAGGAAGCCAAGGCGCAGGCGGATGCCGAGCGCGAGGGTGGAGAAGTCAGGACAATCGATCCGTTCCGTAGCGAGCCGATCGAGCGCCCGGCCGAGAAGCCGTCGCTGTCTCTGGAGGAACGGGCCAGGCTGCTGTTCCGCGATCTGCCGACTGAGCCGGTAGAGCCTGCGGTGCAGGACGAAGCCGTCGCCCAGGATGCTGTTCCGGAGGCTCCTGCCGCGTCGGTCGAGATGGACGCCGTCGCAGCTCCGCCGGAGCCGAAGGCGCCGGAGCCCCGTGCTGCCGCTCCAACCGTCGAAGCTCCTGCCAGGCCAGCGACGCATTCGGCTGCACCGGTTCAGTCGCGCCGTCCGCCACCGCCTTCGGGCCCTGCGGCTGCTCCCGCGCAGGGTGCCCCGAGAGCGGCCGGTGGCGGATCGACGCCGCCTTCTTCCGCACGGCCGACTCCCGCTGCTCCGTTCATCCCCCCTCGGGTTCCGCGACCGGCTCCGGGGCAGGGTGGTGGTCGTCCCGGTGGTCCGCCGCATCGCGGTGGCCCCGGCGGTCGTCCCCGGCCGGTGTTCTCCTCCAGCGCTCCTCCGGCACCGCGCAGCGGTCCCGGAGGGCCGCCGTCCGGCGCACCTGCGGCCCGCACCTTCGGCCCTGATGCCGCACCGGGTGGTGGACGTCGCAAGGGCGGCGGCAAGAAGGGGAAGAAAAACTTCGTTGACCATGATGCAGTGCAGGCGAACATCCTGAAGACCCTTCAGGGCATGAAGGGTTCGACCGGTGGGCGTCGCCGTTCCCGGTCGGATGAGCCGAGCTACCGCGAGATCATCGCGTCGCGCACCGCCGAGGAGCGCGAACGGGAGAAGACCCGGATCCGGGTCAACGAGTTCATCTCGGTGGCCGAGCTGGCCGACCTGATGAAGATTCCGGCCAACCAGATCGTCGCGTTCGCGTTCAAGGAACTCGGTCTGATGGTTACGGTGAATCAGCGGCTGGACTTCGACCAGATCGAGCTGATCGCGTCGGAGTTCGGGTTCGAGGCGCTGCGTGAGGAGGAGTACCAGGCCGATGTTGCGGTCGAGGTGGAAGATGATCCGGAGGATCTCCGGTCCCGTCCGCCGGTGGTGACGATCATGGGCCACGTCGATCACGGCAAGACCTCGCTGCTGGACTACATCCGCAAGGCGAACATCGTGGCCGGCGAGTCGGGTGGCATCACCCAGCACATCGGCGCCTACCACGTGGTGCTTCCCGATGGTCGCGAGTTGACGTTCCTCGATACTCCGGGTCACCAGGCATTCACCGCGATGCGTGCCCGCGGCGCCCAGGTCACCGACCTGGTGGTGCTGGTGATCGCGGCCGACGACCAGGTGATGCCGCAGACCGTCGAGGCCATTTCGCACGCGAAGAACGCCGGCGTGCCGATGGTCGTGGCGATCAACAAGGTCGATCTTCCGGCGGCCAACATTCCGAAGGTGAAGCAGGACCTGCTGCAGCACAGTGTGGTGCTGGAGGAGTTCGGCGGCAATGTGCTGTCGGCGTCGATTTCGGCCAAGACCGGGCAGGGTGTGCCCGAGCTGCTCGACCAGATCCTGTTGCAGGCCGAAGTGCTCGAACTGAAGTCGAATCCCGAGGTCAGGGCGCAGGGAACCGTCCTGGAGGCGACTCTCGATGCCGGCAAGGGACCGCTCGCCACTGTGCTGGTGCAGCGCGGCACTGTCAACGTCGGCGACAACTTCATCTGCGGCAAGTTCTCGGGCAGAGTGCGCGCCCTCTTCGACGAACGCGGCAAGAACGTCAAGCAGGCAGGCCCGTCGATCCCGGTGCAGGTGCTCGGCTTCGAGGGAGTCCCGTCGGCCGGTGATTCGTTCATCGGAGTCGAGGAAGCCGGTGAGGCCCGCGAGATCGCCCAGAAGCGCCAGCGGCTGGAGCGCGAAGCGCAGAACCGGCGCTCGGCCCGCGGCGGCACGCTCGAGGACATCTCGCGCGCGCTCAAGGAAGGGGCGATCACCCAGCTTCCGATCATCATCAAGGCCGACCAGGGCGGCCCGGCCGAGGCACTGGCCGACTCGCTGGCCCAGCTCGGTACCGGCGAGGTCAGGGTCGATATCGTCCATCGCGGTGTGGGCCAGATCAGCGAGAGCGACGTGCTGCTCGCCAAGGCCTCGGGTGCCATCATCCTCGGCTTCCACGTTCGTCCCGATGCGAATGCACGCGCGGCTGCCGAGCGTGAGGGAGTGGATGTCCGTACCTACCGGATCATCTACGAGGCGGTCGAGGACGTGAAGAACGCCCTCGAGGGGCTGCTCAAGCCGGAGGAGCGGGAGATCCTCCTCGGTGAAGCCGAGGTGCTCGAACTCTTCAAGGTCACCAAGGTCGGAACGATTGCCGGCAGCGTGGTCCGCAGCGGCATCATCCAGAAGAACGTGAAGGCCCGCGTCGTCCGCGACGGTACGGTGGTCTACACCGGTGATTTCTCCTCGCTCAAGCGCTTCAAGGACGACGTCCGCGAAGTGCGCGAGGGACTCGAGTGCGGCATCGGGATCGAGAATTTCAATGACGTCAAGGTCGGCGACCGGATCGAAGCCTTCAGGCTCGAAGAGGTCAAGCGGACTCTGGCCGAGTCGGCTGCGTCGGCGGAGTAGCGGATGAGTTCGAGGGGTGGGTCGCGGCGCCCGGATCAGGTATCCGAGGCCATACGCGGAGTGCTGGCCGAGGCGCTGCTTCGGGGCGAGGTGCGGGATCCGCGGGTCGGACTGGTGACGGTCTCGCGGGTCGAGGTGAACCGCGACATGTCGGTTGCTGTGGTGTGGGTGGTACCCCACGGCGATGATGATGCCGAGCGGGATGCGGCGGTCGAGGGGTTGCGCAGCGCCGCGGGCTACCTGCGCGGATTCGTTGCCCGGGAACTGACCACCAGGTCGGTGCCCGAACTCCGCATCGAGCGGGACAGGGGACTGGAACACGCCCAGCGGATCGATGCGCTGCTGGCGGGATTGAAAACTGAAGATGCGCCGGAGGAGCCCTGACGGGTTGCCTGCTGGTCGACAAGCCGGGCGAATGGACCTCGCATGATGTGGTGGCGGTGGTGCGGCGCAGGCTGGGAACCAGGGCTGTGGGGCACGCCGGAACGCTGGACCCGTTCGCTACGGGACTGCTGCTGGTGCTGGTGGGGAAGGCCACCCGGCTGGCGCGGTTTCTGGCCGGTCACCGCAAGGTGTACCAGACTACAGTCCGGTTCGGCACGTCCACCGATTCCGACGACAGGACCGGCAGCGTGGTGCAGGAGCTGATGCCTGCATCCTGGCCCTCGGCCGAGGAACTGGAGAAGACGCTGGCGGGTATGTGCGGCACCGTGATGCAGCAGCCGCCGACGGTTTCGGCGAAGCACGTGAACGGTGAACGCAGCTATCGGCTGGCACGCCGTGGTGTGGCAGTCGAACTGCAGCCGGTGCCGGTGGAGATCCACCGGCTGGAAATGACCGAGTGGACGCCTCCCGACCTCAAGCTCACGGCGACGGTCGGCAGCGGAACGTACGTAAGGGCGATTGCCAGGGACCTGGGCAGGATCATCGGGATTCCAGCCCATTGCGCCGAACTGAGGCGCACGGCGATTGGCGGGTTCCAGGCGGCCGATGCGGTACCAGCCGACCTGGTGGACGCCGGCTCGCTGATTCCTGCGGCGGCGGTGATCAGTCACCTGCCGCGCGAGGAGCTGGGGCTGGAGGCTGTGCGGGCAATCGGCTTCGGCCGCGACGTTCCCCGCACGGCGGCTGCGGAAGTCGGCGGCTACGGTGCGCTGATCGGTACGGACGGGCAGCTTGTGGCGGTGGGTGTGGCGACGCAGGACGGCTGGCATCCCGACGTGGTGCTGGAGGGGGCGTGAGCGCCGGAACGGTGGTCACCGTGGGAACCTTCGACGGTGTTCACCGGGGGCACCATGCGGTGCTGACCTCGCTGGCAGCGAAGGCTGCGGCTGTCGGGCGCCAGGCGGTACTGGTCACCTTCGAACCGCACCCGCTGGCGGTCGTCAGGCCGGAGATGGCTCCGGCGCAGTTGACCACTGCGAGTGAGCGGGCGGCGGTACTCGCCACCTGCGGACTCGATCGGATGGTCCGGGTAAAGTTCGATGCCCGGGTGGCCGAGTGGACTCCGGCCGAGTTCGTCGACCGGGTGCTGGTCGAATTGTGCGGGATAGGCGAGCTGGTGATCGGCCATGATCACCGGTTCGGGAAGGGCAGGAGCGGAGACGCCGGTACGCTCAGGGAACTCGGGAGAACCCGAGGGTTCGGAGTCACGGTGGTCCCGGCGGTGGAGGCAGATACCGGACCGGTTTCCAGCACGGCCATTCGCCGGGCAGTAGCCGGTGGAGAGCTGGGAGCAGCGGCGGACTTGCTGGGACGCCGCTACTCGGTGGGCGGTATGGTGGAGCGCGGGGCGGCACGTGGCAGGACCATCGGGTATCCGACCGCCAACCTGGCGGTGATCCCGGGGAAGCTGCTGCCACCCGATGGAGTATGGGCGGTAGTGGTATCAACGCCGCAGGGCCGTTTCGGCGGAATGATGAACCAGGGGCATCGGCCTACCTTTGACGACGGTCGGAGGCTCCTGGAGGTAAACCTCTTCGGATTCGAAGGGGAGCTGTACGGGCGCCGGATCGATGTGGAGTGGGTTGCACCGCTCCGTTCGATCAGGCGCTTCGAGGACGCCGCAGCATTGCAGCGGCAGCTGGAAGATGACGGAAGCCGCGCGCGGGCAATTCTGGCCGCCGCACCTCTGGACCTGGATGCGCCCCTGATGGGGCCCGAGTGACGATGCCTGCCAACATTCGCAATCGCCTCCTGATCATTGCCGGGCTGATAGCCCTGGCGATCTTCTACCTCTACCCCCGGAACCAGACGTTCCCGTACCGGGGCGAGGACGGGGCAATCCGAGACACGACCTATGTCGCGGTTCCGCTCAAGCGCGGTCTGGATCTGCAGGGAGGAATGCACCTCCGTGTCGAACTCGACGAGACCAACCGCGTTTCAACCGACCGCAGCCGGGACATCGAGCTGGCCCTGACGATCCTGCGCAAGCGGATCGACGAGTTCGGTGTCGCCGAACCGGTGATCCAGCGGGTCGGCGATCAGATCGTGGTCGAGCTGGCCGGCATCAGCGAGCCGGCCCGCGCCCGCAACGTCGTGCTGAAGAACGCCTTCCTCGAGTTCCGCCTCACCGACAGGAGCGAGGCACTCGCCGGACTGCTGCCGGCTATGGATCGGGTGCTGGCTCGACTCGGTGTGACCGCAGCGGGTGCCGGTGTCACCGATGCTCCCGCGGCTTCCCAGGTCGACAAGCTGTTCGGTGCTGCCGACAGCGCCGGGGCTGAGGAAGGTGATTCGGCCGCAACCCCGGGCGGCCCCATCCTCCAGCAGTTGATCGCCTCGGCGGCCTCGCTCGGATTCGACTATGTCCCGGGCGAGTATGCAGTGCCCGAGGCGGCGTGGGCCCGGGTAGACTCGCTGCTGCGAATCGAGGACGTGGCGAAGCTGATGCCGCGCAACCTCCAGTTCCTCTGGTCGAACTCGCCCACCGCGATCGGTACGCAGCAGATGCGTTTCCTGTACGTGGTCGAGGCGGAGCCGATCATTACCGGTGCGAGTCTGCAGTCGGCAATGCCGCAGATCGACCCGCAGACCGGTCGTCCGGTGGTGGCCTTCACACTGGACCGTGCCGGTGCCCGACGCTTCGGTGCCTTCACGGGACAGCATATCGGCGACTTCATGGCCATCGTACTCGATCAGCAGGTCCAGGGCCGTCCGCCGTCGATCCGGAACCGGATCGACCGCAATGGCCAGATCGAGCTGGGGGGCCGCAGCATCGCCGACGCCCAGGATCTGTCGCTCACGCTGAACGCCGGCGCGCTGCCGGTGCCGATCAAGATCGTCGATCAGCGCGAGGTCGGTCCCAGCCTCGGTGCCGACTCGATCCGCAAGGGAATCATCGCCGGTGCGGTGGGAACCCTGCTGGTCGTGATCATCATGATCGGCTACTACAGCTTCAGTGGCGTGCTCGCGGTAGTCGGCCTCGGTCTCTACATCCTCTTCACGCTGGCCGGGCTCGCGATGATCGATGCGACGCTCACGCTGCCGGGACTGGCGGGTATCGTGCTGTCGATCGGCATCGCGGTGGACGCCAACGTACTGATCTTCGAGCGCATCCGGGAAGAACTGGCGCTGGGCAAGACCACTGGTCTGGCCGTGAACGAGGGCTTCCACCGGGCGATGAACCCGATCGTCGACGCGAACCTGACCACCGTGCTGGTGTCGCTGGTGCTCTTCCAGTTTGGCACCGGGCCGGTACGAGGCTTCGCGATCACCCTGATCATCGGTACCCTGGCCTCGATGGTGACCGCCATCTTCGTGACCCGGACCTTCTTCATGATCTGGCTGTCGAAGCGTGATTCCTCCCAGCCGCTGAGCATCTGATACCATGCGCAAGCTTTTTATTGATACCAGCATCGATTTCATCGGCAAGCGCAAGCTTGCCTACCTGATCACCGCAGCTGTGTTCGGCCTGGCGCTGCTGCTGACCCTCTGGCGCGGTTTCAACTACAGCGTCGAGTTCACCGGTGGCACCTTCCTGCAGGTGACGACGACTGCGCCGGCGGATTTCGCCTCGGTGCGCGAAGCACTGTCGAGCGAGGGTGTCCATGGTGCCGACATCCAGTCATTCGGTTCGCCGAACGAACTGGTGATCCGTGCCCGGACCGGCAAGGAAGGGGTCGACGCCGACAACACCACCGAGACGGTCCATGCCGTGGCCGCAGCGCTCAACTCGTCGATCGGCGAAGGGCAGTACGTGATCGAGCACTCGGCTGCGGTGAGCCCGAAGGTCGGTGGTGAGATGCGGGACCGCGCCTTCATCGCGATCCTGATCTCGTTCGTCCTGGTGCTGATCTACCTGGCCTACCGGTTCGAGTGGCGGTTCGGCCTCGCCGCCATCGGTGCCACCGCCCACGACGTGCTCGGCACCGTCCTCTTCATCGGAGCGATGAACATCGAGATCTCGCTGGTGGTCGTCGGCGCGATTCTCTCGGTGCTCGGCCTCTCGCTCAACGAGACGATCATCATCTTCGATCGTATCCGCGAGAACGAGAAGAACAAGGTCACGCCCGATCTCGACAGGCTGATCAACCTGTCGGTCAACGAGACGCTGCCGCGCACGGTGATCACTCACGGCACCTCGCTCTCGACGATGCTTACCCTGGTGATCTTCGGTGGCGAGGTGATCCGGCCGTTCGCACTGGTGATGTTCTGGGGCGTCGGTACCGGTCTCTTCTCCTCGATGTTCATCGCGCCGGCTCTGCTCCGGATCATTCGTCACCGCTGGCCGGTGCAGAAGATCGCGGTCCGTTCCCGGACCGGCGCTGCCAGGCGGACCAGCCCGGCCTGACCTGACCCGATGCTGATCGACACGCACTGCCATCTCACCGACCCTGCTTTCGACAGCGATCGCGGGTCGGTGATCGGCAGGGCAGAGGAAGCCGGCATCGACCGGCTTCTTGTCGTCGAGAGCGTGCTGGATCGGCTGCCGGCCACGCTGGAATGGGCGAGGGCCACTCCCGGGGTCTCGATTGTCACCGGATGTCATCCCCACGATGCCACGCTGTGGGGAGAAACCGTTGTCGGAACCGTGACCGGTGCGTGGAACGATCCGATAGTGGTCGGCGCCGGCGAAATGGGTCTCGACTACCACTACGATCATTCGCCGCGCGAGGTCCAGCGCGACTGCTTCTCCCGGCAACTGGCACTGGCGGTGGAGGCCGGTATGCCGGTAGTCGTCCATGCCCGTGAAGCGGACGACGACGTGGCGGCGATCCTTGCCGAGCAGCCGGGGGCGGCGGTGGTGCTGCACTCGTTCTCGAGCGGGGCGGGGCTGCTCAGGGCAGGGCTCGATCGGGGATGGTACTTCTCGTTCAGCGGGATGATAACCTTCCGCTCGTGGAGTGACCTCGACAGCGTCAGCCTGGTACCGGACGACCGGCTGCTGGTCGAGACCGATGCCCCCTACCTCGCTCCCGTGCCTCACCGGGGGCGGCGCAATGAGCCGGCCTTCGTTGCGGCCACTGCAGCGCGACTGGCCGAGTTCCGTGGTACCACCCCGGCCCGCATCGCCGACCTGACCACCGCGAACGCGGCACGTCTCTTCTTCGGCATCCGTTAGCTTCCATCGGCGGACACCGGCAGGCCGGTGCAGCCGCTGACGGGATCATTCGTCTCCTTTCAGATACGGATCTTCATCATGGAAATCATCGCAACCCTCTCGGCACCGGCAGCCATCGGCCCCTACTCGCAGGCCGTCCGGGCCGGCGGCTTTCTCTTCACTGCCGGTCAGATAGCCCTTGATCCGGACACCATGCAGGTGGTCGAGGGCGATGTCGCTGCCCAGACCGAGCGGGTGTTCCAGAATCTCTCCGCAGTGCTCAAGGCCGCAGGACTCGATTTCACCCGGGTGGTCAAGACCACCGTCTTTCTACGCACGATGGATGACTTCGTCGCGATGAACGAGGTGTATGCCCGCTGGATGGGTGAGCACCGACCGGCCAGGTCGACCGTGGCTGCGGCGGGTCTGCCGAAGAATGTCGCGGTGGAGATCGAACTGGTGGCGCTCGACAGGTGAGTCGATTCCGGCCGGGAAGGGGAATGATCACCGTCGCACTGGCGGCGCTGCTGCTGTCCGGCACCGCCGCCGTATCGGCCCAGGCTGTGATCGAACCCCCACCTTCCAGGCCGTCACCGATGGGGTACTTCTTCCGGTCGTTTCTCGTCCCCGGATGGGGGCAGGCAGCACTCGACCGCAAGCTTACTGGCGGACTGTTCATTGCCTTCGAGGGGCTGGCTCTGGGGATGGCTCTCAAGGCCCATCACGAGATCGACTATCTGGAGCGGACGGAGTCGGGGCGGCTGGAGGACAAGCGGCGGGAACGTCAGGACTGGCTGGTTCTGATGGCAGCCAATCACCTCTTCTCCGGAATGGAAGCGTTCGTTTCGGCCAACCTGTTCGACTTCCCGGGCGATCTGCGTGCAAGCTCGCTCCCCGGCGGGCGTACCGGATACGGCCTGGTACTGCCGCTGCCGCGATGAGTGCTACCGGACCGATCGGAGTCTTCGACTCGGGGATAGGTGGCCTGACCGTCGCGCGAGGGATCGAGCAGCGGCTCCCTTCGGAATCACTGCTCTACCTCGGTGACACAGCCAGAGTCCCGTACGGGCCGAAGTCACCTGAAACGGTGGTCCGCTACAGCCTTGAGATACTGGAGTGGCTGCTCTCCGGCGGAGTGAAGGCCGTGGTGGCAGCCTGTAATACCGCGACGGCTCACGCATTGGGGGCTCTCCGCGAAGTCTCGCCGGTACCGGTGATCGGGGTGATCGAACCGGGTGCGGCTGCGGCCCTCCGGGCAACCCGCAACGGCCGGGTCGGAGTTATCGGCACTGCAGGGACCATCGCGTCGGGCGCCTATCCGAATGCGCTGCGGGCGCTTCACGCCGGCGTTGAGGTGGTGGACCGGGCCTGCCCTCTCTTCGTGCCGCTGGTCGAGGAGGGTTGGTTGACGCATCCCGCCACCCGGATGATTGCCTCCGAGTATCTGGCACCGATGCAGGCTGCCGGAATCGACACGCTGGTGCTGGGCTGCACTCACTATCCGCTGCTCAAGCCGCTCCTTGCCGATGTTCTGGGCCCGGGGGTGACGCTGATCGACAGCGCCGAGGAGACGGCTGCAGAACTGGCCCGGCTGCTGGAGGAACAGGGCTTGAAGGCGCCCGCAGGGAATCGGGCCGGATCGCGCTGGGCAGTTACCGACGACGTTGCGAGGTTCGCGATGGTGGGGGCGGTATTCACCGGGCACCGGCTGGAGGATGTCGGCCTGGCTGATCTTGCCGTGGTCAGGCCGGAGAGCTGAACCGGTGGAGCCTGGCTCCCTCGCTGTCGAGCGTGGCATACTGCCACCCGTCCAGCCAGGCGCCGGGGTTGATGTACCACTGGTCCGGCTCTGCCTCCTCCACTGCGGCACGATGGGTGTGGCCCATGATCACCGCGCGGAGTCCCGGATTGTCGGCCAGCGTTTCCCGGGCCCATGAGGCCTGCCGCTGGTGGGCGGCCTCCACCTGCTCGGGGTGAGCCACACCGTGATCGAGATTGTGGCCCAGCCGGTCGGCGATTCTGAAGCCGATGTCCGGATGCAGTCGCCGGTAGATGGATATCAGCCAGCGGGAGGAAGTGGCCTGGTGCATCCAGCGGGCGCCGCGCCGTTCCTCATGCAGTCCATCGCCGTGGATCACCAGTACCTTGCGGCCGCCGAAGTCGAGTTCGAGTCGGGATGGGGAGAAAGCTATTCCGGCGTCGCTCTCCCAGAACGAATCGCCCCAGCGGTCGTGGTTGCCACCGACGAAGGCAACAGGGATCCGACGGGCGAGATTTGCCAGCGCTGCGGTGACGCGGAAATTCCTGCGGGGGACGAGATGGCGATAGCTGAACCAGTAGTCGTAGATGTCGCCGACCAGTACCAGGCAATCGTCGTCGTCCGGGATGGTGTCGAGAAACTCGAGGAAGGCCGATTCGGTGGCTTCGGGTGCCGCACCGAGGTGGGCGTCGGCAACGATCAGCAGGCGGGAAGGCTTCACGGAAGGAAAGGTGTCTGATGGAGAGTGCCGAGGCAACGTACGACGGAAGGATCACGACCACATCGAGGCGGGTCGACTATTCGGAGACCGATCAGATGGGGGTCGTCTACCATGCCAGGTACCTGGTCTGGCTGGACGTGGCTCGAACCGAACATCTGCGGGGGACCGGCCTCAGCTATCGCGAACTGGAGGAGATGGGGGTCAGGATGATGGTATCCGAGGCCGCCGTCCGCTACCGTCGTGCTGCGAAGTACGACGATCCGGTGGTGGTGCGCTGCTGGGTACGCGAGATGGCCAGCCGCCGGGTTACTTTCGGGTATGCAGTGGAACACGGTGACAGCGGCGAGCTGCTGGCGACCGCGACCACATCGCTGCTCGTGCTCGACCATGAGATGGCGTTCACCCGGCTGCCGGACGCGGTGGCCGATCGACTGATACCGATTGCCGACCCGGTGCGCCTGTGAGACGACTTCTTCCGGTCATTCCAGTCCTGTTGGCGCTGACTGCTCCACTTGCAGCCCAGGATCCGGCTACCGTCGAGGTGCTGGCGCCGATTCTGATGGCGGAGGATCGGCGAGTGATCGATCCGCAGGCGATCGGCAGCGGGCTGGAACATCCCGACCCCTTCGTCCGGACCATTGCGGTCCGCGCTACCGGCCGGATCGGTTCGCCGGCCGGCATCGCGCTGATCGTTCCCCGGCTCGATGACTCCGATCAGCGAGTACTCGCCGAGACGTTCTTTGCCCTCGGGCTGATCGGGCACCGCAACGGCATCCAGCCGATCGTCGGTCGCATCAGGCGCAGCGATTCGCTGAGCGGAGACGCAGCCTACGAGGCCGCCGTCGCGCTGGCGAAGATCGGCGGGGACGACGCCGTGCGCACGCTCACCGAGGTCATCTCCGGTGGTGGGGATCTGGCTCGCAACCGACGTGAGCAGATGCTCGGCGCCGCGCTGATCAACGCCTGGCGCCTGGGTTCTGCGGCGCCGGTCACTGCGATGCTGCGGTATGCCGATCACCGTGACGTTGATCTGCGCTGGCGGGCGCTCTATTCTCTGGGCCGTATTCTGGCCCCCGGGGCGGGCGATGCCATGCTGCTGGCAGCCAGGGACGATGCCGCGCTGATCCGCGAAGTGGCCGCCCGTTCGCTCACTGCGCGGTTCGCCGACACAACCGGCACTGCGGGAACGACGGTTCGCGCGACGCTCACCAGGCTGCTCAACGATCGCGAGATGGGCGTCAGGATCGCCGCCCTGAATTCGATTGCCACCTATCGCGACTCGTTGCTGGCCGATGCGGTAGTATCGCTGCTGGACGATCCCGAGCGGCAGGTGAAGGTCGCCGCAGCGGCAACACTCGCTCAACTCGGCGGCAGTACGGCTGCGGCCCCTCTTGCCGCACTGACCGATCGCCTCAGTGAGCCCTGGGGAGTACGGATCGCGGCGCTCACGGCACTGGCCCGGATCGATCAGGATGCTTTCAGATCGCGCATCGCTCCCTGGGCCGGCAGCAGTATCGTGGCGGACCGGCTGGCTGCGATTCAGGCGATGCGCGGCATGCGGGCGCCGGATCGACAGCAGTTCGTCCGGATGACTTTGGATGCCGATTCCCGTGTCCGGGCGGCGGCCCTGACTGCCTGGGGAGCACTTCCGGGAGCTCGGGAGGACCAGGAACTGATCAACGCGGCGCGCGCGGCCGCGGATGATCCTGATGTGGCGGTTCGTACCGCGGCGGTTCCGGTGCTCGCGGGCACGATGGACGACGCCGTCGGAGAGCGCCTGGCCGCGATCTGGCGGAGAGGCGGACGCGAGGCACAGCAGGCGGTGATCAGCGCTATCGCCCGCCTTGTTCGCTCCGACAGCACCGCTCTGGCGCGGCTGGCCGCCGGGCCTGCTGGCACAGCACTCCAGCGACCCGAGGACCCGATGCTGCGGCAGTACGTTACCCGTACGCTGCCGACCGTGGCGGCCCGCTGGGGCGGCGTGGGTGCAATCGAGACCGGACGGGTTCTCCAGGACTACCGCGAGTTCGTCCGGGTGTTCCTGATGGCTCCGGCCAATCCGCGGGTGATGATCGACGTCGAAGGCCGCGGTACCATCGAAATCGAACTGCTGGCCCGGGAGGCTCCGCTGACCGTCGCCAACTTCCTGCGACTGCTCGACCGGCGGTATTTCGACGGCAGCAGTTGGCACCGGGTGGTGCCCAACTTCGTGATCCAGGACGGCGACCCGACCGGTACCGGCAGCGGTGGCCCGGGCTGGCAGATCCGGGACGAGATCAATCGCCACCGCTATGACGTCCCGATGCTCGGCATGGCGCTTTCCGGCCCGGATACCGGCGGCAGTCAGTGGTTCATCAACCTGTCGCCGCAGCCGCATCTCGATGGCGGCTACACCATCTTCGGCAAGGTGGTCGGCAGCTACAACACCGCCAGGCGGGTGCTGCAGGGGGATGTCATCCGTACCATCCGGCGGGTGGAGAGCCGATGAAGAGCAGGCTGCTGGTCGCGACCGTGATCATGTCCCTGGGGTGCGCCGGCTATCGTCCGCCGGGGCCACCGATTCCGACGACGATGACCGCCAGCGACCCGTCAGCGGTCACCGATTGGGTGGCAGCCACCGCAATCGACGCCCCGGTCAGGATGCGACTGGATTGGCGCCTGCAGGACGGCCGGGCCGGCGGTGGTGGCAACGGCACCATCAGGATGGTTCCGCCCGATTCGATGCGGTTCGACTTCCGGGCGCCGCTCGGTAGCTGGTGGGCTGCGGGAGTGGTCATCGGCGACGATCCGGTATGGGCGGAACCGGAAGAAGACGTGGCACGGCTGGTTCCCAACTACCCGCTGCTCTGGGGAATGGTCGGCCGGGTCCGCCCCCCGTCGCCCGGCGACGAGGTGTCGATCCATCGCGACGATGACGTGGTGGCGTGGCGCTATGCCGCCGCCGGTGATACCGTTGAATACCTGATGGAACTCGGCGGCCAGCGACGCCTGGTGGTCGATGTCCGCCAGCAGGGGAAGCGGCTGGGTCGGGTAGTCACCCATATCGGCGAGGACCGCCTGCCGATCCGGGCACGACTCGACATTCCCTCCGTTCCTGCAAGGCTCGATGTTACCTACACCGACCGGAGACCGATGACATCGGTACCTGATTCGATCTGGAGTGCACCGTAGTGATCGGACTGAGATCCGCGGTGATCGCTGCAGTCGCAGCGCTGAGCGGCTGTGCCTATGGCTTCAGTGGTGGGGGCCTGCCGCCGGAGGTGCGGACGGTGGTGGTGCTGCCGTTCGAGAATGCTACTGCGGATCCGGCGATGGCCACCGAGGCGAACCGTACGGTGCGCGAGGTCGTCGAGCGGCGCCTCGGGCTCAGGTCGGTGGCCGAGTCGCGTGCCGATGCGGTGGTGACGGGGACCGTGGTGCGCTACGAGCCCGATCAGCCGGTGGCCTACCGTGGCACCGGCAGCAATCAGGGAAGAGCCGGGGAGGTTCAGGTGGATCGGCGTCTGCTCCAGATCACGGTCAACATCGAGATGGTGCAGCAGTCGACCGGACGACAGTTGCTGCGCAGGAAGACCTTCTCGGTCGACCAGCAGTATCCACCAGGTCGCGAAGGCGAAGGGCGCCGGCTTGCGCTCGAAGACATCGCCAAGCAGATCATCACCGACGCGCAATCCACATGGTGAAACCTTCATCCCGCCGCGGCGCCAGTTCGCTGGGCTGCATGGTATCGATCGCGGTGCTCATCTGCCTGGGCTACGCTGCGGTCGCCTACGGCCGCCCGTACTTCCGCTACAGTCAGTTTCTCGACGAAATGAACTCGTCGGCAAGATTCGCCGATGCGCTCACCGATGCGGCGATCAACACCAGGATCGTAGCGAGGGCAGACTCGCTGGGCCTGCCGCCCGCCGCGAAGAAGGTCTCCGTCCGGCGACTCACCAATCCTGCCCGGATCGTGATCGAGGCGCGTTACACCGAGACGGTGAAGCTGCCATTCCTCGCGCCGAAGGTGCTCGAGTTCCACCCGCGCGCCGAGTCGGGTCTCTGACCAGGAGTGGCTCGGCCGCCAAGGTGATGACCCTGGCTGCGGCGGTCGACTGGCGGCGCAGTGTCGCTGGGACACTGGTCTTTACCAACGGCGTATTCGACCTTCTCCACCCCGGCCACCTGGTGGTGATTGAATCAGCCAGGGCACTGGGCGATGCCCTGGTGGTGGCAGTCAACAGCGATGCATCGGTACGCATGCTGGGAAAGGGTGATGACCGGCCGATCATTCCGGAGCAGGATCGTGCTGCAGTGGTTGCAGCACTCGGTGCGGTCGATGCGGTGATTCTGTTCGAAGATCCGACCCCGCTGGCGGTGATCGAAGCGCTCGCGCCCGACATCATCGTCAAGGGCGGCGACTACCGCGAGGAAGATGTGGTCGGCGCCGAAGTGACCAAGGCAAATGGTGGCAGAGTGGTGATCGTTCCGACCCTGCAGGGACGATCGACAACCGGCATAGTGGAGAGACTGCGTGAATCGTCCTGACGGCCGCACGGCCGATGAGTTGAGAGCGGTAGTGATCGAGCGCAACGCCAATCCGTGGGCGGAAGGTTCCTGTCTGATCCGGATGGGAGGGACTCTGGTCCACTGCACCGCATCGGTGGAGACCGGTGTTCCGGGCTTCCTGAAAGGCTCGGGGCGTGGCTGGGTGACGGCAGAGTACTCGATGCTGCCGCGCGCCACGCACGAGCGTACCTCGCGGGAGCGTACCGGTCCGGGCGGACGTTCGCAGGAGATCCAGCGGTTGATCGGTCGGTCGCTGCGCGCAGCGATGGCCACGATGGAGTTCGGCGAATACACCATCAAGGTCGACTGCGATGTGCTGGTTGCCGATGGCGGTACCAGGTGCGCCAGCATCACCGGCGGTTGCGTGGCACTGGTCGATGCCTGCAACTGGCTGGCAGGGCGGACCGGCAATCCCTCTCCATTCGGCAGGCTCGTTGCTGCGATATCGGTGGGGAAGGTCGGTGAGATGCCGGTTCTGGATCTCTGCTACCTGGAGGATCGAGACGCCGGTGTCGATGCCAACGTCGTGATGCTGGAGCCGAACGCGCTGGTGGAAGTACAGGGGACCGGCGAGAACGGCACCTTCGATCGACGGGAACTGGACAGGCTGCTGGACCTCGCGACCGCCGGTATCGGCAGGCTGCACGCGCTCCAGCGGGCGGCACTGGGGTCAGCCTGAACCGGCTGCTGGTCGCCACCCGCAGTCGCGGTAAGCAGCGCGAACTGGGCCGGTTGCTGGGCGAGTATGGCTGGACCGCGGTGACTCCCGACGAGATCGGGCTGGACCCGGACCCCGAGGAAGATCAGCTCGAAGTCTTCGATACCTTCGAGGCCAACGCGCGGGCGAAGGCGCAGTGGTTTGCAGATCGCTCCGGGATGCCCGCTCTGGCCGACGACAGCGGTCTGGAGGTCGACGCCCTGGGTGGTGCTCCCGGTGTCTGGAGCAAGCGGTTCGCCGGCAGCGACGGGCCGGACGAACTCGTTGCCGGAGCCAACAACGGGGAACTCCTGGCGCGGCTAGCCGGAGTACCGGAGCGGCAGCGGACAGCGCGGTACCGGTGCGTGCTGGTGCTGGCGTTCCCAGCCGGGGACAGTCGGACTGCGATCACGGCCGACGGCACCACCGAGGGGCGGATTCTGGAGGAGCCACAGGGTAGCGGCGGCTTCGGCTATGATCCGATATTTCACAGCGACGACCTGAATGTCTCTTTCGCAACGGCCTCTCCGGAAGCGAAGGGAAGGGTCTCCCATCGGGGTCGGGCGGTACGAGCGCTCTTCGGGGGACCACGCTAGATTGACCACCCTTCGGGGTGTGGCGCAGTCCGGTAGCGCGTCCGCTTTGGGAGCGGAAGGTCCCGGGTTCGAATCCCGGCGCCCCGATTGACATCGTCGCACAGTGGCGGACCACCAACCAGTCACAGGGAGAAGACACGATGGGAATGATGAAGGAGTTCAAGGAATTTGCGGTCAAGGGGAACGTGATCGATCTCGCCGTCGGCGTGATCATCGGCGGGGCCTTCGGCAAGATCGTGACGTCGCTGATCGATGACATCATCATGCCGGTAGTGGGGAAGATCTTCGGCGGACTCGATTTCGCCAACTACTACCTGCCGCTGGCGGAGGTTCCTGCCGGCATCAGCACGCTGGCCGCCGCTCGCGAAGCCGGGATTCCGGTGATTGCCTACGGCAGCTTCATCACGGTGGCGCTCAACTTCCTGATCATGGCGTTCATCATCTTCCAGATGGTCAAGGGGATCAACTCCCTCAAGCGGAAGGAAGCAGAGGCTCCCGCCGCACCGCCTGCACCGCCCGAGGACGTGGTCCTGCTCCGCGAGATCAGGGACGCCCTCCGCAGATAGCATCCGATCGATTCCGGTGCCGCACCCGCGGCACCGGAGCTGCATGTCGCCTCCGTAGCTCAACTGGATAGAGCAAGACCCTTCTAAGGTCGAGGTTGGGGGTTCGATTCCCTCCGGGGGCATTATGACCGACGAATTTGTCCGTTCCCCTCGATCGCGCACGGTGGCGCTGCTGCTGGCGGGAATGCTCGGGGTATTCGGTGCCCACCGCTTCTACAGCGGCAAGCCTCGCACGGGCATCCTGATGGCATGTACGCTGGGCGGCCTGGGCCTCTGGTGGCTCTACGATCTGATCCTGGTGTCGTCCGGATCGTTCAGAGATGGACAGGGACGGCTGATCAGCGACTGGGAGCCGGAGGCGGATCGTCCGGCGCTGTCTGTCGATACCACCGCAGCAGCGATGTACGAGGAGATCGACCAGTTGCGGGCCGAAGTCACCTCGCTCAACGAGCGGGTGGAGTTCGCCGAACGGCTGCTGGCATCCCCGCGCAAGGACTGGCCGGAAGGGCAGTGATCCGCGCAGTCCGGGAAGCCGGCTATCGCGAGCTGCTCCAGCTCGCGCTGCCGATCATCGGAGTCAACGTCGGGCTGATGGCAATGGGTGCGGTCGACACCCTGATGGTCGGTCGCCTGTCTCCCGAAGCACTCGCCGGTGTGGCCCTCGGCAATGTCTATTACAACGTGGTGGTGATGCTCGGGGTAGGGACGCTGCTGGCGCTCGATCCGCTGCTCTCGCAGGCACTCGGTGCCGGACGGCACAACACCGCAGCGGTGGCAGTGCAGCGTGCCATCATCGTGGCGGCGGTGATCGCTGTTCCGCTCGGCCTGATGCTGCTCCTTGCCGAACCGGTGCTGGCGCTGATGCATCAGCCGGAGGAAGTGGTGCCGCTGGCAGGGAGCTATGTCAGGAGGCTCATCCCCGGCCTGCTGCCGTACCTCCTGTTCGGCGTATCCCGGCAGACGATGCAGTCGCTGCATCGGGTGGGACCGGTGCTCATCGTGATCCTGACAGCCAATGTCGTCAACGCGGCACTCAATCCGCTGCTCATCTTCGGCTGGGGCCCGGTACCGGGCATGGGAGTCGAGGGTGCGGCCTGGGGAACGACATTCTCCCGCTGGCTCATGGTCACCATGGTCTTTCTGCTGGCCAGGCGCGAACTGCTGCCGATGATCCGGCCCTGGCGACGCGCGTCCTGGCATGCACTGGGCATGCTACGCTTCTTCGGTACGGGACTGCCGATCGCCGTGCAGATCGAGCTGGAACTGGCCGCGTTCGCGATCGTTGCCCTGCTGATGGGAACCTTTGGAACCATTCCGGTCGCTGGACATCAGATTGCGCTCAACCTCGCGTCGCTGACCTTCATGGTGCCGATGGGGGTCGGCATGGCAGCCTCAGTCCTCGCAGGCCGCGCTCGCGGTGCCGGAGATGTCAGCGCGCTCGGGGCATCGGCGCGAGCAGCTCTGGTAGTCGGGACGGCATTCATGACCGGAACGGCGCTGCTTTTCCTGCTGCTCCCCGGTTTCTTCGCAATGCTCTATACCAACGACGCCCGGGTACAGGCTGTCGCGATCGCGCTGCTGCCGATCGCAGGGATCTTCCAGGTGTTCGACGGTGTCCAGGCGGTCTCTGCCGGAATCCTTCGCGGCCTGCGGGATACCAGGGCACCGATGCTGATCTCGGTGTTCGGTTTCGGAGGAATCGGGATCTCCTCTTCCTGGCTGCTGGCCTATCGCACTTCGCTCGGTCCGGTCGGCCTCTGGTGGGGACTGGTGATCGGCCTGGCAGTAGTTGCGGTGGTGCTGCTGCTGCGGGTGAGAGCGATGCTCCGCCGCGTCACCATCGAGATGCGCTCGCTCCGCTACTCCGCCACCGGACGCCGGTAGCGGCGATAGGCGGCATCCGCCGCTGCCCGTGCCACATCATCGCCGAAGATCTTCTCGCCATCGAATCGTCCGTTCTCGATGAAGACCTCGGAGATGCGCCTGCCGGTTGCGACGCTGCCCGCCAGGTAGAGGCCGGGAACTGTGGTCGCCATCGTATCGGGATCGATGACCGCCCGGCCGTCGGCCGGGTCGAGTTCCACTCCCAGGCCAGCCAGCAGTGCGAAATCCGGGTGGTAACCCGTCAACAGGTATACATGGGCCGCTTCGACTTCGACAGGCCCCGACGGAGTCGTTGCGAGGACCGCTCGATCGGTGATGCCGGTCACAGTGGAATTGAACAGGGCGGTGATCTGACCGGCGGCGATCCGGTTCTCGAGATCTGGTCGCAGCCAGTATTTCACGCTGCTGCCCACCGTCGCTCCGCGGTGAATCAGCGTCACCGACGCGCCGGCACGGTAGCAGAGCAGTGCCGCTTCCACTGCGGAGTTCTTCCCGCCGACGATGACCACGGGAAGGCCGGAGGAGCGATGCGGTTCGCCGAGGAGATGGGAGACATGCGGCAGGTCCTCACCCGGAACGTCGAGGAGGTTCGCCTGATCGAGATAGCCGGTTGCCAGTACCAGGCGTCTGCAGTGGATGGAGTGGGTATCGACGGGAGTGACGACCGATGCGACGAATCCGCCGTCGACCGGTCGCGCTGCAGCGAGGTGTGTCCATGGAAGAACGCGGAGCCCTTCGGTTCGGGCCACACCGCGATAGTACTTGAGCGCTTCCTCCCGGGTGGGCTTGGCGCCGGAGCAGGTGAAGGGATGGCCTCCGATCTCCAGCAGATCGGGAGTGGTGAAGAAGGTCATCCCGGTGTGGTAGCGGAAGATTCCGTTGGCGATCGGACCCTGGTCGATCACCAGATGGTCGATCCCGCGTCGTGCGGCGGAGATTGCGGCCGCGAGTCCGACCGGACCCGCGCCGACGATCAGTGCATCTGTCGTTGCCGGCGGCTTCATCGCCGGAATATCACCCGGTTGCCGGGTCCGCTTCCACAGGGTGATCGATTTCGTGATGCACGGCACATGAGCAGCTTCGGCGGGCGGAGGCGTTCCAGAGGAGTCCGGCACCTGTCAGTACCGCACCCGCCGCGTGCACCAGGCCGACCGGTTCGAGGGGAACCAGGCCAAGGAGGGAGGTGCTCCAGATCAGGATGCCCACTCCGGCGAGGATCAGCGGTCGCCGGTTGCCGTGTTCGCACCAGCCGGCCCGCACTGCGGGAATGCCGAATGCCAGAGCCAGGCCCAGAGCGCCGAATTCGATCAGCGGGTTCTCGCCGAATGCCGGGGAGATCAGCACCAGCGCCGGGGCTGCAAGGCAGTGGACCGCACAGATCAGCGGTATCAGGGTGGCCGCATTGCGGCGGAACAGCGAGGTCGTCATTCGGTCTCCAGTACAACCTTCCGGCAACCGGAGGCGTAACCCGGGCATCTGTCCGGAGTCGCCTGGTCGGTCGGATCGGAAGGGTCCGACTCGACCAGTTAATGATAATACATAATCATGTAGATCGGAAGCCCCTCCTGGCGCTCCGCTCTACCGGTCGGCCGGGGGCCGGAATCGACGGGATGGGGCTATTTTTCGACCAGTGAGAAGGGAAGAAGAGCCGTTCACCCTGTCCCCGTTCGCGGCGGGAGGCAGGGGCTGGCGGGAGCTTGCCGTCAGTACCGTCGTGCACGCGCTGATCGTGATCCTGGTCCTTCTGGCCACCAGGAAGCCTCAGCGTGCCGATGATGGTACCGGCGAGTCGCGGATTCCCATCGCGGTGGCTCAGGACGAAAGAGAGCAGTACGCAGCCCGGGAAGCTGAACGGCAGCAGGCCACTCCTGAGGAGCAGCAGGACCGTCCCCGGGCCATCGGCCCCGACAGCGACCGCCCTGACGAACTGGTCCCCAGGGAGCGGGGGGAGCAGCTCCAGCCACCCGATCCCGACGAGTTGCCGTCCGAGGCTCCCAGCAATCCGGACCCGGAGCCGACCGTGGAGACTCCGAACCGGGTGGAAACCGGTGGCGAGGCGGCTCAGCGTGGCGGCATCCGGACCGAGCCGACTTCGCCGTTCGGTCGCCAGACGGCGCAGATTCCCGTTCCATCGGGACAGGGAGCAGGCGCGGGCATTGGCCGGCCGGGAGTGATGGGCCGCTCGGGGATATCCGGTACCGATGGACGCTCCTGGCGACCGTCATTCGAGGAAGCCGCCGGGAGCTGCCCCGAGGTTCCGGATCTCGGCACCAATCCCGACGGTACGCCGGTGCTGGCGTCGGTGGTCGGTTACGTCTTCGATGATCGCGGCAACCCGCTGGCGAATGCCCATCTCCAGATCGTCGGAGCGCCATTCACTTCGTTCAGCGATCGCAACGGCGCCTACCGGCTCGAGTTCGACCCGCGGATGCTGGGGAAGTGCCGGGTGCAGTACGTCCGGGTGCAGGCCGACGGCTTCCGCGGTCAGACGCTGGTTCTCGCGGTCGGCCGATCGGTTCGCAGTGACGACGTGGTTCTCAAGCGGTGATGGCAGGCAGGGTATAGCTTCCATCCTGTGGGGTAGCGGGATCCATCAGCGGAGGGTGAAGCGGTGAGCGTAGATGTTGCCGAGGCCGCCGGACCGGTGGCTGACATGACCACGACCAGAGCGCCGTTCATCGAGCAGGCGCAGGCTGAAGGGCGGCTCTACATCGAGCAGCCCTACGATCTCTACAGCGATGCCAACCACGATGTCTGGCGTCGACTCTATCAGCGGATGCTGCCGCGCTGGGAGCAGTACGGCAATCCCCGGTTTCTCGAAGGACTGTCGACTCTCCGCCTCGATCAGGGCAGGGTACCACGTCTCGAAGATGTGAACCGGTTCATGAAGCCGCTCACCGGCTTCCAGGCCAAACCGGTAAGCGGCTACGTCCCCGCCTACCTCTTCTTCGACTGTCTCCGCCAGCGCGAGTTTCCGACCACGGTGACGATCCGTGATGGCGCAG
Organism: uncultured Gemmatimonadaceae bacterium; assembly: GCA_964608715.1. Lineage (GTDB taxonomy): Bacteria > Gemmatimonadota > Gemmatimonadetes > Gemmatimonadales > GWC2-71-9 > Palsa-1233. The sequence continues at coordinate 5,479 of CAZSPH010000020.1, read as the reverse complement.
TGCTCGACTACCTCCCCGAGCCCGACATCTTCCACGACATCGCCGGGCATGTGCCGATGCATACCGATCCGGCGTTCGCCGACACCCTGGTGCTGTTCGGCGAATGCGCCCGGGCGGCAGCGGAGCGGGCTGCTGGTGTCGGCGAGAACGACGTGCGGGTCGCCCAGGTGACCAGCGTGATCAAGGCGATGGCGCGCTTCTTCTGGTTCACGATCGAGTTCGGCCTGATGAAGGGGAGTCGTCCCGGGGAGTTCAAGGCCTATGGCAGCGGGCTGCTGTCGTCGTACGGTGAACTGGCGCACAGTGTCGATTCTCCTGCGGTGCAGCGGTTTCCGTTCCAGCTCGAATGGGTGGTAAATCAGGGGTTCGCGATCGACCGGTACCAGCCGCTGCTTTTCGTGGTCGACTCGTTCGACCATCTCTTCCAGGAAGTCGAGCGACTGGTGGACTGGGTCAGGGAAGGGAAGCTCGACAACGTGGCGCCGGGAGAGCCCGAGATCGGCGACGCCGATCTGCGGTCGTTCCTGCAGGCCGCAGTCGGCTGATGAACCTGCGTGAGGCGAGGTCCGGTCATCGCCGGACCGATCCGGGCTGGAGAGTGGCCTACGGCCACACCCCGCTGCGGATTCGTCATCACTGAACCACATGAGGATTGCACCATGACTGCAACCGTACCGTCGCCCGCCACTGCGGCCACCGGCGACGCCTTTCCGATCAACGGCACCGACTACATCGAGTTCTGGGTCGGCAATGCCCGCCAGTCGGCGATGTACTACCGCACCGCCTTCGGTTTCGAGCTGACGGGTTATCGCGGCCCGGAAACCGGAGTGCGCGACCGCGCCTCGTATCTCCTCGTCCAGGACAAGCTCCGCTTCGTACTCACGTCTGCCCTTCGCCCCGAAGGGCCGATCGCCGAGCATGTCCAGTTGCACGGTGACGGAGTGAAGGACATGGCGTTCTGGGTCGACGACGCCCGCGCCGCTCATGCCGCCGCACTTTCCCGTGGCGCCGTATCGGCGCGCGATCCCGAAGTGATCTCCGATGAGCACGGCGAGATCGTGATCGCGGCGATCCGTACCTACGGCGACACCATCCACTCGATCGTCGAGCGGAAGAACTATCACGGCCTCTTCATGCCCGGATTCGAGGCCGTGACCTCGCCGCTCCAGTCGCGCCCCACCGGACTCAAGTACGTCGACCACTGCGTCGGCAACGTCGAACTCGGCCGGATGAACGAGTGGGTCAAGTTCTACGAGGACGTACTCGGCTTCACCAACATCCTCACCTTCGACGACAAGACGATCTCCACCGAGTACTCGGCCCTGATGTCCAAGGTGATGTCGAACGGCAACGGCCGGATCAAGTTCCCCATCAACGAGCCGGCACAGGGGAAGAGGAAGTCGCAGATCGACGAGTACCTGGAGTTCTATCACGGTCCGGGCGTGCAGCACATCGCGGTAGCGACCGATGACATCATCGCGACGGTGCGGGACCTGATGTCGCGCGGGGTCGAGTTCCTCACCGTGCCTTCCACCTACTACGAGATGGTGCCGGCCCGGGTCGGCAGGATCGACGAGGATCTCGCTCCGCTCGCCGAGCTGGGAATCCTGGTAGACCGGGACGACGAGGGGTACCTGCTGCAGATCTTCAGCAAGCCGGTGCAGGATCGTCCGACCCTCTTCTACGAGATCATCCAGCGCAAGGGAGCCAAGAGTTTCGGCGCCGGAAACTTCAAGGCACTGTTCGAGGCGATCGAGCGCGAACAGGAGCGGCGGGGCAATCTCTGATGCCGATCTATCATCTGCTGGGTGAGGTGCCTCGCAAGCGGCACACCGTCTTCCGGCGTCCCGATGGCGGCCTCTATTCCGAGGAGCTGATGGGTCACGAGGGGTTCACCGGAACGTCGGCGCTCCTCTATCACATCCATCCACCCACGACCGTCATCAGGGCGCGTCGGATCGCGGAAGTGCAGTGGGATGCCGACGAGGCGACGTCGCTCCGTCATCGCCACTTCCGGACTGCGCGGGCGGCAACCGGTGGCTCGGCCACGCTGGACCGGATCCCGCTGCTGTTCAACGCCGAGATCGGGATGCTGTACACCGCGCCCGATCGCAACGACGAGCATTTCTGGCGCAACTCGCAGGCCGACGAGGTGGTCTACGTTGCCGAGGGTAGCGGGGTGCTCGAGTCAGTCTTCGGCAACCTGCCGTTCCGGAGCGGCGACTACGTGGTGGTCCACCGCAACATCACTCATCGCTGGCGCTTCGATTTCGCAGCCGGACAGCCGAAGCTGCTGGTGATGGAGAGCCGCGGGCATATCCGCTCACCCAAGCGGTACCGCAACGAATTCGGGCAGCTGCTGGAGGGTGCGCCGTACTCGGAGCGCGACATCCGGCGACCGATGGAGCTGGCTCCGGTAGACGAGAAGGGAGAGTTTCCGATCCTCGTCAAGCAGTACGATGCGATCAACGAACTGGTTCTCGATCATCATCCCTGTGACGTGGTAGGCTGGGATGGGCACTTCTATCCCTGGATCTTCAACATCCATGACTTCGAACCGATCGTCGGCCGGATTCATCAGCCGCCGCCGGTTCACCAGACCTTCCAGGGCGACGGTTTCGTGATCTGCTCGTTCTGCCCTCGTCCGTACGACTTCGATCCTCAGGCGATTCCGGCACCGTACAACCACAGCAACGTCGATTCCGACGAGGTGCTGTTCTACGCCTCGGCGGAGTTCATGAGCCGCAAGGGGATCGAGTACGGCAGCATCACCCATCACCCTGACGGCCTGCCCCACGGCCCGCATCCGGGACGGACGGAGGCCAGCATCGGCGCCAAGTACACCAATGAGCTGGCGGTGATGATGGACTCGTTCCGGCCGCTCAAGGTGGCAGCTGCGGCGATGGTGTTCGAGGACCCCGAGTACCACCGGAGCTGGATCGATCAGCAGCACGACGGCTTCTCGCCACCGACCTCATGACCGGCCGGCCGGTAGCACCGGGGCGATTCTACTACCGGATCACCGATGGCATCCGGGTGACGGTTCATCCGTGGTACGCAGCCGAGGAATCCGAGCCGCCGGAGAAGCGGTACGTTCACCCCTACCGGGTGCGGATCGAGAACGTCTCGCGCATCCCGGCCCGACTGGTAAACCGGCACTGGCGCATCACCGACGGTGATGGCGCGATCACAGAGGTGATGGGGGAGGGGGTCGTCGGGCAGCAGCCGGTGATCCCCGCCGGTGGTGTCTTCGAGTACCAGTCGCTGTGCGTGCTGGCTACGCCGAACGGCACCATGGAGGGGGAGTACCAGTTCGTGCGGGTCGATGGCAAGGCGTTCGCGGTTGCAATACCCCGCTTCGTGCTGGATGTCGGCGGAGACTAGCCGGCGATGGTCGAGCGTGCGACTGCCCGCTCGATCGACGAAGACCTTTCGAGTCCTTCCCGTCTCAGCATGAGGGCCACGTCCGGATCATGGGTGATGAAGATCACCCGTGATCCGCGCTGGCTGCTGCGGTTCGCGAAATCGGCCAGCGTCCTGGTGGTCGTCACGTCGAGTCCGGCGGAATAGTCGAGATCGATCAGCAGTACCCTGGCGGGCACCGGCAGCAGGTCGAGCGCGGCCCTGAGCTTGTCGGCAGCACCGAAGAAGAGCGGGCCGCGCACTTCGAGCAGGCGCACGTCGGGTGGCAGCAGCGCGCGCCGCAGGATGCCGGCGGTGTCGTCTTCGTCGTCACCCGAATGGATCTCGGTGGCAGAAGTCATCCGCTGGACGAACAGCAGGGCTGCGAGCGAGACACCGACGGTTATGCCGACGGTGAGGTCGGCGAGCACCGTGAACGCGAAGGTGGTGAGGAGTACGGCCGCGTCGGCACGGGCCCCGGTTGCCAGGCGCATGAAGGCGGAGGCGTCCGCCATCTTCCACGCCACCACCAGCAGGATCCCGGCGAGTGTCGCCATCGGAATGTCGGCCGCGAGCGGACCCGCGGCCAGCAGGATCACCAGCAGCGCGACTGCGTGCGTGATGCCGGCGATCGGTGTGCCGGCGCCACTCCGGATATTGGTTGCGGTGCGCGCGATCGCGCCGGTCGCGGGCATGCCGCCGAACAGTGGTGAGGCGACGTTGGCGATTCCCTGGGCCACCAGCTCGGTGTTGGCGCGATGGCGCTGCCCGGTCATCGAGTCGGCGACCACTGCGGAGAGCAGCGACTCGATCGCGCCGAGCAGTGCGATCGTGAACGCGGGGCCGATGAGTTCGGGGATGTGATCGATCGACACCTGCGGAATCCGCGGCATGGAGATACCGCGCGGCAGCTCGCCGAAGCGGGATCCGATTGTCTCGATCGGAATGTCGAACAGCGCGACTGCTGCGGTTGTCAGCACCAGTGCGACGAACGGGCCGGGAAGACGCGCCCATCGTGCCGGCCAGAGGATGATGGTCGCAAGTGTCGCCGCTGTGACCGCTACCGCCTGCCACGACACCGCAGTGATGTGATTCCAGAGCAGCGGCAGTTTCGGAAGGAATGCTGCCGGTGCGTCGGGGATTGCGAGGCCGAGGGCGTCGAAGACCTGTCCTGCGGCGATCACCAGCGCGATGCCGGTGGTGAAACCGAGCGTCACGGGGAGCGGGATGTAGCGGATCAGTGCGCCGGCCTTGAGCAGGCCGCCGACGATCAGGATCACGCCTGCCATCAGCGTGGCGAGGAGCAGTCCATCGATGCCGTAGCGCTGCACGATGCTCGCGACCAGTACTACGAAGGCGCCGGTTGGGCCACCGATCTGTACGCGCGATCCGCCGAGTGCGGCGATGATGGCGCCGGCGATGATGGCGGTAGTGAGGCCGCGTTCGGGAGTGAGTCCCGATGCGATCGCGAAGGCGATCGCGAGTGGCAGTGCGACGATGCCGACGATGATGCCGGCAGTGATGTCGGTGACGAGCTGACGTCGGTCGAGCGAAGGGATGGCGTCAACGAGCTGCGGACGGAAGCGATACACGGTGCGGGGAAAATAGCATGGCCAGCGATGGCAGGTGCTTGGGGCCGATCGAGGCGCCAGGTGGTCGGTGTTGGCCCGTGACGGGCACCGGCGCGGCTTGGCGGGTGGGGACTTGCGCGAAGCGCCTGGGCTGACTAAGTTTGCCGTCCCTCCACGACGGGTCGGCCAGACGGCGCGACGGTCGCCCGGAGGGGGCCCTTGACGGGGCTGAGGTAGCAGGTTATGATTAGGGGCTGGCGGAGAAGTGTGCCGCCCCACGGTGGGTCGAACCACCGGGCTCTTTGAAAAGTGAAGAATCGGGAGAAGTCGGAATGTGCGGACCCTATGGGGTGCTACCGGTTCAGCGGTGGTACTCCGGGTTTAGATAACTGAACGACCAATCCGGACAATTGGAAAATCCAGTTGATTCGGTCTAGAGCTTTTTGAACACTCCATTGGAGAGTTTGATCCTGGCTCAGGACGAACGCTGGCGGCGTGCTTAACAC
>CAZSPH010000019.1:0-27654 GCA_964608715.1 uncultured Gemmatimonadaceae bacterium | reverse complement strand
GTGGTGGCGAAGAATCTCTGGCAGTGGCCGACCGCGAGAGTAGTGGCGGTGACGGCGCTGTTCCTGCTGGTCGACGGTGCCTTTCTGGTCGCCAACCTGATGAAGATCCCCCACGGTGGCTGGTTCCCGATCATGGCGGCCGGTGTGGTGTTCCTGATGATGACCACCTGGAAGCGGGGAAGACGTCAGGTCACCGCCTTCCTTACCGAGAGTTCTCTGCCGCTCGACCTGATCGTTCCCGATCTCGCTTCACGCAATCTTCCGCGTGTTTCCGGGACCGCGGTCTTCATGAGTCCGGTGGAGGATGTCGCACCGCCGGTGCTGCTGCACCATCTCAAGCACAACAAGGTGCTGCATGAGCGGGTGGTACTGATGACGGTGCTGGCCCTGCCGGTTCCCCAGGCGCCGGAGGGAGAGCGGCTGGATGTGGTGCCGCGCGGCGAGGGGATCTTCTCGGTGAAGGCGCGCTACGGGTTCATGGAGACGCCCGACATCCCGGCCGTGCTGGAGGCGGTGGCACCACTGCTCGCAACCGACGGTGTTGCACCAGCGACGCTCCGGATGGCAACGACTTCCTTCTATCTCGGTCGCGAGACCATCGTGCTCAGGCCGCGGGGACACGGTGCACCGCGCGCCGCCGATGAGATGTGGGGATGGCGGGCCCGGCTGTTCGCCGTGATGTCACGGAACGCCCAGACCGCCACCGCATTCTTCGGTCTGCCACCCAACCGGGTGGTCGAGCTGGGGGCGCAGGTGCAGATCTGACCCTGCGGGACCTCGCAATGACTGGCAGATCGGAACAGCAGATACTTCGCTGCGCTCAGAATGACGGCAGGATGGTGGCACCATTCCCGCCGCCTGACGGCGGCGGGTCCGTTCGCTGTTTGCCGTCAGCCCTCCGACCCCTCGTACTCGCTCTTCAGTCTCGCCACCACGTTCGGGTCCGCCAGCGTGGTGGTATCACCCAGTGCGCGTCCTTCGGCGATGTCGCGCAGCAGGCGCCGCATGATCTTGCCACTTCGGGTCTTGGGGAGGTCGGCTGCGAAGAGCACATCATCCGGCTTCGCTATGGAGCCGATCTTGCGGGCGACGTGATCGCGCAGTTCGTCGCGCATCGATGAGGAGGGAGTCTGACCCTCCTTCAGGGTCACGAAGGCAGCGATCGCCTGGCCCTTGAGGTCGTGCGTCTTCCCCACCACCGCGGCTTCGGCGACGGCCGGGTGATCCACCAGCGCGCTCTCCACCTCCATCGTTCCGATCCGGTGACCGGACACGTTGAGCACGTCGTCGACCCGACCGAGAATCCACCAGTAGCCGTCCTCGTCCACCTTGGCGCCGTCGCCGGCGAAGTAGCGGCCGGGGAAGCGGTTCCAGTAGGTCTCGCGGAAGCGTTCGTCATCGCCGTAGATCGTGCGCAGCATTCCGGGCCACGGTTGGGTGATCGTCAGCAGTCCGCCGCCGGCGCCGTCGATACGGTTGCCCTGCTGGTCCACCAGTTCCACCGACACGCCGGGGAAGGGAGTGGTGGCCGATCCCGGCTTGGTGGTGGTCACGCCGGGGAGCGGAGTGATCATGATCCCGCCGGTCTCCGTCTGCCACCAGGTATCGACGATCGGACACCGTTCGCCGCCGATGTGACGGTGGTACCAGATCCACGCTTCGGGGTTGATCGGTTCACCGACACTGCCGAGCAGGCGGAGGGTCGACAGATCATGCTTTGCAGGATGTTCCGGCCCCCACTTCATGAAGGCGCGGATTGCGGTGGGTGCGGTGTACAGCACCGTCACGCCATGGCGTTCGCAGATGTCCCACAGGCGATCACGCTCCGGCCAGTCCGGCGCACCCTCGTACATCACCACCGTGGCACCGATCGCCAGCGGGCCGTAGACCACGTAGGAATGACCGGTGACCCAGCCGATGTCGGCGGTACAGAAGAAGACGTCGGAGTCCTTCAGGTCGAACACGTGCCTGGTGGTGGCCGCGACCTGGGTCAGATAGCCGCCGGTGGTGTGGACGATTCCCTTCGGCTTTCCCGTGGTTCCCGACGTGTACAGGATGAACAGCATGTCCTCGGCGTTCATCGGCTCCGGAGTCGACTTCGCCGGCTGGCTCTCCACCAGGCGGTGCCACCACTGATCGCGTCCGGGTGTCATCGGACAGTGGGTGGCATCGATTGCTCCGCCGCCACGATGGACCACCAGCACGTGCCTGATGCTCGGGCAGTGAGCCAGCGCCTCGTCGGCGAATCGCTTGAGCGGTACCACTCCGCCGCGCCGGTAGCCGCCGTCGGCAGTTATCAGACAGACAGCCTCTGCGTCGTTGATCCGGTCGCGGAGTGACTCGGCTGAAAAGCCGCCGAAGACCACCGAGTGGATGGCTCCGATCCGGGCGCAGGCGAGCATCGCGACCACCGCTTCGGGAATCATCGGCAGGTAGATCGCGACCCGGTCGCCCTTGCCGATACCGAGGGAGGTGAGCGCGTTGGCTGCCTGGCAGACCTCGCGATGCAGCTCCCAGTAGGTCATCACCCGGCGGTCGCCGGGTTCGCCTTCCCAGATCAGTGCCGCCTGGTTGCGGCGCGGTCCTTCGACGTGGCGGTCGAGACAGTTGTCGGAGGCGTTCAGTGTGCCGTCCGCGAACCAGCGTGCGTGAGGGGCACTGCTCCAGTCGAGTGCCCGGCTCCACGGCGTGCTCCAGCGGAGCCGTCGTGCCTCGGATTCCCAGAACCCGATCGGGTCATGGGCAGCCTCCGCAACCAGTTCTGCGGTGGCGGTCGCCGCGGCGGCAAAATCGGGTGACGGGGGGAAGCGCCTCTCCTCGCTGAGGAGGGTCGCGAGCTGGTCGGTCATGGTGTTCTCCAGGGCAACCGGATCGTCATGTCGGTCGGGGCAATCTAGCTCAGCCGTGGCGCCGTGGCCGACTGGCAAACAAGTTGCTCCTGGGGAAGGGAGCATGGCCAACGCATCTGAGCGCCGCACGGCGCAGGGATCCCACGGCGCGGTGCCGCCGCAACGCAACATGGTTGCGCCACCCCTGTTGGGACTGTCCACCAGGGAGGAGTTCCGGGATGAAGCCCGGGAGCTTCTGGCGGAGCTTCCTGCCGGGCGGGGTGAGCTGGTGATCGACTTCTCGGAAACCGGCGAAGTCGATTCCGCCGGCCTGGGCGCGCTGGTGCTGATCGAGCGGCACGCCCGCAGTTCGTCGAAGAGCGTGGCGCTGCGTGGCGTCTCGGATCAGCTCAGGTACACCCTCGTCCTTACCCAGCTCGACGGACTGTTCCGGTTCGAATAGTCGGCGGGGATATCTTCCCCGCATGTCGGATACCCCACTGGCCGAGATGATCGGAGCCACCCGGCGCCAGGGCAATGTCCTGGCGCTGTCCGGTGTCGATCTGGTGGTGCACGGAGGCGACACTGTGCTGCTGCTCGGCGCCAACGGTGCGGGGAAGAGCACCCTGTTGCGGCTTCTCGCCGGGCTTCTGCGCCCTCGCCGCGGGGTCGTGCGGATCGCGGGACGGGACGCAACTCGCGACAGCGGAGCACGGCGGATGGTCGGCTACCTCGCTCATCAGTCGATGTCCTATGACGATCTCACCGCCCGCGAAAATCTGGCGTTCGTCGCTGCGCTGGCGGTGGTGGCGGAACCTTCACAGCGGGTGAGCGAGGTACTCGAGCAGGTCGGCCTCACTGCCAGGGCGGATCATCCGCTGCGCACCTTTTCCCGCGGGATGCAGCAGCGACTGGCTCTGGCGCGTGCCATAGTCGCGACGCCGCGCCTGCTGCTGCTCGACGAGCCGTTCACCGGGCTCGACAGTGAAGGTGCCGCGACGCTCCGCGATGTGGTCACCGGCCAGTCCGCGAACGGTGGTGCGACGATCTGCGTCACTCATGATCCGGCCGAGCTGTGGGAGCAGGCCAGCCGGGTGGTGATCCTGGATGGCGGACGGGTGATTGCCGATGCCGTTCGGCCGGTGTTGCCGTCGGATCTCGGTGCAGCCACAGCAGCATGATCAGGTGGCACGAAGTTGCCGCGGTGGCGGCCAAGGATCTGCGGATCGAGTGGCGGCATCGCACCACGCTGATCACCGTTGCCGCATTCACGGTGCTGATCCAGCTCGTCTTCGTCTTCGCGCGTACGCCTGCCGGGCCGCCACTGATCGATCTCGCCGCCACCGTTCTCTGGGTCACGATGGCTCTCGCCGCCATGCTGGTGCTCAATCGTTCCTTTCTGCTGGAACGTGAGAATGCCGCGATCGACGGACTGCTGGTGCTGCCGGTGGAGCGGTCGTCCATCTACTGGGGCAAGTGGCTCGCCAACACGGTACTGGTGGCTGCAGTCGCGCTGGTCACGATTCCGGTGTGGGTGGTCTTCTACAATGTCCCGGCCCAGTGGTCGGTCGTTGCCGTGGCCGGAGTGCTGCTGCTTGCCGCTGCCGGTTTCATGGCGACCGGAACACTGTTCGCGGCGATGACGGCCCGCACCCGCTACGCCGAGATGCTGCTGCCGGTGCTGTTGCTACCGTTCCTGATTCCGCCGATCTTCCAGGGCGCATCGGCAACGGTTCGCCTGATGGCCGACCGACCGCTGGGCGAGGTCACCGGCTGGATCTGGATGCTGGCTGCCTACGACCTTGCCTTTCTGGTGATCGGCGGACTGCTGTTTCCCGTGGTGGTGGACGAATGACTCTGAACGAAGCTGCGGCAGCGCGGGCGATCCGCAATGGACGTGGCGTCACGCTGGTGGCGCTGCTGGCTCTGGTCTTCACCTATCTGAACGCACTGGCGTGGACCCCACCGGAGCGCTTCCAGGGGCTGGCCCAGAAGATCTTCTATCTGCATGTGCCTTCGGCATGGTCGGCGCTGCTCGCCTTCGCGATGGCCGGCATCGCATCGGCGCTCTACCTCTGGCTCCGCGACCAGCGACTGGATCATTTCGCCGAGGCCAGTGCCGAAGTCGGACTGGCGCTGTCGGTGGTGATGCTCACCACCGGACCGCTGTGGGGCAAGCCCGTCTGGGGCAGGTGGTGGGACTTTTCCGACGCACGATTGATGTTCACCCTGTTCGAGGTGCTGCTCTTCTGCGGCTACTTCGCGCTGCGCTCGGCCTTCCGCGAGCGCGAGGATCAGGCGCGATATGCTGCGGTAGTCGGGATTCTCGGACTGATGCTGGTGCCCTTCATCCATCTCACCGTCTATCTGTTCAGCACCGTGCATCCGATGCCGGTGGTCGCGAAGCCCGAGAAGCCGTCGCTGCCATGGGTGATGCTCAGGGCGCTGCTGATCGGTGTCGGCAGCTTCACGCTGCTGTATCTGGGGCTGGTGATGCAGCGCTACGGGATCGGCGTGCGCCGTACTCTTGCGGAGGAGCGTCTCGATGCCTGACAACGGCGGCTACATGATCACCGCATACCTCCTTACCGCGATGGTGGTCTGCGGCTATGTTCTGCACCTCTGGCGTTCGGGTCGCTGAGCTGACCGGAGCGTCATTCTCTGCAACTCGATCTTTTCTGACCACGTCCTGACATGGAGAGGACCGGGATGACCGCACTGTATCGTCGGCTGACCGCCGAGTTCTTCGGCACCTTCGCGCTGGTATTCTTCGGCTGCGCAGTAGTAGTGATGGACTCCTTCCCCGGTGCCCGCTGGGGAGTCCAGGGAGTGGCGCTGGTCCACGCAGTCATTCTTGCCATCGCGGTCTCGGCTACGATGGGCATCTCGGGCGGGCATCTCAACCCGGCGGTCACTGCCGGTCTGGCCGCGATCAGGCGGATCTCGCCGACCGATGCCGCGGCCTACATCGGAGCGCAGCTTGCCGGAGCGGTGATCGCCGTGTTCGCACTCAAGGCCGTCATTCCTGCCAGCGTCGCGCGGCTGGCTTCGTGGGGAACGCCGGCGCTGGCCAGTCAGATGACCTTCACTTCCGGTATCGTTCTCGAAGCGATTCTGACTTTCATGCTGATGTCGGCGGTGATGGGGACCGCGGTGCTGCGCTCGGCGCCGAAGATCGGCGGGTTCGGGATCGGCCTCACTCTGATTCCGGCGATCATGATCGGTGGGCCGCTGACCGGCGCGGCACTCAATCCGGCCCGGGCGTTCGGGCCGGCGCTGGTGAGCGGGACCTTCACCGCCCAGGCGGTATACTGGATCGGCCCGATTCTCGGTGCGGTGATTGCGGCACTGCTCTGGCAGAAGGTACTGGCGGGCGAGGAAGACGCGACGGCGTGATGCCCGCTCAGGCGCGATAGCCGCCACGGTAGTACATCAGTGGCGCGCCCGCGCCACCGAACGATCCGGCGACCACCTCTCCGATCAGCAGGAGGTGGTCGCCGACGTCCAGCCGCTGCCAGGTGATGCAGCAGAGATGGGCGATGGTGTCATGCAGGATCAGCCAGCCGTCGTCGGTCGACCATCTGGTGCCGTCGAACCTGCCCGCAGCCGCTCCTGCGAATCGCCGAGCGATGACTTCCTGATCGGTGCCGAGAAGGTTCACCGTCCACCGCTCGGCGGTGGAGAGGGCCTGCCAGGCGGAGGCGTAGCGTGCGATCGCCACCGAGACCAGCGGTGGTTCCAGCGAAAGCGAAGTGAACGAGTTCACCGTCATTCCGGCGGGTGATCCGGCCGGATCGATTGCCGTAACGACCGCCACGCCGGTGGCGAAGTGACCGGCGAGATCGCGGAAGTGTCGCGAGTCGATCACGCCCGACGGATTTCGCGCTCGCGGTCGAGCAGTTCGGTGATTCTGGCACGCACCCGCTCGGGGCAGCAGGGGGCGGACTCACCCAACTGGCGCAGCCGCGACCGGAAGGCGCGCTCGAACCGCTCCAGGCAGGTGCAGTCGGGGCAGTGCTCGAGGTGAGCACGGATCCGTTCGGCTGCGGCGCAGTCGAGTTCGTTTCTCAGCAGGTCGTCGAGAGCCGCCTCAGCCTCGGAACAGTCGCAGCCACTTCCCATCTGGTTCATTCTCCCTTCTCCTTGCCGGATACGATCCCGCTCTCAACTGCATAACGCCGCAACCGGTCCTGAAGGATCCGCCGGGCCCGGAACAGCCGGGACTTGACCGTTCCCACCGGGATGCCCAGCACCTCCGACACCTCGGCGTAGGGGAGTTCCTCCAGGTCGCTCAGGACCACCACGTCGCGGAAGTCGTCGGGAAGTGCATCGAGGGCCTCGGTGACCTCGTGATCCATCAGCGACGAGAAGAAGCGCCCCTCCGGATCGGGGTTGTCGGCATCACCGATCTCCGGCAGTGCCTCGATGTCGATTCCTGCCGGACGCCGTCGGTTGCGCCGCCAGCCGTTGATGAACTCGTTGCGGAGAATCGTCACCAGCCACGCGCGGGCATTCGATCCGGAGCGGAACGAGTTCCAGTTGCGCCAGGCACGGAGCATCGTCTCCTGCACCAGGTCGTCGGCGGCGGCGGACTCGCCGGTGAGCCGCAGGGCGACGCGATACAGGGTGTCGAGATGGGGGAGCGCCTCGGACTCGAACGAGGGAGCTGCGACCGGGGTTGTCATGGCCGGAAGTTAGCGATGACGGGGGACGGTGCGGGACGGGCGGAAGGAGTTTACCTTCCGCCCACTTCGATGACATCAACAGTTCCGGCCATCCTCCCGCTCGCGGTACTCGAAGCGGTGCAGAACATCGACACTCCTCCCGACGACGGGCTCGGCGCGCTCCAGGACGAGCTGGCAGCCAAGCGTCTCGGACTGTCGCGCACGGTGGCGGCACAGGTGGCTCGCTACCGCGAGCGGGCCGACAGCGGTGGCGAGATCGACGGCGAGGAGGCGCTGGCAGTCTTCCGGCTGGTGGGCCGTCGTCCCGATGCCGATCTGGTCTACGCCGATGCCGGTCGTCGGGCAGCGCGCTATGCGGCGCGCGAGCGCGGCGGGGCGTCGCGGATGCTGGGTGCGGTCTCGCCCGGACGGCTGGGTGCGGCGGTACGGCTCCGGGCGGCCTCTTCGCTGGCCCGGCGTTGGCTGCTGGTGGAGATGCGGCCGGCGGCCGACGGACTGGCGCGGGCCGAGGCCGGCAGCACGCTGGGTAACGGTGCCCGGGATGATGACACCGGTTGCCGTTTCTACACCGCGGCACTGGCCGAGCTGCTGCGGCTGGTGGCCGGGATCGAGGGAGCAGTGATTCACGAACAGTGCATCGGGCGGGGCGAGGCGCGCTGCGTCTGGCGGGCCGCCCGTGGAGGGGTTGATGAGTAGCAGTGGAGTGGGGGCACTGGCCGGCATCGATCGCAGGGCGCTGGCCGAGGGGCTCGACATGGTGGGAGCCGAGGGATGGCTGCTGTTCGATTTCCACGGCTGCAATCCGGTGGCGGCTCAGCTCCTTCCCGGTGGAATGGCCACCCGGCGGACCTTCGTCTGGATCCCGCGGGACGGGGAGATGACTGCGATCGTCCACCGGATCGAGATGCAGCCGTTCGAGGGCTTCGCAGGGCGGATCATTCCGTTCGCGCCGCTGGACGAGCTGCATGGTGCGCTGCGCGAGGTGGTCGGAGGCCGGACGGTGGCGATGGAAGTCTCGCCGGGCGACGCGATTCCGTATCTCGACCGGATTCCGTGGGGCGTGGTCGATCTGCTGCAGTCGTTCGGGACGAAGGTGGTGTCGAGCGCCGATCTGGTTACCCGGTTCGCGGCCACCTGGAGCGCGGCGGAGGCGGCGGAGCACCGCACCGCCGCGGAGCTGCTGCGCACCATTGCGCTGGAGGCGCTGGGCCGGGCGGTCCACCGCACCGACGGTTCACTGACCGAGAGTGGTCTGCAGGCCGAGGTGGTGGCGGCGATGGAGGGGGCGGGGATGTATCTCACCACCCATCCGATCGTCGGTTTCGGGCCCAATGCGGCCAACCCCCATTACGAGCCGGTGGCGGGCCGGGACCGCACTCTCGGGCCCGACGAAGTGGTGCTGCTGGACCTCTGGGGCGGGATGCGAGAGGGGGCGGTATTCGCCGACCAGACCTGGATGGGGTTCAGCGGTCGGGAGGTGCCGGCCCGGGTCCAGCAGGTGTGGCAGACGGTCCGGGCGGCGCGGGAGGCGGCAATCGAGGTGCTCCAGGCGGCCCAGCGGGCTGGAGAGGCGGTCCAGGGGTTCATGGGGGACCGGGCGGCCCGCCGGGTGATCGCCGAAGCCGGGTTCGGGGAGTTCTTCGTGCACCGGACCGGCCATTCGATCGACCGGGACCTGCATGGCTCGGGGCCCCATCTCGACGACTACGAGACCCGGGACGTCCGGGCCCTGATGCCGGGAACCGGCTGTTCGGTGGAGCCGGGGATCTACCTTCCCGGCGAGTTCGGGGTCAGGAGCGAGGTCAATCTGTACTGGGGTCCGGGGGGGATCGAGGTCACCCCGGGGGTCCGCCAGGAGCGGTTGGTAACCCGGTTGTGACCTGTTCCCCCTTCAGCGGGTCTTATGGGGGAGAACGACAGACAGGTGGGTGGCGGACAGGCGGGGTTCGTACCAACTGCTTGACAGCGATCCGGGGGGGCGTTCATATTGCCACGATCCCGGTTCCACGCCGGGTTTCCCGGCAAGCAGAACCAAGGCAGCACCGCAGCAGGCAGTGTGCAGGAAATTGGCGTTCCGTCGCGGCTGGATGGAGCGTCGGCAGGCTTCCCCGTCAGGGGAGTATCGTGGTCGCCGGGTGGGGGCCGCGAAGCAGGAGTGGTAAGAGGTGGCGAGTGCCGCGAGGCGCGCCACCAGCAGGACGAGGTCGAGGTTTCCGTCCGGTGCCCGACCTGGATCGAAGGAGCAGCGATTCCGTGCATTCCCCTTCGGAGGATGGTTCCATGAAGCAGAGTTGTGTGAGCAGGGTCATCGCCCGGCTGACCGGTTCGTTTGCGCTCGCCGCCGCACTGGTCGGCATCGGCGCATCGGGCCTGGCGGCGCAGGGTGCCACCGGCAAACTCGAAGGCACTGTCAAGGATCAGAATCAGCAGCCGATCCCTGGCGCCCGAGTCCTGGTGGTAGGTACGTCGTTCGTCGGCACGGCCGACGCCAACGGCTACTACTTCATCATCAACGTTCCAGCCGGCAGCCACAACGTCCGCGCCTCGTTCGTCGGCCATCAGCCGCACGAGGTGACTGGCGTCAGGATCGTTTCCGGTCAGACCGGCACGCTGGACTTCACGCTGCCTACGTCGACCGCAGTGCTGCAGGACATCGTCGTCAGCGACGCGAAGAACGCACTGGTCCCCCGCGACCAGGTAACCTCACGTCAGATCGTCGACGGCGACTTCGCCAAGGGGCTGCCGATCGACCGGATGGAGAAGCTGTTCTCGCTGGTTCCCGGCGTCTCCTCGAACTCGACGGGCGGCTCGCTCTCGGTTCGCGGCAGCCGGACCGACGAGAACAACGTCTACGTCGACGGTGTCTCGGTGACGCCGGGCAACCGCGGCACCGGTACCGGCGGCTCTCCGGGCCAGCTCGGGATCTCGGTCAACGCGTTCGAGGACGCCTCGATCACCACGGGCGCCAACTCGGCCGAGTTCGGCAACGCCCAGGGCGGTGTGATCTCGATCACCACCCGTACCGGCGGCCAGCGCTATTCAGGCTCGTTCGCCTGGGAGACCGACGAGTTCTCCGGTCTGTCCCGCTCGGCCGGCTACAATCAGTTCGCGGCCTCGTTCGGTGGTCCGATCACCCGCAACCTGACGTTCTACGTCGGCGGCCAGATCGACGGCACCTTCTATGGCACCGGTGGCTATCTCGGCGAGATGATCCCGTCCTGGGTCAACATCGGCCTGGATACCATGTACCAGGTCGCTGCGAGCACCTCGGCAACCGCCGATTCGCTCTACTCGCCGGTCTACCAGTACGCGCTCTACCGGGGCGACTGTGATGCCTGGTATGCGGCAGGGTCGTCGAACCCCGATATCGCGAACAACTATGGCAAGCCCTGCCGCGGCAACCGTGGCGTCGGCTCGCCTTCCAGCACCACCCAGTTGACCAGCAAGCTGAACTGGACCTTCGGTCAGGGTTCGCGCGCCTCGCTGTCGTACATGGCGCAGCGCGGGCAGAGCCGTGGCCAGCGTGGTGTCGACCGGACCGGCGGTACCCGTACCAGCTCGCAGGTCGTGATCGCGAACGTGAACCAGGTTCTGTCACGCAGCGCCTCGCGTCAGATGTCGCTCGATGCCTACTTCTCGTATCAGCGCAACGACTACATCGCCGCTCCGCTGACCGTCGAGTCCGAAGAGAGCACCCGCAACCCGTTCCTCGGGCTGATGCTCGGCAATTTCGACTTCGAATACGGTTTCGACGAGTTCCCCGTCACCGATGAGATGATCCGGAACTTCCGGATGCAGAATCCTTCGGCCCGGGTGACGATCTATGATCCGCGCAACACCTCGCAGTACAGCGGCCAGGGTTCGTGGGGCGGTCCTCCGGGAGTTCCGCTCGGCGGCGCCTCGGGTGGCGGCGGATCTGCTGCCGGTACGCTCAGCACTTCGCAGGAATCGCGGATGATGGGCAAGGCCAACATCGACTGGCAGGTTGACCGCTACAACCGCATGAAGTTCGGCGGCGAGTACACCCAGACCGAGATGGACATCTACACCCCGGGTGCGACCTCGTTCGCCTTCTCGAACATCCTCAAGGCCTCGCCGGTCAAGTACTCGCTGTTCGCCGAGGATCGTCTCGATCTCGGTGACGTGGTGCTGGTCGGTGGTCTCCGGTATGACTACTTCGATATCGGCGCGACCCGGTGGAAGGACTTCCCGAGGTTCTCGTCGTATCCCGACTTCACCCCGGACATGCTGGACGATCTGGTCACGCCTTACCAGTCGCATGACTACATCTCGCCGCACATCCAGGTCGGCTTCCCGGTGACCGAGCGGACCAACTTCCGCCTGTCCTACGGCCAGATGGTGCAGGTGCCCGACTACTCGGTGGCCCTCAACGGCGCGAACACCGACCTGGCGATCACCAACACGAATCAGAACTACGGCACCGATCTCGACTTCGGCAAGTCGATCATGTTCGAGTTCGGCGTGCGTCACGCCTTCAGCGAGGACATGGTTCTCGACGTGTCGGTGTACAACAAGGACAACCTGGCCAACGCCTCGGGTCGCCTGATTCCGCGGCTCGATCCGCGCATCAACAACAACGTCGACCTCCGTCTGACGGTGAATCAGGACTTCGGCAACTCCCGCGGCATCGACGTCCGTATCGATCGTCGTATCGGCCGGATGTTCAACGGCATGGTTGCCTACTCGTTCATGGATGCCAAGAACACCGGCTCCGATCCGTACACCTACATCAACAACGGCTCGCGCCTCATCTCGGCAGTGACCGGCAGCAACGCACCGCCGCCGAACGCCGCGCAGCCGATCGGTTCGTCACGTCCGCACAACCTGAAGGGCATGTTCTCGGTCAATTTCCCGGCCGACTTCAAGCAGGGTTCGATCTTCGGCGCGATCCTGGGACGCACCTCGTTCAACGGCACCGCGTTCTATCAGTCGGGCACGCCGTATACCCGGTGCGATCCGCTCGATCAGCGTGATATCGGGGTCGTCAACGGCGGCAACTGCACCACTCTGATTTCCGGCTTCAACTCGGCCCGCCTCCCCGCCCTCAAGGGCATGGATCTCCGGGTCACCAAGATGCTGGATATCGCAGGCTTCGAGGTTCAGGCCTATGCGGACATCCGCAATGTCCTGAACATCCACAACCTGACCACGGTGTTCGCGCAGACCGGCGGCGACAAGCCGAACCCGCAGCTCAAGATCAACGGCTGGCTCACGGATTCACTTGGCAACCGTGCGCTGGCAATGGCCAACGGTCGTTACGACAACACCACCGCTGCGGTGACACTCCCGGGCAGCGATGCCCAGTGCGTCGGCTGGGTCACCACCGGCAGCATTCCGAATCCGGCCCAGTGCTACTACTGGCGCAAGGCGGAACAGCGCTTCGGCAACGGCGACGGTGTCATCTCGCTCGACGAGCAGAAGGCGATGTCGGATCTGTCCCGTCTCAGCACCTTCTACCGCGGGCGCTTCTGGAGCGGCCAGCGGACCTTCCGGCTTGGCATGGAAGTGAACTTCTGATTTTCAACCACGCGGAACGGGCGGGCCGACGGCAGTTCGGCCCGTCCACCCGGCAGTGTCCGCATCCATAATCGAGAGGTCGCACAATGCACTCAATGAGTGGTAAGAGGGGACTGATGGCGGGGCTGGTGCTCGCACTGGCTGCAGCCATCGCGATCCCCACCCCGGCCACCGCTGGTCCTGATCCGGCCGCCGGCAGCAGGAGCCGATTCCGGCTCTTCGCCGGCACCACGGGCGCGATCACGATCAACCGGATCTACTACGGCCTGAACGCCCAGGGCGAGGTCGGTGTCGATTCGTCGAACTCCTCGACCATCGGCGGTGGTTACTGGCCGAAGGGCTCGGGCAACCAGTACATGTTCAACTCCGGTCTCCAGGTCGCCGGTATCATCGGCGGCAGCAAGCCGGGCAACCCGTGGGCTGGCGACACGACCGGTGGCTTCTTCTTCGATCCGAAGGGGACCACTCCGCACGGCACTCCGGTAACGGAGGTCTACAACGCGACCTCGTCGGTCGATGTGGCCAACTGGCCCGACGCCGGCCTGGTACCACAGGGCGACGACAGCGAAGAGCTGTTCAACCCGCTGCTCCGTGGTCGCGTCTCCGCCTCGCAGGGTGACGTCTGGTTCGTCGCCACCGAGGCGGATCCGGGTCTCAGCGCCGGCCGTCCCCATCCGCTCGGCATCGTTGCCGAGTACCGGGTGATGGGCTGGAACTACCCGACCGGTAACGAAGACCTGATCTACCTGATCATCACGTTCTACAACATCACCTCGCTCAATCCGGCCGACTACACACATGTCAGGCCCGGAATGCGTGAGATCCTGATCGAGCAGGCCCAGCTCTTCCATTCGCGGAACAATGCCCGGTTCGGCATCACGCTGCCGACCGAGGGCTATACGATTTCGCCGATGTATGCGGCAATGTCGTCCGACCCCGACGTGGCGGCTTCCGGTACCAACTTCGCCACGGTCACCATGCCGTTCGCGATGGGCTACACCTACCACGCCGACTTCCTGCGGTACACCGGCTGGGTATTCCCGCCGAACATCAACGGCGCTCCGTTCTTCGCCGGGGTCGGCTTCGTCGGCATCAAGTACCTCAAGTCGGCAACCGGTCCGGGCGAGATCGCGCTGTTCTCCAACACCACCAACGGTGGTTCGTTCCCCGACCCTGCCAACACCACCCGTCTGTACAAGTACATGTCGGGCGAAGTCACTCCGGCCGACGGCGTCAACTGCAACCAGGGTGTGGTGACGGAAACCCGGATGTGCTACGTGAACCAGTCGGTCTCGGACGTCCGGATGATCCAGTCGTCGACTCCGTTCGACATGGGTCCCGGAGCTTCGGCATCTATCGTGGTGTCGTACCTCCACGCGGCACCGGTCGCGATCGAGTCGTATACCCAGGGCGACCGCGTCCCGCCGGGTACCGGACCGACCGATGGTCCGCGTCGCTGGCTTGATCCGGAGTATCTGGAGGCCTTCGGTGGCAGCATTCTCGACTCGCTCACCGGCTTCCAGGGCTTCGCCGATCAGAACGAGGATGGCATCATCCAGCAGCGCGAGGTGGCCACGGTCACCGGCTCGCTGCTCGGCAAGGCCAAGCTGGCCCAGGACATCTTCGACAACAAGTTCCTGCTGCCGTTCGCGCCTGCTGCGCCGGACTTCTTCCTGATTCCCGGTGACGGGCAGGTAACGGTTGTCTGGCGTCCGTCCGACTCGGAGACCGAGGGTGACCCGTTCTACGAGGTTGCCAAGGACGCTGCGGTTGTTCCGGCGGGCGGCGGTGAGCCGGTGCAGAACGTTCTGTACGACGCCAACTATCGCAAGTTCGACGTCGAGGGTTACCGGTTGTACCGCGGCCGGGCCGATACTCCGACTTCGCTGCAGCTGGTCCAGCAGTGGGACTACTCGAATACCCGGTTCCGTGACTTCACCGGCCAGTTCCTGGCCGAGGCCCGTGGCGCCCGTTGCGCTCCGGAACTTGAGATTACGGCGAGCTGTAACAACGTGTTCGATATCCCCGGGCCGATGGTCCAGCTCACCCGGTTCGTCGAGTACGATATCACCGGAGTGATTCCGCAGGTCCGCGGTGGTGACCGGTTCGAGATGGCCACCGGCGATGTCTACAACATGACGGTAGACACGGCGGTTACCGGTGGCGGCACCGGCTACCCGGCGCTTGCCAACACCGGAGTACCGTTCGCCTACGTAGATGATGACGTGATCAACGGAATCACCTACTACTACGCTCTTACCGCGTTCGACGTCAACTCGATCAACTCGACCGGCTCGGGCAACACCTCGCTGGAGTCGGCCCGTATCACCAAGCGGATCGTGCCGTCGCGCGGTCCCGGCAACTACGTGAATGAGGCCGAGATCCAGACCGGCATATTCGGCCGCAGCGGTCTGCTGACCGACGCAGCCCTGCCGACCATCGATCCCGCCACCGGTCGGTTCTCGAAGCGGTTCCCGCCGACCAACGCGGTCGATCTTTCCGTGGCCGCATTCGTGAAGGAACTCCTGGCACAGCCGGGCGAGATTTCCATCATGGTTGACTCGGCCTCGCTGACGGCCAACATCGGCGACAACGCTGTCTTCAACTATCACTACACCATCACGACCCCGAGCGGGCAGACGCGGGTCTCTGTGCCTGCCACTCTGGCCGGTACCAACGCCGCGACTGCGGCGAGCGGGTCGTTCACCGCGATCGAAGCGAATTCGGATCTGGCTGCCAAGTACGGCGCCCCGACCGGTTCGTACACCATCGGTGGCGGATTCAACCTGCGGTTCCCGGCCGGCTACTATGCCAGGATCTCGTCACGTGGTTGCGTCAATGGCGCCACCGGCTTCGGTCCGCTCACTACCGGATGCTACAACAATGGCTCGCGCTGGTTCGCCGGCGACAACGAGACGATGGCCGATCCGGTTGCCAGCAATCCTGGCCGCTGGACCACCGGTTTCGCCCGTGAGAGCTTCAACAACTCCGGCGAGCTGCCTGGTGTCCGGACCATCTACCAGCCGAAGTCGTACGATGACTACGGTACGGCCTACCGCGGTGTCGAGGCGGTCTTCGCCGGTCTGATGAGTGCGGCCGATTACAACGTCTACTGGGGTGACGGCGGCAAGGTGGATAGCGTGGTCGACCTGACGCACGACACGCCGGTGCCGTTCAAGTCCCACGTCGATCTGAGCTGGGGTATTCTCAACGCCTCCGCAGTTGCGGCTGCGGGCAGCTACGATCAGCGGGCTCAGCTCACCGTCACCGATATCGGTTGTGTGGAGCCGATCCGGAGCCGCGGTAACGCAGTCTTCGGTTGCGCCGCCGGACCGGTGGGTCAGCTCACCGAGACTGCGGTTCCCGGTCCGATCGCCTACGCCGCGACTCCGACCGCCGGTGCCGGTGCCGCTGGCAACATGGCGCTGGAGCGTACCGCTCCGGTGGCGGCGGGTCAGGGCTTCCTCTTCTACATCAAGGGCAATGTGTTCCTGATGGAGATGGAGGGCGGGGTTCCGGCCAGCGGTACGGTCTGGACACTGCGTGACTACGTCGGTGCCATCAAGGGCGGCAACGGTCGCGCTGGCAACTTCGGGAACTACTCGTTCACGGTTCCTGCCGCAGCTTACCGTCCGTTCACCGCACCCGGATCGTCGGCGAAGTTCGCCTTCGACCTGAGCAACGAAATCCGGCCCTCGACGGCCAGCTCGGTCGCGTCGGTTCACACGGTGCCAGACCCGTACTACGTCACCAGCGCCTATGAGGCGGTCACTACGACGAAGCTGATCAAGTTCGTCAATCTTCCGAGCAAGGCGACGATCCGGATCTACACCACAAGTGGTGTGCTGGTCCGGGTGCTGAAGCATGACTCGGCGGTGACCGGTGACCTGACGTGGGATGTGCGCTCCCGCAACAACCATTTCGTTGCCAGCGGCGTGTACTTCTACCACGTGACCGCGGAGAACGGTGAAACCACCGTCGGCCGCATGACCATCGTCAACTACGCCCAGTAGTTTTCGCGGACGGATCCCGGTGCCGCCCAGTTGGCGCCGGGGTCCCCTTCAGGAGATCGACGCATGACTCAGAGTTCCACGCCTCGGCTCGTCCTGTTGGCCACGATGATCGGGTTCGCCCCGACCGTCGTGTCCGCTCAGCAGGATCTGGCCGACAACACCTCCTTCGGCACCAAGGCGGCAGAGTTTCTGCTGCTCGGTGCCAACGCCCGCGGGATGGCGCTTGGCGGTGCCTATACCGCCATGGCCACCGACGTGGGCGGGCTCAACGCCAACCCGGCTGGGGTGGCTCTGCTCACCAGGCCGGGTGCCCAGTTCTCGCAGTACAACTACATCGCCGACACCAAGCTGAACTGGGGTGCCGTGGCATTCCCGTTCGGGGCCGGTTCGAAGGCCATCGGCTTCCAGCTGGGTACCTACGGGTTCAGCGATCAGCCGGTGTACACCGTGCTGACGCCGCATGGCACCGGTGAGGTCTACGGGGTCACCGAGACTTTCGCGGCGGTCACCTTCGCCCAGAACTTCTCCGACCGCTTCTCGGTCGGCCTCACCGGCAAGGGTATCTTCGACCAGCTCGGGCAGGCCAGCGGCAACGCTTTCGCGCTGGACTTCGGCACCCACTTCCACTCGAACCTGTCCGGCAAGCCGATCCGGTTCGCCTTCACTCTGTCGCATCTCGGTACCGGGATGAGCTATTCGGGCATCGTGCTGCAGACCACCTCGCCGCGGCAGGAAACGCCCGGCGACGATGACCTGCCGCACGAGGATCAGCCGTCGATTCTCAGGACCTCGGCGTTCTCCCTGCCGACCCTCTTCCGGGTTTCGCTGGGTTATGACGTGATGTCGAGTGCCAACTCGCGGCTGTCGCTGCTGGGTGAGTTCAACCAGGCCAACGCCAACAAGGCCGGTTACGGCTTCGGCGCCGAACTCGAGAGCAACCGCCTTGGCGGCTCGGGCTTCGGTGTGGCACTGCGCGGCTCGTGGAGCGCGGTCCCGGCCAACAAGTACGAGACCGACTTCTACGGAGTCGGTGTCAACAGCGAGTCGGACGAGAAGATGCAGGGGGTCGCACTTGGCGCCGGCATCAACTACCAGTCGCCCGGGTTTGCGGTCGGCTTCGACTACGCCTGGAAGAAGATGGGCCTGCTGGGTGATACCTCGTTCTTCACGGTATCGCTCGGCTGGTAAGATCATGACCCCGGGAAGGGGAGGAAATTCCTCCCCCTTCCGACGGTCACTACGCATCATTTCGGAAGGTCAGGAATCGGTAACATGCTGCTCCCGCATCTGATGGTAACGTTGGGCGGATTCACGGCCCAGACACCCGCCGCGCCGCAACTGGCGCTGCAGGCAGTCAGGTTCTATGCGCCGAGCATCGAGCAGACGACCGTGATGGCCTTTCTGCAGGTGCCCTACGTCATGATCGACACGGCAGGTGGGCGGATCGCGTGGGAAACCACGGTCCAGGTCAATGACCCTTCCGGCATGGCGATCATGACGGAGTCGTGGTGGTCCGGTGTCCCGGCGATGTACCGGATTCCGGAGGCCTCCAGTGTCGAGCCTCTGGTATTCGCGCTGGCCGAGGCAGGCAAGTACCGGATCTCGGTTACGGTCAAGGACAGTGTCTCCGGCAGGAACGCCTCGGTCACCACCGAGGTCGAAGGATTCGCCGCGCCACCAGGGGCGTCGGATCTGCTGGTCGCATCGATGATGCGGCTGACTGCCAACGATACCACTACCTATCCGGGCGAAATTGCCCGGGGATCGATCCGTTTCTCGACTGCACCTGGACTGACTCTTGACGCCCTCCGGCCAAGCCTGGCCTTCATGGTCGAGGCCTATTCATCGGCCGAAGCAGCGGTGCATACCAGGCTCGAGGTAAAGGGGGCGGACGGAACATCGGTTCTGTCGCTTGCTCCGTTCGAGCAGACGGTGCCTGCCGGGGGTGGGGTTATTCACGGGATGGTGCCGCTGGAAGGAATACCGGAAGGCGACTACCGCCTGCTGACCACTCTGGAGGTGGGTGGTTCCACCACCGTGCGGGAAGCAAAGTTCTCGGTAGGTTCGCTGCAGGAAGCGATGCAGCGGGAGGCTCAGCGGGTAGCAGCCACCAGGGGGCTGGACGAGGCCTATTTCGGCACCATGCCCGAGGCCCAGCTTGACCGGGCAGCTGACGTGCTTTCGCTGATCGCTCCGGGTTCCGAGCTTTCGGTCTACAAGGCGTCCGGCGACGGGGCTCTGTCGGTCGGAGCCAAGCGGCGTTTCCTGATCGACTTCTGGGGGAAGCGGGATGAGAGTCCTGCGACCGCCATCAACGAGACCCGGATCGCCTTCTACGACAAGATCGAGATTGCTGATCGGGATTACGCCGAGCCGGGGCTCAATGCCCGGCCGGGATGGAAGACCGATCGTGGTCGCATCTTCGTGAAGTACGGCAAGCCGGAGGAGTTCTTCCCCTTCCCCGCCGCCGATCGGGCACCACCGTTCGAGATCTGGCGTTACAGCGGGGGGCGGTCGCGGTACTACATCTTCGCGGACCGCTATCGTACCGGTGCCTATCACCTGCTCCGGTCCAACGACCTGCAGGAGAACGGGCTGCCGGGATGGGTCGAGATCATCGGCCCCGAGATAGTGATGCGTGATATCGAGCCACTGCTCGGAGTTCGCTTCTGTCAGATCCAGCCGGGTAACTCGGAAGATCCGACGGCGCGCGCCGGCATGACGGTATGCAACTGAGTTCAAACTTGTGACGGAACACCTACCAACTCGGGTTAGGAGTAGCACTATGAAGCGAGTGACTAGTGGGGTGGTCGTTCTCGGAGTTCTCTTCGGGGTGACGGCCTGCGCGACGGACTGGAGCATGGACTTTGGCGGACCGCCGTCCATGGTTCAGGCAAACCCCAGCGAGATCTTCATCGACCACGGCGCCGAGAAGGCGGTGCTGGTCAGGCTGATCAACGACCGGAACCAGGGGATTCCGGCCTCGTTCTCGGTGAGCGATGTCGGCGCCGGAATCTCGGTGCGGCATGATGACACCTATCGCCCCGACTTCATCGGCTCGGACACCCTCAAGTTCGATCCGATTCAGGAGCAGCACCGGTACTGGGTGAAGGGGGATGCCCCGAACGGTGCCCAGAGTTCGTTCAAGGTCAGCAACGGAAGTCTGTCCACGACGGTGACTGTCAGGGTTCTCCCGGCGAATGTCGGTGCTCTCCCGACGAGCTCGGCTGCCCTCGGCGAAGCGTTGACCATCAATGCTCCGGCCAGCCTGAGTTTCACGGATGCCACCACCATCGTGTTCGACACGGTTGGCGGTGTCGCAGGCACGGCTACGACGGGCAACGCCTTCATCACCCAGCGGAGCGCGAAGTCGATCACCTTCCTGCCGCGCCCCGGTACGACCGGTCAGGCGACGGTCTCGGCACTCACGCTCGACTACGCCCCCACTCTGGCGCCCAGGTCGCTCAAGACCACGAACCGCCTCGAGGTTCCGCCGGTCACGTCAATCCCGGTGAGCTTCTCCGCGATGACTCCCGGTACTCCGGTGACTGCTTCTGCGGCAGGGTTCAAGTTCTATCCGAACACCGAGATTCTCGTCGGTGGCAAGGCCGTCTTCATCGTCTCGGTTGCGGCAGATTCCAACACCGCGTCGGTGGTCCTGCCTTACTCCGCGTCTGGCGACATGCTCGTCAACAACGCCGCCCTGGCCTCCCTCCCGATGTTCGGGGTGGTCGGAATGGCGGGAACCGGCCCGGCCGTCAACACCCCGACCACTCCGTGGGACGGCTCGGTCGGCAATGACGACGCTCCGGTGATCACTGCGGCTGCTGCGGGAACCGTTGTCGACTTCTACGACACCTGGATCAATTTCTTCAACACCCCCGGTACTCCCGATGTCGCCGCCGTAGGAGCGGGCTCGTCCGTCAAGTACTACAAGCTGGTCATTCCGTCTGCCGGCCAGCGGTCGATCACCGTGAACTGGGTGGGTGCTGCCACCAACGGTGACTTCGACGTGTTCCTTGCCACCGCTCCGGCGACGGCCGCCGCTACCCGTCTCGCCGCGGCCGCATCGACGGCCAACCCGGAAGTGATCAACTACAACTTCTCCGCTGCCGGGACCTACTGGCTGGTGCTCGGCAACTACCA
The DNA here is from genome assembly GCA_964608715.1 of uncultured Gemmatimonadaceae bacterium. GTDB lineage: Bacteria > Gemmatimonadota > Gemmatimonadetes > Gemmatimonadales > GWC2-71-9 > Palsa-1233. Next base: position 6,444 of record CAZSPH010000019.1, on the reverse strand, counting down.
GCACCGTGACGTTACTCAGATCAGGGTCAGGGTACAGTAGTACTGGCTGGATGGATGACAGACGATCCGGCCACTCGAAAGAGTGGCCGGATTGCTTTTGGGGGTGGGTCTGGAGTCGTCAAGCAGTGCCGTCGCAATGACAGTCCTCCTCTCCCCTCCGGCTCATGATCGTATCGATCGATACCGGTAGCATGGTCACCTCCTGGGTGGCTGAGCATGATCCTGGCGAGCGCCCGGTGCTGGTCCCCCGACGCTGGGCCATGTTAGCGGTGCCGTCGTGGTTTCTGATCGGCGCAGAGGGAAGGGTCATTCACTCGGAGATCAAGGTGATTCCGACGATTGAAGCGGTAGACAGTCCTTCAGATAGTGTTTGCGACCCGGCCCGGATATGATTCATAGCGGGTCGGGAGCGCAATCACTGTTCTCGGCTGCGCTGCAGTGCGGTCGCAATGATCCGGGCAGCAGGCCAGGATCGCAGATCGCTCCGTACCTCCGGTGAAGTAATTGATGGTACTCGGCTCCTGCTCTGCGCTGCGGATGGACACGCGCATGTCAGTGCCCGACACGAATGTCGGTCCTTTTACGCTATAGCCGGTTACCCATGGAGACTATGACGGAATGAGCCCCTACCCGACCACCCTCAATGCTGCCAGCGCTTCAGCCACGTCGTCGTCGTCGCGGAACTGCATCTGGAACAGCCTGGCATAGATGCCGCCGAGTCGGAGGAGTTCGGCGTGACTGCCCTCCTCGACGACCCGACCGTGGTCGAGGACCACCAGGCGGTCGGCGCGCTGGACCGTGGAGAGGCGATGGGCGATGATCAATGTCGTCCTGCCGGCAAGGAGCCGCTCCAGCGCCAGCTCGACCAGCCGCTCGCTCTCGGTATCCAATGCACTGGTGGCTTCGTCCAGCACCAGCACTGCCGGATCCTTGAGCACTGCCCGGGCGATCGCGATCCGCTGGCGCTGACCCCCGGAGAGCTTGACCCCGCGCTCTCCCACCATGGTGTCGTATCCCTCGGGCAGTCCGGCGATGAAATCATGGGCATTGGCCACCCGGGCCGCAGCAGTGATCTCCTCGGCGGTTGCGTCGGGGCGCGCATAGGCGATGTTCTCGCGGATGGTACCGCTGAACAGAGCCGGTTCCTGCGGGACCAGTCCGACCGCGCCACGCAGTGTTCCGAGCGGCAGGCGCTTCAGGTCGATCCCGTCCAGCGTGATCGAACCGGCAGTGGGGTCCCAGAAACGGGGAATCAGCGAAGCAATGGTAGTCTTACCGGCCCCGGACGGGCCGACTACCGCCACCACTTCTCCCGGCATCATTCTGAACGAGACCTCGGCGAGCGTTGCGGGAGCGTCCGGGCCTGACCGGTAGCTGAACGAGACGTTCCGGAACTCCAGTTCGCCGCGGATCGGCCGGGGCAGGGTGACCGGGTCGACCGGGGACGTGACAGCCGGTTCCTCCTCCAGCAGCTCGAATACCCGTTCTGCCGCTCCCACACCCTCCTGATAGGCAGTGAAGAACGCAGCCAGTGCCCCGATCGACGCCGCTATGCTCACCGTGTACAGGAGGAACGAAACCAGTGAGCCGGCGGTCAGCTCGCCGGAGAGGACCAGACGACCACCCATCCAGAGCACGGCGGTGACACCGGCAAAAGTGGTGAAGGTGATTGCGCCGAAGAAGAATGCCCTGATGCGTGCCCGCCGGAGAGCGGTAGTGATCACCCTGCCGATCCGCTCACCGTACTTCGCACGCTCAGTTCCCTCCTGTACGAATCCCTGTACCACCCGGATGTGCGAGAACGCCTCCTCGGCGGCGGCGGTCGACTCGGCGAGCTGATCCTGCACGCCGGTGGTGATGCGCTTGAGCCGCCGGCCGAACAGCATCGCCGAACCGATCACCACCGGGACCACGCCGAGTGCGGTGAGCATCAGCCGCGGCTGCATCCAGGTGAGGATCAGCACGCCACCGGTCAACGCCATCACCTGCCTGGCAAACTCGGCGAGCTGGTGACTCATGATTCCCTGCAGCATCGAAACGTCGGCGGTCAGGCGGGAGACCAGTTCGCCGCTGCGCCGGTCGGCGAAGAAGCCAGGCGGCATCGTCAGCAGTTTGTCGAACAGTTCGCGTCGGATTCCGGCGACCGCGCGCTCACCGGTGGCGGTGAGCCAGTAGGTCTGGATGTAGTTGAGGACTGCGGTGGTGGCGAAGATGGCGAGCAGCAGCAGGGCGATCCGGTCGAGCATCTCCCGGTCGCCGTCGACGAAGGCGGCGTCGAGGAGGTAGCGCACCACCAGCGGGAATGCCAGGGCCAGAAGCGACGACAGGACCAGCGATACTGCGGCGATCGTCAGTCCGGCACTGTGGGGCCGGATCCGCGGCCAGAGCCGCAGCAGTGGCCGCGGCGAGGGAGTCTTCAGTGGAAGCTCGGGGCCACGACGTCAGTGGGCATCGTGGGCTTCGGCGGTCGCCTCACCCGGATTCTCGAGCACCACGTGCCGGACCACGGGGTCGGGCTGGCCGAACGGGACCCAGCGGTCCACGGCCATCGCCACGAAGAGCAGCGCCAGGTAGCTGAGCGAATACTTGTAGAGCACCCACGTGGTGGGAGTCACGCCCTCTTCCTTGACGATCTTCCGGCAGAGATGGAGGAACCGGAGTCCGAGCAGCGTGGCAGCTACGCCGTAGAAGACTCCCGACAGTCCGATCAGTGCCGGCATGATGGTCAGCGGCACCAGCATCAGGGTGTAGAGCAGCATCAGCCGCTTGGTCTCGACGACGCCCTTCACGTTCGGCATCATCGGGACGCCGGCGTTGCCGTAGTCGCGGGTCTTGTTGAGCGCCAGCGCCCAGAAGTGCGGCGGGGTCCAGTAGAAGACGATCGCGAAGAGGTAGAGGGCGGCGAGATCGATCGAACCGGTCATGGCGGCCCAGCCCACCAGCGGCGGGAAGGCACCTGCGGCGCCCCCGATCACGATGTTCTGCGGCGAGGAGCGCTTGAGCCAGACGGTGTAGATGAAGACGTAGAACAGCAGGCCGGCGAGTGCGAGCCAGGCGGAGAGCGGGTTCACCCGGGTCCAGAAGATCGCGAATGCGATCACGCCGAGGCCGATGCCGAACGCCAGTCCGGCGGCCGGTGAGATCCGTCCGGAGGCGATCGGCCGGGTCTTCGTGCGGGACATCCTGGTGTCGATGTCCCGGTCGAACCACATGTTGATCGCGTTGGCGCCACCGGCCATCAGGTAGCCGCCGAGGGTGACCCAGCCGACCAGTGCGAGAGTCGGCAGACCGGCCGGAGTGATGAACATCGGAGCAATGGTGGTCACCAGCAGGAGCGAGATGATCCTGGGCTTGGTCAGCGTCACCAGATCGGCGAGAAGAGACGGCCGTTCGGCCACTGCTTCGGACATCCGTGTATTCCCCTCACTCCGACCGCCCCTGTTCGGAACGGCCGCATCGTGACACTATTAGAACAGCTCAACCCCGTAATCTAGCCGGGTGTGCCTGCCCCTCTCAAGGATCATCCCGACACCGGAGTGACGATGACCGCTGTCCAGCAAGACCCGTCCAACGAAGAACGCCTCCCTCGTACCCTCGGCCTCTGGAGCGCCGTCGGCGTGCTGGTGGGAGTCACCATCGGCAGCGGGATCTTCCGCGTTCCGAGCGAGATGGCCGGGATTCTGGGCTCGCCGTGGGCGATGCTCGCTCTCTGGGTGATCGGCGGACTGATCACCCTGGCCGGAGCACTGGCGATCGCCGAGATGGCTGCGGCGTTCCCGCGTTCCGGGGGAATCTTCGCCTACATCCTGGAAGGCTTCGGGCCGTTCTGGGCCTTCCTCTATGGCTGGGCCGAGCTGACGGTGATCAGGGCTGCGGCGATCGGTGGTATCGCGTCGGTGTTCGCGAGCTATCTGGGCTACTTCGTGCCGATGAGCGAGATGGACCAGCGCTACGTGGCCGCGGCGACGATCCTGGTGGTAGCCGCACTCAACTACGTCGGGGTCGGCTACGCAGCGGTACTGATGAACGTCACCACCATCCTCAAGTACGGTGCGCTGGTCGGCCTCACTCTCTTTGCGTTCATGGGTGGTGGAGGCAGCATCGAGAACCTCACGATGATGTCGCCGGGGAGCGCAGTCACGGTCTCGCTGATGCTCACCGCGCTGATCAAGGTGATGTGGACCTACGATGGCTGGTCGAATCTGTCGTTCGTCGGCGGCGAGGTGAAGGACCCGGGCCGCAACCTGCCGCGGGCCCTGATTCTTGGCACCGCATCGATCGTGGTGATCTACCTGCTGGTGAACGCGGCCTATCTCTGGCTTCTGCCGGCGCCCGAGATGGCGCAGTCGACCCGGGTGGCGGCGGACGCCGCGATCCGCATCCCGCTGTTCGGTGCGGCCGGTGTCGCGATCATCTCCGGTGTGGTGATGATCTCCTGCTTCGGTTCGGTGAACGGCTCGATCATGACCGGCCCGCGGGTGTTCTTCGCCCTGGCCGACCGGGGACTGTTCTTCCCGGTGGTGGCACGGGTGTCGCCGAAGTTCCAGACGCCGTCCGTCGCGATCTGGCTCGCCGCGATCCTCGGCGTGACCTACGTGCTGCAGAACTCGTTCGCCGAGCTGGCGGACCGGTTCGTGCTCGGCTCGTGGCCGTTCTATGCCCTGGCCGTGGCGGCGGTGTTCGTGCTCCGGAAGAAGCGTCCCGACATGCACCGCCCCTATCGCACCTGGGGCTATCCGGTGGTGCCCGCGCTCTTCCTGATCGGTGCCGTCGGCATGGTCGGCAACGCGCTGATCAACAACTGGCAGGACAACGCAGTGACCTTCGGTATCATCGGTGCGGGGATTCCGGCATACTTCGCGTGGCGGTGGTGGCAGAACAGATGACGGCGAGCGGCGAACGGCGAACGGCGAACAGCGAACGGCGAATGGCGAACGGATCAACTGCTGCCGTATGGCGGCGGGGATGGCGCCACCACTTCCCCGTCATCCCGAGCGAAGTGACCCGCAGGGCCACGAAGTCGAGGGATCTGCTTTTTGGTGAGGCGAGGGAAAGCAGATCCCTCCGCTCCGCGATTGCTGTGCAACCGCTTCGGTCGGGATGACTGACCAGCGGTTCGCCGTCTACGTCCTGACCCGGCGCAGCAGCACCGCTCCCAGAATCAGGAAGACCACGTTCATGAACCAGGCGGCTACGACGGGCGAGAGCACTTCCTTGCCGCCGACGGATTTCATGATCTGAGTTCCGGTGAGGTATACCAGGGTGGTACCCAGCGCCATCGCGAGGCCGAGTGCAGCGCCGGCGCGAGGATTGGTTACGGCCAGCGGGGCGCCGAAGAGGGCCACGACCAGGCAGGCGAAGGGCACTGCATACTTGAGCTGCAGATCGACTTCCATCATCGGGGCTCTGGTCCCCGACCGGCGCAGCCGCTCCAGGTACTGGGCCAGCTCCGGTGCCCGCTGTTCCTCGGGACCCTTGAAGCGGCTCATCAGTCTCTGCGGCGACTCCCGAAGATGTACGGACTGGAGAGCGGAGTAGCTGATCGAGGTGATGCTGCCGGAGTCGTCGACGAAATGGCTGGCGCCCCTGACGAGCGTCCAGGCTCCGGCCGAATCGTTCCAGCGAGCGCTGTCGGCACTGATGATCCAGCGTGCTCCGGTGGAATCGAACGGCGACTCGATCATCAGCGAGGACATTGCTCCCCTGCCTCGTTGCAGCTCCCGCACGGTCATGGTCCAGTCGTCTTCGCCACGATATGCGAAATCGGAGCGTGCCTGGAGGTCGGCCGAGACCGCTTCGCGGTGGAGTTCACGCTGGCGCGCGGTGGCGGTGGCGGCGATTTCCTGGACGAACCAGGTCGCCGGCACTGCCAGGGCTGCGAGGGTGAGGATCGGCAGGATCAGGCGGCGGAACGAGATGCCACCCGCCTTCACTGCCGTGAGTTCGCTGTGGCGCCCCATCGAGTTGAGTGTGAAGACGGTGGCGAAGAGCACGCCGGCCGGCATCAGCAGCGCCATCTGGCCGGGGAAGATGTAGAGCGTTCCGAGCAGGATGTCGCGTGGCGGCGCACCGGTCCTGATCACCTTGCCGATGGTGTCGGCGAAGCGGATCATCGTTCCCACAGCCGGAATCCCGATTGCCGAGAGCAGGAAGGTGGCCAGCCAGCGGCGCACCACGTAGCGGTCGAGAACGCTCATCATCTTCATCTGCGGTGCCGCCTGCGTACGAAGATCTGGCGGACCGATTCGAACAGCGAGCCGCTGCGGGTGCTGCCGAGCTCGCGGTTGGCGGAGTGGACGGCCAGGAAGCCGATCACGGTGAGAGCTGCGACGGGGGTGTACATCGCGACGGCAGCGCTCATGTGGCCCTGCTTCGCGATGTTCTCGCCACCGATCAGGAAGACGTAGAGGCCGAGGAAGATGATCAGCGATCCGCCGATCACCA
>CAZSPH010000018.1:0-27994 GCA_964608715.1 uncultured Gemmatimonadaceae bacterium | reverse complement strand
GCGAGCCGATCAGCACCAGGTTGAACTGGCCGGTGGCACCGTAGATCAGCGCAATGCCGTACAGCAGGAATCCGGAGGCGAAGGCTCCGATCAGGAAGTACTTGAGCGCCGCCTCGGCCGATGAACGCCTGGTGCGGTCGTAGCCGGCCAGGATGTACACCGCGATCGACATCACCTCGAGACCGAGGAAGATCATGATCAGGTCGGCAGCACCTGCCAGCAGCATCATTCCGATGGTCGACAGCATCACCAGCGGGTAGTACTCGGGCGCGACGATTCCCTGGCGTTCGAGCCAGCGGATCGACAGGATGGTCACCCCGATCGCGATCGCGAGCAGCAGCGCGTCACTGGCGTAGCGGAAACCGTCCAGCGCTATCACCTGCGGCAGCCCGTCGGCGCGTACCCCTGCCCACGCCATCCAGCCGGTGGCCAGCAGAGCCGCACCCAACCCGCCTATTGCCAGCCACCCGGCGGTGCGGGAGTCACCCGCCGAGCGATGGCGCCACGCCACGAACAGCAGCACGAGCAGAGCCGCAGCGGTCAGGATGACTTCCGGCAACAGCGCCAGCGTGGCGCCGGCGGGGGATGAAACGTCGATCGGCATCACTCCACCACCCTGGCAATCGGTTCACCCGGGAGATGATCCTGGATCATCTCGATGTAGTGACGGGCAGCTCCCTCGGTCCGCCGGAGAATCGGTCCCGGATAGAGACCGATCCAGAGAATCGCGATGATCAGCGGTCCGACCACCGCAAGTTCGCGGCGGTTGAGATCGGGCAGGTTCTCGTTCAGCGGATTGGTCATCCGGTTGAAGAAGACCCGCTGGGTCGCCCAGAGCAGGTAGGCTGCCGAGAAGACCACCACCGAGGTAGCGATGATCACCGCTACCGGATGCCTGCCGAACGAGCCGATCAGCACCAGGAACTCACCCACGAAACCATTGGTACCCGGCAGACCGATGGATGAGAATGCGGTGATCACGAAAGCGGTGGCCAGCATCGGAGTGACGCGGGCCAGTCCGCCGAAGTCGGCGATCTTCCTGGTGTGCCGTCGCTCGTAGAGCATCCCGATCATGAAGAACAGCGCGCCGGTGGAGAGACCGTGCGATACCATCACGATGATCGCTCCCTGGACGCTCTCGACCGTGCTGCCCCAGATGCCAAGCATGATGAAGCCCATGTGGCTCACCGAGGAGTAGGCCACCAGTCGTTTGAGGTCGGGCTGCACCATCGCGACCAGCGCGGCATAGACGATGCCGGCCACCGCCAGGCCGACCATGACGGTGCTGACCGTCTCGGACAGCGCGAAACCGGGCGTGAATGGAATCGCGAAGCGCAGGAACCCGTAGGTTCCCATCTTGAGCAGGATCACCGCCAGGTCGACCGAGCCTGCGGTCGGGGCCTCGGTGTGAGCGTCCGGGAGCCAGGTGTGGAACGGGAACAGCGGCACCTTTACCGCGAATGCGAGTGCGAAGGCCACGAACACCCATCCCGCCCACGGTGCGACAGCCTGTGCGTTCGCCACCAGGTGGCTGTACGCAAACGAGTAGGTGCCGGTCGCGTCTCCTACCACCTTCACGATCCAGACGATCGCGATCAGCATCAGCAGCGAACCGACGAAGGTGTACACCACGAACTTCGTCGCCGCGTACAGCCGGTTGCCACTGCCCCAGATGCCGATCAGGAAGTACATCGGGATCAGCAGCAGTTCCCAGCAGACGTAGAACATGAAGAGGTCGAGGGAGACGAACACCCCGAGCATCCCCGACTTCAGCGCCAGCAGCAGCGCGTAGAACCCTCGCTGCTTGGTGTCGATGCTCCGCCAGCTGCCCCACACCACCAGCGGCATCATGATCACTGAAAGCAGCACCATCATCACCGACAGGCCGTCGATGCCCACCCGGTAGCCGATTCCCCACGGCCCGAGCCAGCCGACATCGGTGGCGAACTGCATTCCCTGTACCGTGGGGTCGAAGGCCCACCAGATGCCGATGCCGAGAACCGTCTCCGTCAGCGCTACGATCAGCGCGATCCAGCGGGCCCGCTCGGCCGGGAACACCAGCACCAGCGGAATCGACATCAGCGGCAGCGCCAGGAGGAGATGGAGAATCCAGCGCTCGTAGCCGATCGAGGCGAGGAAGGAGGCGATCATCGGCTCACCCCGCCACCAGATAGCGGACGATCAGAATCGCCCCCACTACGAAGAAGGTGAGATAGAACGGAACCAGGCCGTTCTGCAGCCGGGATCCGGCCCAGCCAAGTACCTGGGCCACCCGGACGGTGCCGCCCACCGCCATCCGGTCGATCAGGAACTGGTCGATGGTCTGCCACAGTACTCGGCGTGAGATCCATACAGTCGGACCGATGAAGATCTTCTGGTACAGCTCGTCGACGTACCACTTGTTGGCCAGCAGTGCAGCCAGACCGGTGGGAGCCGGATCGTTCCGCGGAGTGTTGATGTCGCGCGCGAGCGTGGTGCGGAACCCGGCAATCAGGCCCACCGCAGCTATCAGGATTGCACCGCCGACCAGCATCAATTCGGTGGAACCGTGCGGATGCCCGAGTGGTGCCAGTACCGCATCGATCGGAGCCAGCACCGGTTCCAGCCAGTGCTGCAGCAGATGCGAGCCACCGGCGAAGGCGGGGAGATTGAGGGCGCCACCAACCACCGAGAGCATTCCGAGAACTACCAGCGGGCCGGTCATCACTGCCGGAGCCTCGTGCAGGTGATGCTCTGCCACTTCCCCGCTCCGAAATCGGCCGAGGAAGGTCATCGCGATCAGGCGGGCCATGTAGAATGCCGTCATCAGAGCAGCCGCGAGTCCCAGCCCCCAGGCAATGAGGTAGACCGGATTCGCCTCCCGCTTCATGAACGCCATCGCCAGAATCTCGTCCTTCGAGAAGAAGCCCGAGAGCGGCGGCACGCCGGCAATAGCCAGCGTCGCGACCAGCATCAGCCAGAAGGTTGCCGGCATCGCCTGCCGGAGTCCACCCATGTTGCGCATGTCCTGGGCGTCCTCGTGGCTGCCGGCATGATGCAGCGCCGCATGCATCGAATGGATCACGCTGCCGGCGCCCAGGAACAGCAGTGCCTTGAAGAAGGCGTGGGTGACGAGATGGAAGATCGCCGCCGTCCAGGCACCGGTTCCTACAGCCAGGAACATGTAACCGAGCTGCGAGACGGTGGAGTAGGCCAGCACCTTCTTGATGTCGTTCTGTCTGATCGCGATAGTCGCTGCGAAGAAGGCGGTCACCGCACCGATCAGTGCTACGACTTCCATCGCCACCGGTGCCAGTGCGAACAGCACTCCGGTACGGACGATCAGGAAGACGCCGGCGGTGACCATCGTGGCCGCATGGATCAGCGCCGAAACCGGTGTCGGGCCCGCCATCGCGTCTGGGAGCCATACGTACAGCGGAATCTGGGCGCTCTTGCCGGTGCAGCCGAGCAGGATCAGCAGTGCAATGATGGTGACGGTGGTCCCGCCTGCCGCCAGCATCACCGGAGCGTGCTCGGCGATTCCGGTGTAGTCCAGCGTGCCCAGGGTCCACCACAGCATGAACATCGCGACCAGCACGCCGAAGTCGCCGATCCGGTTGGCAATGAACGCCTTCTTGCCGGCATCGGCGTTGGCGTCAACGTCGTACCAGAAGCCGATCAGCAGGTAGGAGCAGAGGCCCACTCCCTCCCAGCCGATGAAGGAGACCGGCAGCGACGCGCCCATCACCAGCACCAGCATGAAGGCGACGAAGAGATTCAGATACGCGAAGTAGCGGGCGTATCCCGGATCGCTCTTCATGTAGCCGATCGAGAACAGGTGGATCAGCGAGCCGACGCCGGTGATCACCAGCATCATCACCACCGAGAGGCGGTCGACCATCAGCGCCAGCTCGATGTGCAGCCGATCCGAGACCGGCATCCAGTCCCAGAGGATCAGCTTCACGCCGTCATGGGCGTGCCGGATGTCGAGGAAGGCGCCGATCGCCACTGCGAATGCGGCCACCATCACGCCGGTGCCGATCCACGACACGGCGTCCTTCGACTCCGGACGGCGGAAGGCGAGCCATCCGTTCACCAGCGCCCCGAGCAACGGCAGGGCGATCGTCAGCCAGGCAAGGCCAGCCACTCGTCAGCCCTTGAGGAGGTTGATGGTTTCAAGATCGAGCGACTGGGTGTGCCGGAACACCGCCAGCATGATCGCCAGGCCTACCGCAGCCTCGGCTGCGGCCACCGTCATCACGAAGAACACCATCACCTGCCCGCCCATGCCATGCACCTGCGCCAGAGCGATGAAGGAAAGATTCACCGCGTTGAGCATCAGTTCGACGCACATGAAGACGATGATCGCGTTGCGGCGGACCAGCACCCCGATCACGCCGATGGCAAAGAGAATCGCGGAAACGGCCAGAGCCGGACCGAGCAGCATTCACAGCCTCCGCTTCGCAAGGACGATCGCGCCGATCACAGCCGTGAGCAGCAGCACACCGGTGACCTCGAATGGAATCAGATACGCGGTGAACAGCGGCTCACCGATCGCGCCGACCACTCCGCGGGCCGCCGTGGCCTCGGTCACCGCCATGCCCTCGGCGAATACCAGCGCCGGATCGGGCGACGGCATCGTCGAGAACTCGCCGGCCAGCCGTTCCGGAGAGTAGCGGCCAAGCGTGACCAGCTGGGCCGCCATCACCGCACCGAGGCCGACCCCCACCACCCATACCCAGGCCCGGCGTCGTTTCACCTGCTCGGCGTCGAGATTGAGCAGCATGATCACGAACAGGAACAGCACCATCACTGCACCGGCGTAGACGATCACCTGGACCGCCGCGAGGAAGTGTGCGTGCAGCAGCACGAACATCCCCGCCAGCGCGAACATCGTCGATACCAGCCAGAGTGCGGCCGCTACCGGCGACCGCCGGGTGATGCAGACCAGCCCCGATCCGATCGCCCAGGCGCCGAAGCCCCAGAACGCAATCAGCAGCGGATCCACCTACTCGCCCCTCGGATCGGAGGGATCCCAGAGCGTCGAAACCGGATGAGTCTGTGCCGTGAGCCGTTCGTGATCGTACACGAACCGGTCGCGACTGTACTCGGCATTCTCGTAGTGCACTCCGACGTGGATCGCCTCTTCCGGACAGACCTCCTGGCAGTAGCCGCAGAAGACGCAGCGGAACTCGTCGATCTCGTAGATCAGCGGGAAGCGATTGCCCTGCTCGTCCTCGCCGGGAACCAGCTTGATGCAGTTGGCCGGACAGATCTGCGGGCAGAGACCGCAGGCCACGCACTTCGACCGGCCGGCCTCGTCGGTAAGCATCCGGTGGGTGCCCCGCCATCTGGTGGCGATCCGCCAGGTATCGGTGCTGCGCACCTCCGGGTAGTTCATCGTCACCCTGGGCTGCAGCATGTGCTTGAACGTCAGCGCCATTCCCTTGAGGGTTGCCCGTACGTACGAGACACCCTCAGGACGCTTCATCACCTTCACACCGATTGCCATCTCAGCTCCTCCCGGCCCGGGCGAGACGATCGCGGGCAGCGACCCCGCGGACCACCCGGCCGCGATCGAGGACGAAGAAGACCAGATATCCCATGACCAGATTGAGGCCCAGGAGGATAAGCGCCTCGACCCGCGGAGTCGCCTCGGGTACCGCGATGCGGATTCCCCAGATCGCGGTCGCGATGATCATGATGTAGACCAGGATCAGCGGAATCATCACCTTCCAGCCCAGCGACATGAGCTGGTCGTACCGGAAGCGTGGCAGAGTCCAGCGGATCCACATCACGAAGACGATCCAGAAGAACATCTTCGCGAAGAAGGCCAGGTGCGTCGCGATGGTCTGGGCCAGCCCACCCTGCTCGTCCCAGGTGGTGAACGGGATGTCCCAGCCGCCGAAGAAGAGCGTCGCGATCATGGCCGACATGGTGACGATGTGGGCGTACTCGCCGATCATGAACATCGAGAACTTCATCGCGCTGTACTCGGAGTGGTACCCGGCCACCAGCTCCGCCTCCGCCTCCGGCATGTCGAACGGAAGACGATTGGTCTCGGCGAAGCCGGATACCAGCGCTATGAAGAAGGCGATGAACAGGGGCCCCACAAACCAGAGCGACTCCTGCTGAGCGGCAATCACTTCGCCGAAGGAGACATTGCCAGCCAGCAGCAGTACCGGCACCAGCGCCATGCCCAGGGCCACTTCGTAGGAGACCATCTGGGCGCTGGCCCGAAGTCCGCCCAGCAGCGAGTACTTGCTGTTGGACGACCAGCCCGCAATCGCTACTCCGTAGACACCGAGCGACGACAGCGCCAGCACGAAGAGAAAACCGATCGGGAGATCGGCGACGGCAATGGTCATGTCGCCGTGATAGGCGATCTCCCCGATCAGCGGAAGATTCCAGGAGATATCCACCGGCAGCGGAGCCGCCAGCGGAATCACGCCGAAGATCACCATCGCGGGGATGAAGGCCAGCGCCGGAGCCAGGATGAACAGCGGCCGGTTGGCTCCTGCCGGCAGCGTCTCCTCCTTGGCGATGTTCTTGAGGCCGTCCGCGGCCGGCTGCAGCAGACCCAGGGGACCGACCCGGTTGGGCCCCGGACGGTTCTGGATCCAGCCGGCGATCTTCCGTTCCAGCAGCGTCAGCAGGGCCACGCCACTCAGCAGCGCCACGAAGATGATCACCATCTTCAGCACGCCGAAGAGAAGAAAGCCCTTCATCTCGGGTGTCACGAGGTCACCTCGCTCAGCACGATTCCGGTGAATCCGAGATTCGAATGTCCCAGTCCTTCGAACGGAGCCAGCGCACCGAAGGCGTCCGAGGCGGTGCCAGGTGCTGTCCGCCCGTCATCATCTGCCGCCCAGGCCGCAGCGGCTATCCACCACGCCGGCCGGGCCATTCCGCGCGGAGTGCGGGCCGGCAGATACCGCTGAGCCCTGCCGTCACGATTGACGTAGACGCCCTGCTCCTCCGCCTGCGAGGTCGTCGGAAGAACGAGATCGACGGTGGCGAGTCGGGGATCCGGTACCGTGCCGATCAGTACCACCCGATCGGCAGCGGCGAGGCCGATCGCGGTGACATCGTCGAGTTCCGCATCAACCACGATCACCAGCGAGGCATCGGGAATCCGGGCAACTGCACCATCCCAGTCGGTACCGACATCGAGCAGCGCCGCGCCGCGGACATTGGGAGCGCGCTCACTGCGGAGGGCAAGATTCGGAATCGACGCCAGTGGAGCCTCATCGCCCGTCGGCACCTGCACCGCCGCTACCACTTCGGAAGCACCGTCGAGCAGGCGCTTGACCCAGCCGATGCCCTCCACCGATACCCGGCGGCCGAACAGCACCACCACCGGCCCCAGAGCCTCGCTCACCAGTTCGGCAAGTCGCGCAGTCCCGCGCTGCCAGTCTATGGCCCGCAATCCGTCGCCAGTGCGCTCCAGCGGCGCCTCGATCCGGTCGCCGCGATTCATCCAGCGATAGTCGGCCCGGCCGGTATCGCAGATGAAATGGCGGTTGACGTCGAGGTTGGGACGCGGCCGCAGTCGCACCACGACCTCGTCGCGGGTGTCGATCATGATGTTGCACCCCTGCGAGCAGCCGGTACAGACCGACGCCGTCTTGTCCAGATCCCAGGCACGTGCCTTGTGCAGGAAGTCCTTCGACACCAGTGAGCCGACCGGGCAGAGGTCGACCACGTTACCCGACCAGGGGTGATCCAGCCGCTCGCCCTGATCTATCGCGATGAATGCCCGGTCACCACGCTCGGCCACTGCCAGCACCGGATCCTCCGCTACGTCGTCCATGAAACGGACGCAGCGGGTGCAGAGGATGCAGCGATTGGCGATGTAGAGGATGTCCTGCCCGAAGTCCTCGACCGGATTGTAGCGCTTGGGGTAGTCGGCGTAGCGGGTGGCCGGCTGTCCCTCCTGGAAGACGAAGTCCTGCAGTTCGCACTCGCCGGACTGATCGCAGATCGGGCAGTCGAGCGGATGGTTGATCAGCAGGAACTCCAGCACTCCGCGGCGTGCCTTCACCGCTTCCGGAGAATGGACATGCACCACCTGCCCGTCGGCGGCAGCGGTCACGCACGACGGCACCATCTTCGGGAACTTCTCGACCTGCACCAGGCACATCCGGCAGACCGCCGGTGACGGCAGCGACGGGTGGTAGCAGTAGTGCGGCACCACCACGCCGGCCTGCTTGGCTGCCTCGATGAGCATCGTCCCCTTGGGAACCGAGACTTCGAGTCCGTCGATGGTGAGGGTGACCTGATCGCTCATCGGCTCAGACCTCCGCCAGCGCCGGAGCACGCGCTCCGGAGAGATAGGCCTCGAACTCGTCACGGAACTTCCGGATACCGCTGACCACCGGGGTGGCGCACGAATCGGAGAGTACGCAGATGGTTCGTCCGGTCATGTTGTCGGCCAGGTCGAGCAGCAGGTCGAGATCACTGGCCTTGCCCTCGCCGCGCAGGATCCGCTCCAGCACCCTGGTGGTCCACGCCGTTCCCTCGCGGCAGTTGGTGCACTGCGCGCAGCTCTCGTGGGCGTAGAAACGTGCCAGCCGCATGATCTGGTAGACCATGTCGGTGGTGTCGTCCATCACGATCATTCCGCCGGAGCCCAGCAGTGATCCCTTGGCCGCGATCCCTTCGTAGTCGGTGGCGCAGTCCTCGACCTCCTCGGGCGTCATGATCGGCACCGACGAACCGCCGGGGATCACCGCCTTGAGGGTTCTGCCCGGTCGCATCCCGCCGCAGAGGTCGTAGATCAGGTCCTTCATCGGCAGGCCGAGGGTGATCTCGTAGACTCCGGGTCGCTGCACATGACCGCAGACGGAGATCAGCTTGGTGCCGGTGCTCTTCGGATTGCCGAGCATCAGGCTGGCGTACCAGGCACCACCGCGGTTGAGGATGTGCGGCACTGCGGCGAGAGTCTCGACATTGTTGATCGAGGTCGGCATTCCGAAGAGGCCGGCGACCGCGGGGAACGGTGGCTTGATCCTCGGATTCCCGCGTCGCCCCTCGATCGCGTTCATCAGGGCGGTCTCTTCGCCGCAGATGTACGCACCGGCACCACGGTGCACGATGATGTCGACCCGCTTGCCCGACCCCATCGCGTTCGGACCGATTGCCCCGGCGGCGTAGGCCTCCTCGACGGCCCGCTCCAGGATCGTAGCCGGCTCGGTGTACTCCCCGCGAACGAAGATGTAGCAGATCTCGGCGCGGATCGCGATCGCACCGATGGCGCAGCCCTCGATCAGCGCATGCGGCGTCCAGCGCAGAATCTCGCGGTCCTTGAAGGTGCCGGGCTCGGATTCGTCGGCGTTGCAGCACAGGTAGTGTGGCTTGCCGTCCTCCTTCGGCATGAACGACCACTTCATTCCGGTCGGGAAGCCGGCGCCGCCCCTGCCGCGCAGTCCGCTGGTCTTGACCTCCTCGACGATCTCCTCGGGAGTCATCGTCAGGGCCTTGCGGAGAGCCTGATAGCCGCCGCGATCGACCCAGCCCTGGTAGGTGCGCGCGCCAGCGTCACCGAAGTGGGTCGAAAGCACCGGCGTCTCGCCCGGATGAATCGGATGAGGATAGCCCATTACGGATACCGTGCCAGGAGTTCGGCGACCGTGTCGGGGGTCACCGACTCGATGAAGTCGTCGTTGATCAGCATCGGAGTGGTGAAGCCGCAGGCACCGAGGCATTCCACCTCGACAACGCTGAAGCGGCCGTCGGCGGAAATCGCGCCGAGTTCACCACAGCCGGTCTCCTCCAGGAGCTTCCTTACTACATCCTCCGCGCCGCACATGTTGCACGGCGAAGTGGTGCAGACCTGGATGACGTTCCGTCCGGTCGGATGCTGGTGATACATCGTATAGAAGGTCAGCACCCCGTAGACATCGGCTGGGGTCAGTTCCAGCAGGGCTGCCACTTCCTGCACTGCGGCCGGCGGTACCCAGCCGATCCGCTTCTGTACCATCCACAGCGCCGGCAGCAGCAGTGCGCGGCGGGTCGGATACTTCTCGCCGAGTCGCTCCAGTTCCGCCAGCGTCTCGCCGGTGAATACCGGAACGTATTCCTGCTGATCGTGGCCGCTCACCGGTCCACCTCTCCCATCACGATGTCGACGCTGGCGTTGATCGCGATCACGTCGGCCAGCAGTGCTCCCTCGCAGAGCCTTGGCAGTGCCGAGAGATTGAGGAACGAGGGGGGGCGGATGCGCCAGCGGACCGGCTTGGCGGTACCGTCTGATACCATGTAGTAGCCGAGTTCGCCCTTGGGGTTCTCGACTCCCATGTAGACCTCCCCTGCGGGGACCTTCACCCCTTCCATCACCTGCTTGAAGTGGAAGATCATCCCCTCCATGTCGCTCATCGCGCGCGACTTGGGTGGGAGGATAACCCTCGGATCCGCGACGTTGATCGGTCCCGGCTCGAGCCTGTTCAGCGCCTGCTCGATGATCCGCACCGACTGGAACATTTCCTCCATCCGGACCCGGTAGCGGTCGTAGACGTCGCCGTACTCGCCGATCGGCACGTCGAAGTCGAACTCGTCGTAGCCGAGGTATGGCCGGTCCTTGCGCACGTCGTAGGCGACCCCGCTGGCACGGAGCATCGGCCCCGACAGCGACCAGTTGACTGCCTCTTCCGCGCTGATCGAGCCGACCCCCTGGGTCCGGCCGACGAAGATCGCGTTGCGGGTGAACATCGTGTCCACCTCGCGGAGGGTCTTCGGGAAGGTGGTGATGAACTCGCGGAGTCCGATCTCCCAGCCTTCGGGGATGTCGGCCATCATCCCGCCGACGCGCGAGACCGAGGTGGTGAGCCGGGCGCCGGTCCAGGCTTCCTGGAGGTTGTAGACCCGTTCGCGCTCGTTGAACATCCAGAGGAACGGGGTGAAGGCGCCGAGGTCGATCCCGGTGGTTCCTGCCCAGACCAGATGGGAGATGATCCGCGACAGCTCCATCGCGATGACCCGCAGCAGCCGACAGCGCTCGGTGATCTCGATCCCGAGCAGCGCCTCGACCGCCATGGCCAGCGTGATGTTGTTCGCCATGGGGGCGAGGTAGTCGGTGCGATCGGTGAGCGGGATGATCTGGTTGTACTGGCGGTATTCGCCGAGCTTCTCGAAGCCGCTGTGGAGGTAGCCGATGTGCGGGATCACCCGGCGCACCGTCTCGCCTTCGAGTTCGACCACCAGGCGGAGCACGCCATGGGTGGCGGGGTGCTGCGGCCCGATGTTGATCAGCATGTGCTCGGAGCCGAAGTCCTCGGCCACCGATTCCGATGGCCGGCGCGCCACGCCGAGTGGCGCGGTGGTCAGGCGACCGGAGGAATCGATGGTCGGGGTCCGGAGCGACATCTCGATGGTGCGACGCTTCACGATTCGCTCCACCTGCCGCTGTCGATCAGGCGCTGCTTCATGTCGGCCGGGAGGTCGTCATTGGCTGCGGCGATGTTCAGTTCCTCGAGAGAGTAGTGCGCCTCGGGGTTGGCGTTGAGCGCGTTCAGCGTCTGCTCGCTGCGGGAGCGGTGTCCGCGCAACGGAAACGACTTCCGGAGCGGATGCCCCTCGTCGTAGGTGCCCCACATCAGAATCCGCCGGAGATCGGGGTGTCCCTTGAAGACGACACCGAACATGTCCCAGGCCTCGCGCTCCAGCCAGTCGGCGCCACCCCAGATGTCGATCACCGAGGCGACTTCGAGCGTTCCGTCCGGATCGAGCGGGATCTTGACCCGGAGGTCGACCTTCCGCTCCAGCGAGCGGAGCTGGTAGACCACTTCGAGCGGCAGTTCCGGATCACGGTACTCGACGCAGGTGATATCCGTCAGATAGTCGAAGTTCTCGGTTGGTTCGTGGTTCAGCCATTCCAGCAGTGCCCGTGCCCGTTCCGGTGTGACATACACCACCGTCTGGCCGCAGCGGAGTTCCGTGCGGAGAATGGCGTCGCCGAATTCCCTCACTGCCCCGGCAGCGGGAGACGGCACCGTCACGCCGACCTCGTCTGGCTGATCGAGTTGCCGAAGGGTTCGGAGACCTCGTCGATCTCCTCGGGCCGCCGGAACAGACCGTCAGGCCCCACCAGGTGCTCGATGCGGAGCGACGGATCGGCCAGTGATTCGCCCTGGATCTTCTTCTGCAGCATCATGATCCCGTAGAGCAGTCCTTCGGGGCGCGGCGGGCAGCCCGGAACGTAGACGTCGACCGGGATGATCGTGTCGATCCCCTGCACCATCGAGTAGGTATCGAAGATCCCGCCGGTGGAAGCACAGGCGCCCATCGAGATCGCCCACTTCGGCTGCGGCATCTGGTCCCAGATCCGCCGGATCACCGGGGCGAGCTTGAACGGCAGGCGGCCGGCACAGATCAGCACGTCAGCCTGCCGGGGCGAGAAGGACTGGCGCTCCATCCCGAACCGGGCGATGTCGAAGCGGGAAGCGGCGGTCGCCATGTACTCGATCGCGCAGCAGGCGGTACCGAACGGCATCGGCCAGAGGGAGTTGGACCGGGCCCAGTTGGTCAGGAAATCGAGCCGGGTGGTGATCCAGTTGGGTGATACCGTCTCGATCGTCTCGATCCCGCCACCATCAGGAGTCAGTCCCATTCCATCCCTCCACGCTTCCATTCGTAGATGTACCCGACTGCGAGGATCACCACGAATACCAGCATGGCCACCAGCAGGGTGCCGCCCATCTCGGGGAGCTGCCGGAAGGCCACGGCCCACGGCACCATGAAGACCGTCTCGATGTCGAAGACGATGAACAGCATCGCGACCAGGTAGAACTTGACCGAGAAGCGCTCCTTGGCCTGGCCGAGTGCGGGCATTCCCGATTCGTAGGCGGCCTGCTTGACGGCGGTGGGCCGGTAGTTCGAGAGGAAATGCGACAACCCTATGATCACGCCGGCGGTAACCGTCGCGAACCCCAGCAGCAGCAGGATCGGGATGTAGGCCTGGAGCACCGCGATCTCCCTAGTGAAATCTTTCACAACCTCCGTAAACCTACTGAAGACCCTGCCGCTTTTCAACGTGGCGCCACGGCCTCGTGGCATTAGATTGTGCCGCGCCACCTCATTTACGACGCCAGAGCCCAGGGAGCTTGCAAGATGTCCATCAAGTCGGACCGCTGGATTACCCGGATGGCCCGGGAACACGGAATGATCGAGCCGTTCGTCGATGGCCAGGTCCGGGCCGGAGCGATTTCCTACGGCGTCTCGTCATACGGATATGACATGCGGGTCTCCAGCGAGTTCCGGATCTTCACCAACGTCAACTCGGCGATCGTCGACCCCAAGAAGTTCGATGATCGGAGCTTCGTCGAGTTCGAGGGGGACATCTGCATCGTGCCACCCAACTCGTTCGCGCTGGCACGCTCGGTGGAATACTTCCGGATCCCCCGCAACGTGCTGACGATCTGTGTCGGGAAGTCGACCTACGCCCGCTGCGGCATCATCACCAACGTGACGCCGTTCGAGCCGGAGTGGGAAGGCCACGTGACGCTGGAGATCAGCAACACCACGCCGCTGCCCGCCCGGATCTACGCCAACGAGGGAATCTGCCAGGTTCTCTTCTTCGAAGCCGACGACGACGACATCTGCCAGACCAGCTACGCCGACAAGAAGGGCAAGTACCAGGCGCAGACCGGGGTGACGCTGCCGCGGCTGTAGGTGCGACGCATGGCGTCGCCCCTACGGCGACCCCACCACCTCGCCGCGGACCTCCTTGCGGCCGATCACCCTGGGGTCCTGTGGCATGCCCCGCCCGGTCTCACCGGGCAGCGGCACGCCGGGGGGCGAGGCGACTGGCGCTTCGATGGGAGCCCAGAGATGCCACCTGGTTGGCAGCCAGACTCCTTCTCCCGTGGTGCCGAAATCCACAGCTCCGCCTGCCACGCCACGCGAGAACCGGCCTGGCAGATTGACATGCTCGAACTCGATCCGGCCGAGCGCCAGAGTCCGGGCGTCGAGCAGCAGGCGACCGGCTACATCGACACGACTGCTGCCGTCAGCGGCAGGAGTGAAGGTCACCACCAGAGTCGACGAATCGTTCCGCTCGGGCGCGGCCGCAAAGCAATGACTGGCCATGAACCACTCGGCGAACAGCGTCTCGGGGCCCGGACCCAGGAACAGCCAGGAACCCTGCCGTGACCCTGCCGTCTCGAAGGCGAAACCGCGACGCTGGAGGGTGTCGCCGCCGGCACTGAGCAGCGGCCAGCGCATGCCCGTCACCATCACAGTGTCGGCCTCGAACAGCGTGTCGCGCCGGGTGGGAAAGGCGCTGATGCTGACGATCCGGGTCCGGTATGTCCCGGCATCGGCGGCCAGCGCCCCGCGCATCACTGCCATCGACGTCGCTGCTGCGTCCAGAACCCTGGCCATCCGCTCCCCGGTGGCCCGGTCGGGACGGCAGCGACCACCCTGCTCCGCCACGACGACATCGGAGAGCGAAGCGACCATCGATTCCAGCCGTATTTCCGGAGCAGCCACGATTTCGCGACCGATCTCGATGAAATCGGAGCGGACCGGCGCATAGCCGATCGCGGCGATCCTGAGCTGATACCTGCCGGGAGTTTCCAGCTGGACCAGGAACGCCCCGCGGGTATCTCCGACCACCTGGGCGACCGTGGCTCCGGTACTGTCCTGTACCCTGACCAGTGGATTGGGAATTGCGCGTCCGGTCTCGCGCTCGATCACGCTGCCCCGTACTCCCTGGGATATCAGCAGCGCCGGTAGCATCATCGCCAGCAGCAGTCCGGATATGCTTCGCATCATCTCCTCCTCAGCGCCGGCGATGGATCAGGACGGTGCGCTCGCGACTGACCGTCGTGCCTCCGATATCAACCGTCACTCGCAGCCGGTACGATCCTGCCGGCAGCGTCTGCAGGCCAATCGAGCGCCGGATCGGCGTCACGGTGCCGTCCGTCACCAGGTCCTGGGTGACCCGGATGCCATCCCGACGATCCTGCTCGACCGGATCCACCGCGATGGTCATTCTGGCCGCCGTACCGGCAGGTACACCGCGCAGCTCGGTATACAGTTCGATGGTGCCGCCTTCCGGCCAGGCCGCCCGCGGGTTGAGCGGGAACGCCTCCCCTCCTGCGGGCCAGGTTGGGGCACCACCCTCGATGCCGGTGACAAGATCGCCGAGCGCCGGACCAGCACCCACATCGACCACCACCGGGCGGTGGAGCGAGTAGAGACGCGGCTCGGCGACGGGCTGACCGGCTCGCACCGCAATCTGCCAGCGTCCTGCCGGCAGCGGGATTTCGAAGTAGCCGGATACGTGATCTCCCGGCTCGGTGGGTCCGGTGCGGGTGACCCTGCGCATGGTGTCGACTTCGATCACGCGGCCACTGCCGGTCTCGTAGGCCACGATTCTGAAGTCGGTGCGGATCAGCCGCCGACCGTCGAGCAGGGTGTCCGCAGCCAGCGAGGTGTCGGCAATGGCGTAGGTGAGCAACAGCCGGTTCGAGCCATCCCGTTCGGTGCCGATCGCAAAGCTCTGCACCACCGCATTCCAGGGATCGAGAATCAGCGGAGTATCGCTGTCACTGGCGATCGCACTGTAGGAATCCTCGCGCTGGTCGTCGATCGCAGCGGCAACCGCCGTTTCGCAGGTGATCAGATCACCGCCTCCCCAGTTCCGTGCCCGCTCCGAAGTGCCAGCCATGACGTGATAGGCTTCACGGTACTCCGGCATCACCTCTGCCCTGAGCCGCCAGTCCTCGGCGAAACCGCCGCCCTTCATCAGGCGCACTGGCAGATAGCTGGAAAGCGTCGTGGGCGCTGATACGCCGAGTGCCTTGCTGCCGCGCAGGTGCAGCATCCGCCAGCCACCATCGAACCAGTAGAGCCAGGATTCGTTCAGGAGCATCGACTCCATCATTTCGTCGGAGAGAGCTTCCGGCGTCTGGTTCCTCCGCAGCCGATCCTCTGGAGTTTCGTTGGCAATGCTCAGCTGCGGTCGCCCGATGCCGACCCCTCGCACCACCCTCACCGGCGTGCCATGCCGCATGTAGATGAAGGCACGATGGTCCAGCATAGGCTCGCGACTGCGGATGTCACCGGGTGGCACCACCAGTCGCTGTGCCGAGGCCAGTTGCAGGTAGAAATTCTCGGCGTTCCGGACGCAGGCATCCAGCCCCTCGAAGACGTACTCCACCCGGGCGAACTGGGTCCTTCTGGTCGGAGAGACCACCCGATAGTCACGATGCACCAGCGCCCACCGCCGGAAGTGCTCCATCAGCCGGTCACCTTCCTTACCGGCGGACGCCGCATCCCGCTCCCGCCAGAACCGCCGCAGCCAGGGCTCCACGTCGGCAGCGGCCAGTCGATCGAACTCGGCGATCGAGTCGCTGGTCACCAGCCAGGCAAGGTCAGCGCGGTACCAACCGCGGCCCAGCTCGTCGAGCGTCGCGGCGCCGCTCCAATACGCGCCGAGTGCCGCGCCGCGATCGTCTAGCATGGCGTTGGTGCGGGCCAGTTCGAGACCTAGCAGCGACCGGTTGCCTCCCCGTTCCAGTGCCCAATGGAGCAGAGCCACCGCGCTGTCGGCGTGGTCTTCACGCCGCTGGTCGCGGGCACGCAGCAGCAGCACCTGCGGATCGAGCGGAGCAGCCTCTCGCAGCAACTGCCAGGTCTTACGCTGATTCGCCATCAGCTCACGCTCACCGCTGGCGACCAGCAGGTCGGCTGCGAGTTCCTGCGCCTGACGGTGAGCGGGATCACGTCTCAGTGCCTCGTGCAGATGCCGCCAGATGGCCTCGGAGTACAGCTCGCCGTCGAGAACTGCGACCGAGGCGGTGCCGGGTACCGCCGCGCGGTTGAGGCTCACCAGATGTTCGACGATTGCCAACACGGGTGCCGGGTCGTTCCGGGCGGCTGCGGCCTGGCGCATCAACCCTGTCAGCTCCCGTTCGACTGATCCGCGATCAGAGCCGGGACCCTGCGCTGGCGCAGTGGTCGACAACAGGCAGATAGCTGCCAGAAGCAGGTATGGTCGAACTGCGGGCAAGGTTACTCCCGGGGTTGTCTGCAAGCTGGGATCATGCAGGAGACGACTGTGACAGCAACGATCGCACATGTCTGTTCCAGTACTCAGTAGATCGACAGCACCGTGCTGCGGGCTGCACTGCTACCGCCATCCAGAGTGACGACGACTTCCAGCCGATAGAGCCCACGATCGAGATGAGCGACATTCAATTCACGATCGAACCGGGTGAGCTCACGCCCCACCGACACTCTCGTGGTGACTTCGACCCCCTGCCCCTTCTCCCTGAGCGCGCCATCAGACTCCAGCGGAGACAGTCGCAGCGAGAGTACCGCGGAATCTGCTTCGGTGCTCCGCACCTGCCAGAAGGCGCTGAGCGATTCATCGCGGGAGACTCCGCGCATGGGTGCGAGCAGAATCGGCTCGCCGTCATCGCCCACCCACTGCAGTCGCTGACCGGCGGCACCGATGAACAGATCGGATAGAGCCAATGGCTTTTCCGACAGCGGTTCGACTCCATCCTGCATGGCACCGCCAGTGCGTCCATTCGGCTGCACCGCAGTCAACAGCCACCTGTCATGCCCGGTATCGGCGTGGTCGATCACTCCGGTGAGCCAGCCGTTCTTCAGCGCGTTCCTGGGTGCCGCGATGCTGCGGGTGACGGTGGTATCCCATTGGCCGGCACGATCGAGCGACCACCAGCGCAGGGAGATCTTCACCTCGCCGGTCAAGGTGCCCTGCTCCTCGTTCAGGTCCAGTTCGTCGATCGGCAAGGCGTAGGTGGTGAGACGATGCCGGGACCCATCCAGCAGCCAGAGCTGCTGCGACTGCACCCGCACCCCCAGGGGCTCGGGTGTACCGGAGGGAGGTCGGTTGAGGCAGGCCGGTACAAGAGGATCGGCGACTGTGATACAGGCCCGAAATGTCCCCGCGGCGTGAGCGGTAGTGAGAGCGTGAGCAAGCAGGTTCTGGATCTGCGGCCTGGCATCGGAGAACAGCTTCCGCTGGTCCTCCCGGTAGCTGAGCGGCAGAGATATGCGCAGTTGCCGCTTGACTGCGTGATGCCTGGCAGCGGTCGCATCGATCCAGTCGGGCAGATCCTCCGAGGCCAGCCGGAGCACTTCGAATCGTTCTTCCTCCGACAGGCGATATTCCCCGTATACGGCCATCGGGCCCGTGAACCCGTAGCCGTTGATCACCCCATTGCCCCAGCATGCGGGGCAGTTCCGGACGACGTTCTCGACCGGGCTCTCAAGGTGCCAGGCGAAATCCGATCGTGCTGCGGGGTCGCGGGCTGCGATGGCTGCGAGGTTGAATGCGGTCAATCCGGTTGCCGTATCAAAGGTGATCAGGGATTTCCAGGATATTCTCAACAGGTGCCAGGTGGAGTCTGCGCCGGCCGCGAGGGCCCGAGTGGAGCAGTCCCGCGCCATCACCTCCTTCATCATGGCAATCGCGGTGGCGGTGCAGGCTCGCCACACGACCGAATCCTCTACAGCCGCATTCACGCTGCGGTAGAGTAGCGGCCCGATCCCGGGTATGTCGATCCAGGTGATCGAGTCGCGCCTGTCATTCACCATATCGCGCCAGGCCGGTAGCCGTCCCCGGGCGCCATCCAGCAGCAGCACCGCGAGCATTCCCGCCATGGTCCGGTCGGCTGGATGATCGTTCAGCCAGGATGTCAGAGGCCCGAGGGCAGCCCTGATCCATGCGGTGCCGGGAGGAACTCCACCACCACCGGTCCCTGGAGCATCGATCGCGTACAGCATCGATCTCAGGCAGATCAGGTCCCAAGTCGCTTCACGGTCGGGCGAGTTGAGTTGCCGGAACCGCGCCGATGACACTTCGTGGGCTTCGAGCAGCTTGCGGTGGTCGGTGGGGTACCCGACGCAGCGCTCGATGATCCGCGGAGTTCCGGCACCGCGCCGGTCCATCTGGGGGAAGCCCTTCCGGGCGACGACCAGCGAACTGATCAGATCACGTGTTGCACTGTCATCGGCCTGACCTGGCAGCGCCGGTGACATCACTGGTGCCAGCATCACGCTGAGTAGCAGGGCGAGCAGTCGAAACATGGAGAAATGATAGCTCATGCAAACCCGACCACCGCCGTGGCACCAGCCGCCTGCGGATGGAGCTGGAGCGCAGGGGCGAACGTGGCTGCGGCCAGGAGAAGCGTCAGGTTCACCTCGGCCCCATGTCGTATACGTAGACGGCCGGCTGGGCATCGAAGATGGCGCCATAGAGCTTCGATCCGTCCCTGTTGGCCGCGACCATGTACAGTTCGTGATCCAGCGGCACAACCCGCATCAGGCGCCCATCCCAGCGGAAAACATGGATCTGGTTACCCTTGAACGCCGTTTCAGGAAACTCCCTGCGGGTGCGGCCGGAAAAGAGGCCGTAGATGCAGCAGGACGAAGCTGCGACATCGATGTAGCCAAACTGCGTGGCGCCATCCGTCACGAGCACGTCCATAGCGCCGTTACTGGTAGTCCTCACGCCCGGCATGAAGGGGAGAGGTGCCTTTACGGCAGAACTCTCACCTGTGATGCCATCGTAGATATCGATCCTGCCAGCATGCCTGGCCGCTATCGCCAGACGCTGCTCGCTGGGGTGGATGGCCAACCTGCCGGCAATAATCTGCTGGGCCAATGATTGCGGTAGCTCCGGACTGACGAACGGCACCACGCCGAGTTCCGCCTTCCTGGTCCCGCTGCCGTCGTACAGCTTGAGCGCCCCGCCCTGGAACGCCCCAATCGTAACCATATCTCCACCAGCGAAGACTCCCAGCTTGGACGAGCCTCCGCTTACCAGTTGCACCGGGCTACCTGCTATCGCCAGCGAGGAGTCCGACACCTTGTACTTCAGGACACGCTGCAGTCGAAAATCGAACACGACAAGGTCGTCGGTGCCGTCCGCACCGCGATGCAACCCGATCGAGCCAACACCCTTGAACTCCTCCGGACCCTCGCCTTGTCCGCCAACTGTCGCGACAAGCTCTCCCTTCATGTTGAACATACGCAGATACGGCGCCTCACCGTCCGACATGATGATCGAATTGCTGGTAATCTCCATGCCACCCGGCATCACCAGATCATCGGATGGACCGATGACCATGGTGCCCGGCAGAACGTCCTCCGGGACAGCGCTACCGGAGTCACCGCATCCCAGCGCCAACACACAGGATGCGGCCAGCAGCACGAGGGATCTCCTGGTGTTCACCTGGGAACTCCTTCCTGGGGACTCGGGCGGCTCGTGGATGACGTCCGGCGATCGGTTGACATTGCCAGGTCGCTCATAGGAATCCATCTACTGCAGATGTTCAGCTCGGATGCTGCCCGGAAGGGTAGCACCGGATGGGACACCTGTACGGAGCGCCAGCCTGCGGGCTGGATTGCTTCGGTCACCATGTGCCCGCCGTCAGGATCATTCCCTTCTCAGTAAGCTTGAGCCAGGCTGGCAGAACCGCATCCTCTCTCGGCTGAGCCCACACGAGATAGCTCCCGTCGGGGAGTACCGCCCCGAAATTGCTGCCACCCAGGGATGGCATGGGATAACGACCGCCATCTCCCAGGCGGTCCAGCGCCACTCTGGTAGTCCGGACCAGCTTCCTGTCCGACGATACGAAGGTGATGCGTCGTTCGGACATCTCCCCCAACATCAGGGTGTCAGCCTTCCAGGTCATTGCGCCACGCATGGATCGGAACTCACCCGGTCCCTCGCCCTTCCGCCCGAAAGTGCCGAGCGGGTTGCCATCCTGTCGGAAGAAACGCACCAGGTTGTCCCGCGGCTGGGTGATGGCAATCACGCCGGACCTCGATACTGCGACGTAGCCAACCCGGGTCAGGTCGTTGGTGTTGCCATCGATGGTGAGATCGATGGTGGCGGTGAGCTGCCTCTGAGCCGACACCGACCGCGTCGGCAGCAGGCATGCGGCGACGACGATGCCGCCAACCACCGCCGGGATGAAACCACCTGAAATGCGTGTCATCATGCTCTCCTCGGTTGAAGACGGGAACGCTTCCTCAATCGTGCGGGCGTACACCCATCGCGTCGCCCCTACGGCGACCCCACCACCTCGCCGCGCATCTCCTTGCGGCCGATTGCCCTGGGCTCTCCCTGTATCCGCCGCAGGATGGCAGGGTCGAGTGTGACTCCCGGCGGCAGCGAGCCGGTGGTTCTCATGGTTACCAGTTGACCCGAGGTAACAATCGGGGCATACATCACCCAGCGCATCGGCAGCCAGACCCCATCACCGCGCTGATCAAACTCCACCATCCCCCCGGATGAACCGGCCGGAAACTGATCCGGAAGGTTGACGTGCCTGAACTCGATCCGCCTCAGCGCCATGGTCGCAGTATCGAGCACCAGCTTCCCCGATATGTCGATCTTCCTGCTCTTCTCCGCTGGCTCGAAGGACACTACCAGAAAAGTCGTGGAATCGGTCCGGTCGATGGCGGCCGCGAAGCAGTGTGATGCCACGAACCATTCGCTGAAGATCGTTTCAGGTCCCGGCCCATAGAATCGCCACTCGTTCGGCCCGCGTGATGTTCGCCCCGACTGGAACCCGAATCCGAGCCGCACCAGGGTGTCGCCGCCGGCAGTACCCACCGGCCAGGACAGCCAGTGCCGGTGGAGAGTATCCGCCTCGACATGCTCACCGCCGCCCTTCAGCAGGTATATGGTGGCATTGATCGTTCGCACGACGTACTTCCCGTCATCGGATTCCAGGCTGCTCTGCATCACGTCGACGGCATTGGACGCCGCGTCGAAGACGGGTGCCATCCGTGCCGCCGCCGCACGATCAGGCTGGCACCTGCCGGCATCGCTGGTAGTCACCACATCCGCCAGCGGCACCACCATCGGCTCCATCCGGATGTCCTGCATCGCGAGGATAGTATCTCCGATGGCAAAGGGGCCGACCCTGACCGGGCGGTAGCCGATCGCAGCGATGATCACGCTGTAGGGTTTTCCCGGCAGCAGCATCACCGAGAAGCGGCCACTGCCGCTGCCCGACACCCTGGTGACAGGCGCGCCACTCTCGTCGAGGAGCTGCACAGCAGGATACGGAATCGGCCGCCCGGTGCTGCGGTCGGTGACGTTGCCGCTGACGAACTGCGCAGCGAGCGCTGCAGGCAGGACCATCAGAAGCAGTGAGATAGACTGATGGATTCGCATCGTTCCTCCCCGGGGGTTCGAGGTTGCCGGATGGCGCCTGCCATCCGGCATTGCCGTAGGGGCGACGTCATGCGTCGCCCGGCAACAGGCCACCACATCGGACGCGTAGGTGCGGGCCCCCGCGGCCTCCCATTTCACACCGGCCCGGCCGCGTCCATCACCGTCGCCTGACGGCGGCGGCTGGGGGCAGGCACGGGGGCCTGCCCCTACGGACGCAATGCCCGGCGGGCGGATTCCACCTTGCCTGTCGCCCTGGCGATCCTGCTGGACAGTTCCGTCGCCGCCGCAGCGGCACGCGCCACATCATCATCGCGCAGCGCCTCGACCACCATCGGGAACTGGACGTTGGCATAGCCGTTGTCGCGGTCCGAAGCGAAGATGATGTTCCTGAGGAAGGGCCTGTCCACCAGTCCCCCATCCACCACGAACTGACGCTCCACCTCGCGCAGCAGCCGGTTGACCTCCGCCAGTGATGCCGCAGATGGATCCGTGTCGAGCGCCTGGGCGCGGGCAGTGACGAATTCATCGCCCACGGTCGCCATGATGCTGGCAGACGTAGCCACCCGATCCAGCTCGTTGCGGATCCGGTCGGCTCCCGGTTCCCGCCTGGTGCGCTCGACCAGTTGCACCAGGTAGCGGCCCAGCTCCGCCGGCTCGAACGGCACCACCGGCGCATTCGCGAGTCGCGAGACCATCAGTGCGGCAATCCGCCCGGCAGCTTGGTGGGCGACGTAGCCCGGATCGGCGAACCGTTCCATGAAGGTCCACGTGTCGTAGCCGCTGTGGTACGATCCACCCGGACCGCCGAACCCGAATCCGGCAGCCGGAATACCGAGGTGATTGTAGAAGCCCATGAAATCGGAACCGCCACCGAGGTCGCCCAATGGCGGCTGGGGCCGCTGGGAAGTGACGGTGCGACGCGACCAGTCACGCAGTACCGTCACGGTGTCCCCCGGCTGCTGCACCAGTCCGGTCAACTGTCTCATCAGTTGATGCATGGTGGCCGTACCGGCAGCGGAAAAGCTGCGACCGCTGGCCCCGACATCGAGATTGATGTAGGCGACACCCTGCTCAGCCAGCATCGCAGCATTCTCCTCCACCCATTCCGTAGAACCGATCAGTCCCCATTCTTCGGCGTCCCAGGTCGCGAAGATCACCGTCCGGTCCGGCCGTATTCCTTCGCGAGCGAGGGCACCCAGCGCACGGGCGGCCTCCATCACCGCGATCACTCCGGAGACATCATCCACCGCTCCCGGACTCCAGGCATCGCGATGGCCGCCGATGATCACCAGCTCATCGGGAAGCACCGCCCCGCGCAGCGTACCGAAGGTGTTGGCGATGTCCTTGTATGCCCGCTCTCCGCGCTCGGGCCACACCGCCACCCGTGCGCTCACGGCATCACTGCCGATGCGATAGCGGAAGCCGAGTCCGCCCTGCCACGAATCGGGAATAGAGGGGCCACTCATCTTCCCCATGATCCGTTCGGCATTGGCGTAGCCGATCGGCACCACCGGAATCTTCGCCAGGTCCATCTCATTCTCGGCGAGTCTGCGTGCATCCCGGGTCGACGGCCATCCGGGAGTACTGGGATCGCCGAAACTGTTGAGGATCGAGCCGCGCTGCACACCATCCGGGTTGCGCATCGGGCCGTCGGGATAGACCTCACCCACCAGGAAGCCGTCATCCAGCGGATCGCTGTAGAGAATGAGCGCGAGGGCACCGTGTTTTTCGGCTTCGCGCGCCTTGATTCCCCGGAACGATCTGCCGTAGCGTGCAATCGCAACCTTGCCGCGAACATCGACACCCATCGAATCGAGAGTCCGGTAGTCAGCGGGGAGACCATAGTTGACGTAGACGACCGGAGCGGTGACATCACCGGCACCTGAGTAGCCGACCATTGCCGGCCACGATGAGCCGGTGGATGGATCGGATGGCAGCGGCGGTTCGTCGAGCGAGAGCCGTTGGCGTCTTCCCTCCGCCAGGACATCGACCACGGTGGAATCGTGATACGGCATGTAGATCCGGTACTCGGCACGCGACGTATCGAGTCCCCACGAAGCCATCTGCTGGAGGACGTACTCCGCCGTGCGCAGTTGCGCCGGAGTCCCCGCCACATGCGGCTCGGCGGCCAGGGTCCGGGCGTGCCGCCGGATGACTGCGGTGTCCGGAACGGCAATCAGTCGCTGCTCCAGGCTGCGCTGGCGCTCGGATGCTGCGGGGCCGTACCCCGGCAACCGCTGCTGCGCTGCGACCACCCCGCCCTGCGACAACAGGAGGAGAGTCAGCAGCCGGACACTACGGGACGAGATGGGTGATGTCATAGACCTGGAGAGCCGGTTGAGGTGGATTGCGTGCGGCGAACACGTAGGTCCTCCCGCCGATCACCGCGATCTCGCCGGTGTGCAGCCCGGTGTTCACCCGGACTGACCCCACCAGTACGGGGTTGCGCGGATCAGCCAGGCCATAGACGTAGAGTCCGCCGTTGGGGCCTTCTGCCGTCGCGACAAGGGTTGAGCCATCGGGAGTCACGGCCACATCACTGACCGTGCTGATGTTCGGAATGGTCACCGATCCGGCTGCGGTCGGCACACCATTGGCGCCGATGGCCCAGATGCGGATGACATCGCCGCGGTTTCCGGTCAACCGGGTACCCCAGGTGCCGGAATAGCCGGTACTGCCGTGAATCCAGAGGTCGGAGGTATAGCGATCGGCCACCGGCCCGAGTCCTCGCGGTGCCAGCGTGATCGGATCGAGCGCATACAGGCCGTGGATCATGTCCGAGGCATAGAGAGTATTTCCGGAGAGCATCACTCCCCAGGTGTATTCGTTGGTGGTGGCCGAGTTGGTACTCCGCGCAATGATCCGGCCGGCGAGGTTACCGCTCAGCGTTCCGGAGACATCGACCGCGACCACTCCGCCATTGTACCACGCGGCATAGAGCACCTGTCGCGCCTCATCCATCCAGAAATTGTGGACACCGGTCCCGGGTATCCGCAGTCTCGCTACCACCACCGGAGCGGAGAGATTGCTGACATCGACTACATGGAGATCACCCGAAGCGCCTCCTCCGACGGTTCCTGGTCCCTCCTGACCTACGAAGACATACCGCTTCTCGCCGGTCACGGGGTTGTGGAACCACCAGGCGTTGTGAACCTGCGCACCGCCTGCTACTCCGGCATCAGGAGTCACGATCGTGCTCATGACGGCCGGACTGGATGGCGATCCACCCGCGCCCCCGCCGCCGACGTCGAGAATGTGGAGTCCGGCATTCCACGCAGATACGAAGGCGATGCCATCCCGGACGAAGGTATCATGATGCCCGTAGGTCGCCGGGACGGGATAGGTGGCGGTGAGAACGGGATCGGCAGGTGGCGCTGCGGTTGCCTCCAGCCTGAATTCGACCGGCCCGTCTGCATCCGCGGCTGACGCGATCACGACATTGTCACCGGGCGTCGGCCCCAGTGTCATGGTCACAGCAGCCCTGCCATTGGCGTCGGTGGTCACCGATGCTGCGGAGACTGTTCCGCCTCCCTCGATCACCGTGAAGGAGACCGCTACTCCGGGGACCAGTGCGCTCCCTGCGGAAATCCGCACGGTCAGTGGTGCCGGCAGCGTAATGCCGACTTCGCCGGACTGGTTGTTGCCGCCGACGATCACCAGCCGAAGATCATCCTCGGGGGCCGGACCGGAACTGTCGGTGCTGCCGCATGCCCATAGAGTGGCCGATGCTGCGAGGAGCAGTCGGCTTGCAGCGAATTTCATCAGTCTCAACTCCCCGGCCGATGCCGGTCAGTGTCCGGCGTGTCGATCGAGCACGCCGTATCTTCCCATGCGGTGTCCCGCTCCCCGCCAGTCCAGCAGAATTCCGAACCGGAGGTGTCGCACTCCACTACCACCATAGATGCCGCCCACATCGACGATCCCTTCACCGCTCCTGGAAACCGCGCCGAGCGTGGCCTCGGCAAACGGCACCAGACGGACATCTCCGGCAGGATGCCATTCCCGTGCGATCCGCACAGTATGCAGCGACCATCTGGTCATGCCCAGGATGCTGTTTTCCAGATGAGGTCGAAGCGTTCGATACGGGTCCAGCAGACGTTCCTCCTCCGGCCTGGTGGTCCGCTCGAACCGGTAGGCCGCCCTCCAGTCGCGATACTTCTGCTCGACTTCGGCCAGCATGGTCGAGAACACAAAGTAGCCCTCCAGTTCCTCGGTGCGGGCCCATTCGGCCAGCAGGTACGAGCCGCCTTCCCCATCGGCGATGCTGCGCGCCGTCCGCACCGACGCGGAGTACTTCCGGGCATTGCCCCCGGCGCCGAGTCGGTGCTCCGGCGAATGCAGGTCAGCGATCGAAACCTGGAACTCCGTTCCCGCAGAAGGTTCAAGGAGGAGCCGGGCGCTCCACGAGTCTCCGAAGCGCCATGTCCCCCCCGGGAGACGAATCAGTGGCCACTGGGATGCACGTTCCGGCTCGTCGCCATTCAGGAGTGCCGCCTCGACTGTCACGGGGTGCAGCCGGTACTGCACACCGGCAACTGCCCGCTCCAGGATCTGGGACAGGTGGTGGTTGACGGGGAAAGCCTGAAACGGCCGCGCCATCGGGTCATCGGTACCGAAGGGAACGAACCCCTTCCCAAGGAACAGACCCAGCTCACCAGCACCATCGATATCGCCCAGCACATCACGTCCGGTGAGGAGCAGTTCATGGACGGTGGTATGGGGATGCCGCCGGTCCACGAAGCCCTCACCCCAGGCTCCCGGCGTGAGTTCACCGTCCGGCAGGGTGGCTGATTCGAGATTGACGGTAGCGATGAGCGAATAGCGGTCGGCCCGCACTGCGGCTGAGACTGAAGTCTGACTGATTGCGAACTGGTGGTCTACCCTGCCGTAGGGAACGGGATCAGCCCTGATCCATACCCCCACGGCCCTGGCTGTGGGATCAAACGTGATCCGCTGGCCGTGGACGGCCGGTGCCACGGACAGCGCTGCTGCCAGTAGCACCGGCCATCGTTGCATCAGCCGTGACCGGACGCCGCCGCGGTGGCACCGCGATCGGTGATAGTGGCCCGCACCAGGTCGCAGTTCATCCTGGCGATCGTCGATACCGATATCTCCTTCGGGCACGCAGCCTCGCATTCACCGAAGTTGGTGCAGCCGCCGAATCCTTCCTCATCCATCTGATTCACCATCGCCATGACCCGGCGATGCCGCTCAGCCTGTCCCTGCGGCAGTTGCCCGAGATGGGTCACCTTGGCCGCGGTGAACAGCATCGCCGAGGCATTGGGACAGGCCGCGACACAGGCACCGCAGCCGATGCAGGCAGCCGCATCCATGGCCAGATCGGAGGCCACCTTCGGCACCGGAATCACGTTGCCATCCGGCGCACTGCCGGTAGGTGCGGTGATGAAGCCGCCGGAAGCGATGATCCGGTCGAACCCGGTGCGGTCGACCACCAGATCGCGGATGATCGGAAATGGATCGGCCCGCCACGGCTCGATCACGATCTCCTCACCGTCGCGGAACTCCCGCATGTGGAGCTGGCAGGTGGTGGTAGCGCGACGTGGACCGTGCGGAGTGCCGTTGATCATCAGCGAGCACATGCCGCAGATCCCCTCGCGGCAGTCGTGATCGAACTCGATCGGCAGCTCGCCCCTGGCGGTGAGATCCTCGTTCACCACGTCGAGCATCTCCAGGAAGGACATGTGCTCGTTGGCGTTCGCCTGATAGGTGACGAAGCCGCCGGCAGCGTTCGGACCAGCCTGCCGCCAGACCTTCAGGGTGAGCTTCATGTCCCCGCTCATTTGTAACTCCTCGTTGCCAGCTTCACGAATTCGAACTTCAGCTCTTCCT